>JAHEEI010000118.1 GCA_024640785.1 Pseudomonadota bacterium
TGCTTTCAATCATCATGTTATAATCTTCTTTTGCGGTTTCTCTTGTTCCAAGACCCAAATTAGAAGCCCCGGCACATGTACTGTTTTTTGCAGTAAAAAAGAGGGGTCCTGCTTCATCATCAAAAACCTCACCGCAGGCATGGCACCAGAAGCTAAGTCCTTTTTCTTCCGGAATCCCGACAGGAACTCTATCAGCATATTTTATGGCAGCAATATTTTTTTTTAAGGAAAGGCTCTTCTTTAATGCCGCATCAATTTTTTTAACATCAAACTCTGCTTTTTCTATTCCAGGCTCAATAGCACTCATCCCGCAGTGCTTAACACAGATTCCGCAGTCACAGCACATAACCGTTATATATACAGTATCTCCCCGATACACTATTGCCCGGTTTGGGCAGTTGCCAATACAGGTTCCGCAACCCGCACATTTTTCCGGGTTAATAATAAAAGGCATAATATCTGCTCACCCTATTGAAGTTATCCATTGTTTATTTTTTCAGTTAACCCTGCTAGTTCAAAAACTATCTGTCTTAATTTGATTTTACCGAAACCCTGTAGATATATCCAAAAAAAAGAATAAAACTTAATAAAAGTAAAAAATATAATATTATTTTATATCTATCTATTGTCATCTGCCTCCCAGATCTGTTTAAAATGATGGCCTGCTGACCTGAATTTATGGTGAGTGATAATGATTCTTTTAGGGGTAATCTTTGTAACAAGCTGATTTTTTTGTAAGACTTTTCTAAACTCAGGGGTAAGCGTCATCCCTTCCGGCATGATAACGGTAGATAAACAGATATCAAAAGCTTCTTCAAAGCCGGAATCTCCGAGCTTGAGCTGCTCTGCCTTTCCCACAATCTGAACGCCTATAGGGTCTTTAAAATAGTCAAGATCATTGCGAAACTTTACATAAACGATCGAAACATCACTGTTTACAGCCAGATGAAACAGTTTTTCCCCCTGTTTTTCCGAAGATGCATAGAAAATAAAACTTTTCGGATCAAGGGTATACTCCATACAGGTCGCAAGGGGCTTGTTATTAAATGCGGTTGCCAACACATACATTTCGCGGTAGTTTCCACGCCCTTTTAAGGTCTCCAGAATCGCCCTCTTGATCTCTGATTTTGGAAGACGGCCTTTTTCGCTTTTTACAAGCGACATGGTTGCGGACGTATACGCATCAATGCCGTCCCACTTATGACAGTCAACACACTTCATGTCCTCATCATAGGGCATATGTAGCGGGCTCTTCTTTAGGGGCGTCACGTAAAGATATTTTGGCCCGCCATCTTTCAGCCCGTCAACCTGGGCATAACCGATATCTGAATATATAAAAACCATCACTACTATTATCACTACTTCAAATATTCTCTTCACTTTTTCTCCTTAAAAATTTTTATTCATTAATATTTTTATTTCCCAGGTTATAAAATTTCATATTTTATCCCTTATTTTAAAATCTGCCATTTAACATTTTATATTCTCTTTCGAACATAAAAGCGAGTATAGTATTCCCTCTTTTCCTGTCAATAAAAAAGGACTGTAACCTTTTATTCAACCCAAAGCTCTTAGTAGACAGAAGAATGATCATTTAAAAAACTAAATAAACCCTTTAAGGAGAAAAAAATGTTTAATAGAAAAAAAACCATTACTGTAACACTGCTGTCAATGCTCTTTCTAATTCCTTCATTTGGTAGGGCATTTGACGGACAGGGAAGAGGAAAACAGAATAGAGAAGACATGTTTTTTAACTGCTTAAGCTCCATAAGTCTGACAGCTGAACAGGAAAAAGCCGTTGAAGAAATAAGGGCGGGGACCCGTAACAGCATAAAACCCTTGACCAAAGAAATGAGAAACATAACTCTTATGGAAACCATACTGTCTGAAACCATAAACCCAGCTGATGCAAACGAAAAAATCGAAAAGACAGTTGAACTGAAAGCACAAATCTGCGCCATCAAACAAAAGGCCAAACTTGAAATAGCAAAACTTCTTACGCCGAAGCAAAGGCTGGAACTAAAAACCTTTATTGAAAAAATGAAAAAGGTGCGCCAGGACAACTGGGAAAAAAGAGGCATGCGAAAAAATAGACTTTAGCAGTACGGTATATATTTTTAAACTACAAGGGACAGCAAATTCTTCCCTTTTGCGGTCCCTGTAGTTATACTTAATATATGAAAAATGATAAAATTGAACTTGTTAGAAAAACACTCTCCGGCGACAAATCAGCTTTTGACCGGCTTGTTAAAAGCGTTTCTCCCCTTGTCTTTAGTATCATATACAGGTTCTTCCACGAAAAGCAGCAAGCTGAAGATATCGCGCAGGAAGTTTTTATCAGAGCCTACAGGTCTCTCCATACTTACGCACAGGAAAAACCTTTTACGAACTGGCTCAGAACCATCACAGTAAGAATGTGTTACCGGGAACTTAAAAAAGAAAAAAATAACCCTGAAAGAACAGAGACCTCCTTAACCTCTGACAGTTTCTCAATAATTGACAGTTTCTGCTTTAACCCGGAACCTTTAAACAGAATGGACCAGGAGAAAAAACTTATTTTAAAAGAGCTTACGGAAAAAATACTGGTTAAGCTTTCACCTAAAGAAAGAATGATAATTGTGCTTATCGAAGTGGAAGGCAAAAGCATTAAAGAGGTCTCAAGCCTAATGGGCATATCAGCAGTTAATGTTAAGGTCAGCAATTACCGCGCCAGAAAAAATGCCCGGAAAATATTAAACAGCTTAATTGTAAAACAGGGATAAGCATGAAAAGTCGTTGCATTAAAACAAGAGAATTATTTAATGGGTATAAAAACGGATCATTAAAAGAACTGGAAGTTGTTAATGTGGCCAGAGAGCATGTAAAGACTTGTGATTCCTGCCGGGACGCTTTGCTTGACAATAGTCTTTCTGATCTTTTAAGCCTGTCTTTTGAAGCTCTCTTGCCTGAACCTGCGCCGTCATTTTTTGTAAACCTTTCCAGAAAAATTGATGAAATTGACCGCCAAAAAGATACCGGTATTTTTTCAGAGATACTTATGTCCGCAAGTCTTAAATTAGTTCCTGCAATGGCGGCCATGCTTTTCTTAATTACCACTTCTACCGCCTGGTTCTATCCGGGCAATCCTGTTGTAATCGATAACTATCCCCTGGAAGAGATGGTCCTTTTTGATGAGAACGAAATCAGCACAGATACTTTTCTTTCAGAAATTTTAATTAACGAGGTTCAAAATGAAAGATAATGTAAAAGTTATCCTGATCATCATCACTGTTTTTCTGATAGGCTTATTCACCGGTATCGGCGCTATTGCGACTTTCCTCTATATTAACAAGTCACCGATTCCTTTTGGAAAAATTTTTTACGACAAACCTTTTTCTCCAAAAAGCCCTGAAATGAAACTGGAAAGAATGACTCGATCTCTTGATCTCACTCTTGACCAGCAGAAAAAAGTAAGAGACATCATAGATAAAACCCGCGACAAGATGATGGATTTCAGAAAAAAGAATAGGCCTGAGATGAAAAGTATCATGGGTCAGTGCAGAAGCGAAATCAAAGCCATCTTAACAGACAAACAAAAAGAAATGTTTAAAGACTTAAGAAAAAGGGAGAAGAAACGGTTCGGCAGACAGGGCCGGAGAGGAAAAAACGCCATGCGTGATAAAGGGAAAGGCTTTAAATCTTTTCAACCTTCCCCGGAACATCCATAAACAGCAAAGATCAAAAGATTTGCTCCTAAACTGGAAAAGGCTGTCACTCCTTCTTCAGTTAATTCTTCAAAAAAACCTGTTAGACCCTAAATTATTTTTCTATCTCTTGTCCCGCTTCTTTCCAGTCTGTAAAGTGTGACTGGAAGCGTTTCTTATAGTCAAGCTTCATAAGTTTTCTGTAAGCTTTGTTGCTCCGCTCACCTCCGTTACAGTAAACGATAATTGTTTTTTTCTTATCCAGCATACTGGATTTTGAAGCAAACGTGGCAACCGGAATATTTACGGCACCCGGAATATGCCCTTCGGCATATTCCGGTTCATCCCGAACATCTACGATCACAAAATCTTTCGCACCCGATTTAATCAGGGCAGCCAGGTCTGGAACCGATATTTTGACTGTGTCTACTCTTGCTTCATATTTCGGCCCTTTAATGCTTGGATAGTCAAACTCTTCCCACACCGGCATACCTTCTGAGTATACGAATAAATTTTTATAACCCATTTTGGCTGCGGTCACGGCAGCCTTTTTGCTCTTGCCTCACTTAAACCCGTTACAGTAAAAAACAATCCGAGTACTCTTTTCCGCAGGCAGAAGATGCGTGTATTCATCAAATTTATTTTGCGGAATATTTAAGGCTCCGGGAATATGGACATCAGCATACTCTTCTGGATTTCTGGCATCAACTATAAGAAGATCATTAGGCTTTGCATCCCAAACTGTCTTTAACTTTTCTGTTTTAATAATTTTATAAGGCTTTTTCTGAAAGTCTTCAGCATTTGCAGTCATAGATAAAAAACATACCAGCAAGACTGCAACTAACAGCAGGATAAATTTACTTTTAAAACGCATTTATCTTCCTTTCTTGTGTATTTCTCAAATAATTTTAAACCTATTTATCAAAAAATAATATACTATTATGCAAAAGATGAAAAGCGAAAAATTTTTTTAAAGCTGTGTCGCTTTAGATTTGAAGATTTTCTAGGGGTATGCCCCCAGAGTTATATGGGTAGATACACCTATATCTTCTGGGGGTATACCCTCATTTTCCCCAAAATAAAAGGTTTGATTTGACATTTTCCTTCAGATTGTTTAGGGTTTATAAAGTGTTTCACACAAGGGATACCTAGTGTAAGAGAAAGGGGGATTAAATGGGAAAAAACAGCGTAGCCGAAAACATAATTTTAATGGTCCGCGGTGAAAAGGTTATTCTTGATTCAGATCTGGCAAAACATTATGAAGTGCCAATAAACAGGCTTAAGGAACAGGTAAAAAAAAATCGTTCTCATTTTCCAAAAGACTCTATGTTTCAGCTTAAAATACAAGAAAAGTCCGAAATATCTCAAACTTACAAACATCTCTCAGACCTCAAGGCTTCCAAGTCACGCCCATATGCATTTACTCAGCAAGGTGCAATTATGGCGGCCAGAGTATTAAATAAGATGCGCACCTCATAACCTTCTGGTTAGAACTTTTGAAAAACTGCGTGAGCTGTTTTGGGCAAACTAAGGTTTCGTGTGCAAGCCATCAACGTCCGGAAGAAAAATAATAATCAGTTTCGTGTGAGTTTTAATGTGCATGTGTTTTTTCCTTCAACATTAGCATGTCCTGCCGTGGAGAAGGGTTCCGGACCCGGCCTTTCGATATCCTGTTTTATTGCAGAGGAAGACCACAACTGAAGTACGGCGTGTTTTTCAAAACCCGGAGGAAAACAAATTTTGTCATTAAACTGCCGATTGAGAGAAAAGCATAAAACAAAAATCCTGCGAAAATCTATACCCGGTTCTCCTCAAAAAAAGTTGCCTTATTAGTCTTTCATATTATATAGTTGTCCAAAACCTCAACATCCTGAAATCCGCAGAGAATCATAAAACAACCCGTATGCAAGGAGAAGGTAATGGGAAACAACAACAAAATCCAAGGGTTTAAACCTCTTCACATTGAAGCGACCTCCCTTCCGGACGCCTGGTTTCAGACCGTATATAAATGTATTGAGATCGGAAGAGACTTCACCATTGACCAGGGCTCTTTTGAAGGTGAAAAACGCCTTGAATTTGATTATGTAACCGTGCATATAAAACATCCCGGCGCGCTTCCGCTGTTGCCGCAAATTCCCGGACAGTACGGCCTGCCAAATCCTGTAGCAGACGATTATTTGAATGACTATCTGCCCTATATTATGACCGGAGAAATGAAACCGGGAGAGTCCTATACCTATGGACAGAGAATATGCAGATATCCCCTTCCTTTGGAATATAATAATTTCTGCTCAGCAGAAAATCAGAAAATCCTTAAACAGGACAAAGAGGTCTGGGAAAACAACACCATTGTGATTAACGACAACGGAAAAAAGTACCTGAACCAGATAGAACTGCTTATCTGGACCTATAAAAATAAAGGGCACCGCAACAACCAGATGGTACTTCAGGTGGCACACCCCACGGACATGATCTTAGCAGACCCGCCCTGCCTCCGTTCCATTGATACCCGGATCCAGGATGGAAAACTCAATTTTATTATCTACTTCCGTTCATGGGATTTATGGGCGGGCTTTCCTGCCAACCTTGCCGGCATCCAGCAGATGAAAGAGTATATTGCCTCAGAAATCGGAGTTGAAGACGGTGAAATGATAGTTTCTTCAAAGGGCCTGCATTTATATAATTATGCCTGGGAACTGGCAGAGTGTCTTCGAGGTAAAACCATTGAAGAATTTAGAAACGGAACATAACATACATTATAAAAAATTCTTTTACTGCTTGACTGTAACAGCTGCTTCGGTTTAATTAATTATCAATCCTGTAATTACTGAACCTTGTCTTTATTTTTAGGCTGAGGATGTCAGCATGTTTTGTCTCGAAAAAAATGAAGGGTTTTGACCAATCATACCCTCAAAAACTCAAAACTATCAATAATAAAGGAAAACCAACAATAATTTAAACCAATCAAAATTTCCCAATAAATTATTAAAGGAACAAGCATGGAAACCATCTATGGCTGGCGGGGGAAAATCCTCAGACTTAATCTTACCTCGGGAGAGATACAGCACCAGCAAACAGCAGCAATGGCCGAACGGTTTATCGGTGGACGCGGCTTCCTCTCCAAAATCTACTGGGACGAAGTTGATTCCAAAAAAGATGCGCTCCATCCGGACAGCCCCGTTATTATCATGACTGGTCCGCTGGCCGGTACCTCTGCCCCTTCCTGTAACCGGTGGTTCATCGGCGGGAAATCTCCGCTGCTCAACCCCCAACAGTTTGGACTTGGAAATGTCGGCGGCAGCATGGCTGTCGCTATTAAGGCTGCCGGGCTTGATGGAATGATCATCACGGGCAAAGCCGAAAAACCAAGTTATGTCCATATCCAAGACGGAAAATATAAGGTCAAGGAGGCAGCCGGTCTCTGGGGTCTGGGAATTCCTGAAACTCTTAAATGCCTGACAGCTGCCCATGGAAAAAATTCACGCGCAATCTGCATCGGGCCGGCAGGTGAAAACCAGGTCAAACTTGCCATTGCAATGAGTGATAACAATGCCTGCGGTGGCAGCGGATTCGGAGCGGTAATGGGTTCAAAAAATCTAAAGGCCATTGTCATAGAGGGAAGCCAAAAGGTCAAAGTTGCCCGGCCTGAAGAACTTAAGAAAATTAATCAGCAGGTCCGGTCTTTAATAGAAGGTCGGGTCCTCATGGATCCGAACATCGAGGGGATTGAACTGGTTAAACGTTCTCCTTGTTTTGGTTGCCCCTCAGGCTGTCCCCGCGGTCTCTATCTCCATGATTCCGGAAAAGAGGAAATCCGAAAAAACTGTGCGTCCGCCTATTCATATTACCTCTGGGACAAACTGCAGAACAATGATGAATCTACAGCGGTTCCTTTTCTGGTGACGTCACTTCTAGACCATTATGGACTGTGCGGACAGGAAATAAACAACCTGTTCAGTTTTCTTCATGAAAGCGACAAGCTTGGATTGCTTCCTGAAGGCAAAACCGGAATCAAGCTGTCCGAACAAGGGACGCTGGCATACGCGGAAAAGCTTTTGGATATGATCACCTATCGCAAGGGTTTTGGAGATGTTCTGGCTGAGGGAACAATACGGGTTGCCCAGTCCTCTGGAAAAGAAACAGCAGCCTTACTTGAAAAACGGGTCACCCAAAGCGGTTTTAACGCAAATGCCTATAACCCCCGGTTCTTTATTACCAACGCCCCTTTTTATGCCACGGAATCAACCAGTACTATGAACCAACTCCATGAAGTCTCTTTTCCCATGATGAAATGGACCATGTGGTTTGCCACTGAAGGGGCCTACTCTCCATTCAGCACTGATGTTCTGCAAAAGATTGCAAAAAAATTCTGGA
>JAHEEI010000119.1 GCA_024640785.1 Pseudomonadota bacterium
TCCAAAGAATATCAATAATACCATAAGAATAAGAAGAATTTCCCAACCTCCTAGACCTCCAAGAAATGCTAATTCTACGTTCATAGCTTTATATTTTAAATGAATTGTGTCTTACTACCATTACAAAATTACGGTCTTATAAACTTAAATACTAATATCTTTTAAAAGATTTTTAATCCCTTTTTAATTATTATCGCTTAGCCAACCAAAGCTCCGGATCTAACTTTTCAGTATTTTTCCAAACCTGAAACTGGACTTCCGAAGTGCCATCAACATCCGTATTTACTTCCCCAATAACGTCATCTATCGTTATTTGTTGTCCCATTTTCACATTGACTTTTTTAAGTTTTGCATATACTGTAAAATAGGTTCCATGTTGTACTATCACTACATATTTAAACTCGCCCGGGACTATAGCTATTTTTTTCACCACACCATTAAAAACAGCTCTTACTTGTTCATTTTGCTTGGTTTGAATATTAATGCCATCATTAGGCATTTTAATTCTGGTAAGTACAGGATGTGGATGCGTCCCGAACTTTTCAGAGATAAATCCACTAGAAACAGGCCAGGGAAGGTTTGCTTTACTTTTTTCAAATGAACTTGTTATATTTTTTAAATCGATGTTTACATCAGCTATTTTTTCTGATGATATTGCACTATTCTTTATTTCATCTTTGAGCAACTTTGAAATCAGATTTTCAAGACTAGCTACTTCATTTTTCTTTTTTGTAAGGTCTTTGGTAAGTGCTGCTTCTTCACTCTTAAGGCTACTAAAAATTTTATCTTGTTCGGTTTTCAATTTATCCAACTTTTCCTTTTCCTTCAATTGTTCTGAAAGAAGCACATTTTTCTCATTTTTGGCTTTTTCCAGGGAAGCTTTCTCATTTTCTAATTCAGTTTTTACTTCTGTTATGAGATGTACCTGATTTTTTCTTGCTGAAGAATATTGCTCAAGGTATTTAAAACGCATATAAAATTGAGTAAGATTAGAAGAGGCAAAAATGAAAGATAACCTACTAAATCCATTGCTTGATTTATACATTGAATACACCATTGATGCATACTCTTTTTTTAAATTATCAAGATCTTGTTGCAGAGCAGAAATAACAGTGACATCCTGATCGATCCTTCCACTAAGTATTTTGACTTCACTGGAATAAGAACGTATCAATTTGGTTTGACCTTCTATTTGTTTGGTGATCGCATTGAGTTGACCAACAGTTGCTTTCTTTTTGCTGGATGTCTGGGCAAGTATTTGTTGAGTCTCTTGTATTTGATTTTGAACAACAGCTTTCTCCTTTTCTAACTGGCTTTTATTCTTCTGTCCATACCCATTATAAATAAAACCTAGTTGTAATGTGATGAATATTAAGTAAAAAAAATTACTTAAAGGCGTCATACTTTGTTGGAATATTAAAAGGAAACTTTAATGGTTTATCAACTATTTCTGCTCTATTATGTTGAAGATTTATACTGGTCACTAGTGGTCCTTTACTAGCTTTATACGTCAGATTTATAAGACAAACCTTAGCAAAAAGATACGCTCCAACCTCTTTGAAGTCGCTATATTTTAGCGTCATAAAATTACTTGTGGCCATTTCATTTATTAGTACTGTTTCAATTTTTTTATTATCATTCAATACGAAACTTTCAATATCCAGTGGCCCGGAGTTTTGTTTTATCAAAAAATAATTATTTTCCTTTGCTACTTGTGACTCATTATTAATTGGCCTGATAAGGTTACCTAACAGAATAGATTGGATCATATCATAATCCACCTTAAAATTGAAATACCGACTGATCTCATCAAAATTAAAGACATAAAATTCCTTGTCAATTCTGTTAATTACTAAAGCTGTATCCTTTGAAATCATCACACGTGTGGCTTCAATTCCGATAGATGGCGATACTGAAATCCAAATCAATGAATCTTTTCTGATTCTGATATTTGCATTACCATTTACTTGTTTTTCACCCTCTGAATACCTGATTTTTGTCTTTGACTGAAAATAATCAAAATCAATCTCCTCAACACTAACTGCACTCTTTTTTTTAGATTTAAATCCAATTAAATCCTTTTTACATGATGACAACAAAATCACCAAAATAAGTAAGTAAAATGGAAATGTTTTATTCATAAAGTTTACGGTCTGCAATTTTTTTGTCTATTAAATCAGAAGTCTCATCCATTCCTTTTGCCTTAAGCCATTGTTGTACTGCTAAATCAACATCTCCTAATTTAAATAAAATATCTCCATAATGTTCGATGATGGTTCCGCTAATGTCTTTGCTACTCACAGCTTTTTCAATATAAATTTTAGATTCCGCATATTCACCTCGTACAAAAAGCACCCAGGCATACGTGTCTAAATAGGTAGCATTATCAGGATTTCTTGAAACCAGTTTAAAAGACATCTTTTTAGCCAAATCTAACTTTTCTTTCCTTAATGATAAAAAATAGCTGTAATTATTTAATACATAGTCATTATCAGGATTATAAGCTAAAGCAGCTTCATAAGATTCGTCTGATTTTTTGTAATCCTTTAAGTTATTGTAAGTATCGCCAAGCTGACCATTAAAATATGATTTTAATTCCTCATTGGAATTTGATAGCTTTTTGCCTCTTTCCAATATCTCAGAAGCCATTTCATAATTTTTGCTTGCTAAATAAGCATTACCCAGGAACCAACAAATTCCTGCCTGATTTGGGAACAATTCTAATGCCTGATCTCCATCCTTTATGGCTTCTTTATAATTTTCCATTTTAATTTCCATCTGAAGCACATTTTGCCAGGTATTAAAATTGGAAGCTCCGAGTTCAATTGCCCTTTTATAATTTGTAAGCGCATCATCATCTCGATTAAGACTCATATACAGGTCACCATTGATCTCATATGCACGAGAGTCATCGGGGTGAGCTGTCAATATTTTTCCTCCTAAACTAATCGCCAAGGATTCTATATCTGCATTGGGAAGTTTTTGGATAAATGTTGCAAGTACCTGAATTTTAAGCTCGATCTCCAAATCTGGAATACCAAAAGCCCGATTAAGATACGTATCCGCTTTTTCAACATCATCATGTTTTCTATAATAATCGGATAGCATTAAAAGCGCCCTGGCATTATCGGAATTATTGCTAACAAGTTCCTCAAGATAAGGTACTGCTTTTTCACTCTTATTGTTGGAAATTAGGATTTCAGCCAACATCAATACAAATCTTGAATCACCAGGATAGGCATCAATCAATTTTTGCCCTTCGGCAATTGCCATGTCCAGATTGCTTTGCTTTAAATACAATTTTTGCTTTTGTGCAATAACCTGTTCATTCAAACCAAATTTATCCTCTATCCGATTATAAATGCTTAGCGCCTTATCATAATTTTCCTGGTAAATGTAAATGGCTGCCAATTCAAAAAGATACTCATCTGCATTTTTGCATTTAGCAATCATTTGCTCGTAGGTATTTGCTGCTTCAACAAAATTGGATTTTTTGGTATATATATCTGCCAGCAACAAATAAAAATATTTGTTGGTTTCATCTAGCTCAATGGCTTTTTGTGCATTAAACACTGCTTTTTCAGCATCATTGCTTTTGAGATAGATTTGCGCTATTTTATAATATGCAGTGGCATTCGCCGGATCGGATTCTAGTGAACGCTGGTAGAGAACAAATGCTTTCGCAATATCATCTAGTATAAAATACTTTTCCGCTTCCGCATGATACATCTCTGCCTTTCTTCTATCTTCTTCCGAAACGACAACTTTCGTTTCTACCTTGACTTCATTTTTTTTCTTCTTACTTTTCTTTTGCCCCAATACATTAAAACTCTGCAGCAATGTAACTGAGAGAAACAATACAAAAATGAAATTTCTAAAGACCTTTCTGTGCATACTATCTTAAATCAAAATTGTGAAATGGTGTTGTAATCTCCAACACTGAGATCTGTGGCTTTGCCCTCAAAGGTAACGAAATTACCCAACATAGAGTTTGCAAGATTTGCATTTTTAATCAGACTATCTTTTTGAATGATAGAGTTTTGAATTCTTGATTCACTGATCTTTGAATTATCTCCAACGGAAACAAATGGTCCAATTACCGCATTATCTATCTCTACATTTTCGCCCAAATAAACAGGCTCAATCAATACTGAATTTGTCGTTCTGGAAGAATCGCTTATTAATTTTTCATGTTTTATAAAATTAAAATAAGACCGATGTGTTTCTACAGTTGCTTGCTTATTTCCACAATCCAACCAATCATCTACCTGTCCAGGCACAAATTTCGTCCCTTTTTCTTTAAGGGTTTTTAACACACGTGTTAGTTGATATTCCCCGTTATCTTTTATTTTATTATCGATTAGTACCTTTATTTCATCTTTTAGATTATTCCCATCTTTGAAATAATAGATCCCAATAATTGCCAAATCAGAAACAAAAATTAAAGGCTTCTCTACAAAATCCTCGATTTCTCCATTACTATTTAGTTTTACTACTCCAAAAGCAGAAGGATCCTGTACTTGATGAACCCAGATGATTCCATCTTGTTCTTCATCAAGTTTAAAATTTGCTTTAAACAAGGTATCAGCAAATGCTACTATGGTTTTGCCATACAAAATATCTACTGCACAATATATAGCGTGGGCGGTGCCTAAAGGCTCATCCTGATAAAATAAATGCCCTTTTGCACCAAGTTTTGCAGCAATATTCAATAACTCATTTTCGACAGATTCTCCAAAACTTCGGCCGATCACAAAACCTATATTTTCGACCTTCTCACTACACACTGCAACAATATCATGAACCAACCAATAAACTATAGGTTTACCAACGATAGGAATTAATGGTTTTGGAGTGGTAAGGGTATGCGGACGCAGCCTTTTACCCATGCCGGCCATTGGAATAATTATATTCATATGCTTGATGTAAACTTCGCTATAGGAATTTTATTGTGTCAAAGGTTATTCAGGACCACAAAAGTAGGAATTAATTTTTACTAAATTTTAGTTTTTTCCATTCACTCAAATAGGTGACTAATACAAATATTAGGATTGGGACTTGTTTGAGTAGTAAAGTAACCATTTTTGAGGATGTTTCAATTTTCCATCCAATCGCTAATAAAACCAATGCAAAGAGGAAATAGAAACTCAATTTCTTAATGTTGTAATTGATAGGATAATATTTCTTACCACTCAGATATGCAAATACACACATATATACATAAACAAATACTGTGGTAAAAACGCTCCCTTCGTAACCAAAATATGGAATTAATACATAGTTAAAGACTACAGTAAGTATTGCTGCTGACACAGATATAATTGTACCAAAATAAGTCTTATCAGATATTTTAAACCAAATAGACAAATTGTAATACAAACCTAAAAAGAGACTTGCAAGCAATAAAAAAGGTACAATATGCAAGGCAGTCCAGTATGCCTCATTTCGAAGAAACACCAGCTTAATGATATCAAGATTCAAACTGAATACCAATACTGAAAAAAGCCCAAAAATTCCAAAATAAAGGAAAATTCCTGCATAGGTCTTTTTTGATTCAGCAGATTGAGATTCCCGAAAGAAAAAAGGTTCCGCCGCATACCTGAATGCCTGAATTGCCAAAGTCATGATCATTGATATTTTATAACAAGCTCCAAAAATCCCAAGGGCTTCCTGATTATTAAACCCTGTATAAAACCCGTCTGGGAGAATTTTCTTCAACATCATCCTGGAAAACATTTCATTAAAATTACCTGCTAATTGTGATAATAGAAGTGGAAATGCATATATAAGCATCGGTTGGAGCACCTGATAATTGATGACAAATCTGGCTTTTTTTAAGACTCCAAATAAAAGAAGAAGATAACAGGCATTAGCAATAAGGTTAGAAATGAATACATATTCTACATTATACTGAGGATTATACACGTAACTAATTACACCTTTTAATTGCGGAAGAAAGTTTCCTGACCAAATATTTTTACAGAAATAAAGGAAAAATAAATTAAGTCCAAGATTCAGAAATATGTTAATCAGTTTAAAAGAAGCAAATTGTTTCGCCTTACGCTCATACCTCAATTTTACAAAAGGCACAGCCATAACTGAATCAATGGCTATAATCGCTGCAAACCAATACACATATCTTTCCTGGCCGGGAAATTCAAGCCAGTTTACTATTGGAGTTGCAGAACTTACCAACAGTAAGGTTAACAGGATGGTAGTTACTAAAATCGAAGAAAATACATTGCTGTAAATTTCTTTTTCTCCATCGCTAGATTTGGAGGTAAACCTAAAATATGCTGTTTCCAATCCATATAGATATAAAACATTTAAAACAGCCACATAAGAATACAACTCCGTTACAATGCCATATTCTTCTACCTTGAGTATGGAGGTGGATGTATAAAATGGAACTAAAAGAAAATTTATTGCTTTACCAATAATGCTGCTTAGGCCATAGATCGCTGTTTCGCCGGCAAGCTGTTTGAATTTACCCATACCAATGAAAACGGGGAATTACTCTCCTTTAAATTCAGGTTTTCTCTTTTCTAAAAATGCAGTGGCTCCCTCTTTAAAATCCATGGATTTACAACAATTTGCAAAGCTATTGGCTTCGATTTGATATCCGTCCACTGATTTAGAAAAGGCCGAATTTACACAATTAATTACCATACCTATGGCAAGTGGGGCATTTTTGAAAATATTATACAAAATATCTTTAGCCTTAGCTATTGCATCTTCTTTTGTAGCAACAAGGTGATTGAGTAGCCCGATCCTTAAGGCAGCATTTGAGCCTACCATTTCACCGGTTAGCATCATTTCCAATGCTCTGGCTTTCCCAACTAATTGGGTAAGCCTTTGCGTTCCTCCGTACCCAGGAATAATCCCTAGACTTACTTCTGGCTGTCCAAAAAAGGTGTTTTCAGTCCCAATTCGTAAATGACACGACATTGCCAATTCACATCCACCGCCAAGCGCATATCCATTAACCACTGCTATGACAGGCTTAATACAATTTTCAAAAAGCGCAAAAATTTCCTGACCGCGTTCTGAAAATTTTCTTCCATTAAGTTCATTTAGTTCAGAAAATTCAGCAATATCAGCTCCGGCAACAAAGGCCTTTTCCCCTGCTCCGGTTACAATTATCCCTCTAATTCCCATATCGTCATAAGCATTTTCAATGCACTTTTTAAGCTCAGATAAAGTCATTGTGTTTAGTGCATTTAATTTCTCTGGACGATTTATTGTAATGATAAGAATTCCATCATCGACAGACTCGATAATATTTTTATAAATAGGCATGATAATTTAGGCAAGTTCAAAACAAATATAATCGCAGAATCCTTAATCTCAAAGATGGTCTACACTACAAATCATTTGAAATGCCGAGCTACTCAATTGAATAATTGTAATTTATACATGCAAATTTTTAAAATGATCATTTTTCAAATATCTTTGCGGACTGAAAAAAAACTCACTAAAATTTATTTATAATGCCGTATTTATTTACATCTGAATCTGTTTCAGAAGGTCATCCGGATAAGGTTTCAGACCAAATATCAGATGCAATACTAGATCACCTAATCGCAGCTGATCCAGAATCAAAAGTCGCTGTTGAAACGCTTGTGACCACTGGTTTGACAGTAATAAGTGGTGAAGTAAAAACCAATGCTTATATTGATGTTCAGCAAGTAGCACGTCAAACCATCGAACGAATCGGATATACAAAAGGAGAATATATGTTTGATGCGCACTCATGTGGTGTGATTTCTGCAATTCATGAACAGTCTCCAGATATTAATCAGGGTGTAGAACGTAAAGAAGAAATGGATCAGGGTGCAGGTGATCAAGGGATGATGTTTGGGTACGCAACCAGTGAAACTGAAAATTACATGCCATTGCCGTTGGATTTATCACACATGATTCTTATTGAATTAGCCAAGATCCGGAAAGAAGGCACTTTAATGACTTAT
>JAHEEI010000120.1 GCA_024640785.1 Pseudomonadota bacterium
GTTGCTTCAACAAGAGCTAAAGATCACCTCTTCCTTTGCGTTCCAAAATATATTAAAGACAGCAACGGTTATGCAAATATTGCAAAACCATCACGATTTCTGCTCGAGATACCTGAGAAATGCTATAAAATAATAAATGAGGAAGGATACTATGATCCATATTATTGAAGCTTCAGCCATCCTTTATAAGCCATCTGCACTGCTCAACGCGTCTCATACATCGCGATTATTATTTAAACTAAAGCGTAGCTCAAACGTTTAAGACCTATGTTTTAAGGGTATAATCAACTCTCTGTTAAATCCTAATGAGCACAACTATTATGAAATCCGGAAAAATCGTATACTATTTCGAGCATAAAGAAATCATGTCAGGAATCTGTCTTTCTGATAAGGACAACAGTTACCACCTTCTTCTGCCCGGATCAAAAGAAATAAACTTGCAAAAAAAAAGGGCTTTTTACGTCTCAGATTATAGTGTTGATATAAGTTTACCAAAAGATGTTATGATGAGTATTGCTGAAGAAAAAACCGTTCTGCAAAACAAAATTGCCGAAACTATCTGCATCCCAGAGCTCTGGAAATCCCTCGAAAATAAGGGACAACTATATGATATCAGCTTTCTGACAAGAAAAATTTTCAGAAACAAATCCGATTCTGACCGGGAAATGGCTGTTATTCGTTCTATCATGAATGACAGCATCCATTTTAAAATAAAAAATTTACAATTTTTTGCGAACACACTTGAACAGATTGAAAAACTTAAAATAAATTTGGAAAAAGAACGAAAGAAACAAACAAAAATAATCGACTTCAGGAAATGGCTTAACGTAGCAAAAGAAAAAAACTCGACCGCTGAAAAACACAGTGGTGAATTTTTTACATACCTAAAGCAGTATACGATTTCAGGAAAACAGGCCCCTTGTTACACAACAATTAAAAAGGCTTTGAAATCAGCCCAAATCACAACACAAAAAGATTGCTTTGATTTCCTTGTGAAAACAGGTGTTTTTGATGAAGACGAAAATCTCCTTTTTCAGAAACATCAGATTCACTGTGCCTGGCCTGAAACCATTATCAATAATATCAGGTCACTGCTTGGACCTGACAACAACTCGTTTTTATTTGATAAATCGCGAAAAGACCTTACCCGTATAAATACATTTTCTATTGATGATGCCTCGACTCTGGACATTGATGATGCACTCAGTTTTGAAGAGCATTATAATTCCTTCATGCTCTACGTTCACATCACGGATGTTGCATCGGTAATCAAACCTGGAACAGCCATTGATTTAGAAGCAAAAAGAAGAGG
This sequence comes from Pseudomonadota bacterium, assembly GCA_024640785.1. GTDB lineage: Bacteria > Desulfobacterota > WTBG01 > CAIYCZ01 > CAIRTM01 > JAHEEI01. The sequence goes on from JAHEEI010000120.1 coordinate 1,313, forward strand.
GCGCTCCATCTATCTGCCTGAAGGAAAATCACCAATGTTCCCTGATTGTCTTTCAGAAAACTCTCTAAGCCTTAAACAGGGTGAGATAAGACCTGCTGTTTCCTTTAAAATAAGACTGTCTTTGGATGGAGATATAATTGACTTCAGTGCACAGACATCTCTTATAAAAAACGACCTCAAAATGAGCTATGATGAAACGGACAATGCAATAAAAACCAACCCTTTATTAAAAAAACTTTACAATCTTACCTTGAAATTAAGGAAAAAAAGGCTGTTAAATGGCGCACGCAGCATATTGCTGCCTGAACTCCAGCTGGAAGTTAATCAAAAAAAAGAAATAAAAATAAAAAAAAGAAAACGTGAAGCTGAAAGCCAGGTACTTGTCTCCGAATGTATGATCCTCGCCAACTACTGTGCTTCTCTTATTTTTAGAAAAAATAGTTTCCCGGCCCTTTATAGAAAACAGACTGCACCGGTAGATAAAATCGAGCAAAAGGATAATCTTTCTCTTTTCGAACTTTTCTCTATGAAAAAAAATTTTGAAAAAGTAACAATCGATACAAATGCAGAGCCCCACAACGGCTTGGGGCTGGACAGCTACACCACCATAACTTCCCCAGTCAGAAAATATCTGGACCTCGTTATCCAAAGACAGCTGTTAAGCTTTATAAGGGGAGAAAAACCCGAGTACGACCCGAGCTCACTTGAAAAAATAGCTAGCTCCTCTCAACAAATACTCTCAAAAGCAGCAATAGTTGAAAAGGAAAGAAAAAAATACTGGCTGCTTAAAGTACTTCAAAAAAGTATCGGTAAAAAAAAAGAAGCTCTTGTTCTCAAGAAAATTTTTAAAAGGTACAGCATATTACTAACGGAATTTTATATGACCCTTACAGTTAGAACTTTGGAAGGAACTGAACTCACTCCAGGAGAAACAATTTATATTAAAATAAATAAAACTGACCCATTTTACGGAACGCTTCAGGCCTCTGTCTCTGAAGCCTAGTGATAATACGGAAATCATCGCTTCTGACAAATATCTCAATCCGTAAAAACTTCAGTTGACACGAGTTTCCCATTTTTATCATATGTCTTACGGCTGATACGTTCCTTGTGCTTGTAGATATCCAAAAACTGAAGCTTACCATTATCATGGTATTTCTTCACTTCACCGTCAGGAAAACCGTTTTTAAAAAAAAGGTCGAACCTTAATACCCCTTTCATATCATATGCTTTACATGGACCGTCCTGTTTGCCATTTTTATAGTTAAGGGTTTCCATGAGAGTACCATCTTTATAAAAAGATGTTCCCAAACCATCTAATTCTCCATTTTTATAGTTCATCTCTGCTTTAAGCTGGCCATTATTGTAGTATATCTTGCAGACACCATGAAGAATGCCATTACTGTAGTTCTCCTCCATCTGCAGAGTCCCGGACTTATAGTACCACCGGGTAAGACCGTCCTGTTTCCCATTCTTGATATCTTTCTCCCACTTCAAACTACCATTTGCAAAATAGTCTTTTTGTATTTCTGCATAACCGACAGTTGCGCATAACACAAGCATCAAACAAATTAGCATTTTTTTTTTCATATCTCTTTCACTTTCCAATCATCTAGATTGTTTATCGTTTAACGGCATAACATTTTATTGGTAATTAAAACTACCTGCGTGAAAATAATAATTTATATATGCTCTATATTTCTATCTTTAACACAAATTTAATTTGAAATACATATATAACTTGTGATATTTTAGAAGATTAAACTATCAAATTAAACAAAAAATGAAAACAGTGTCAGTCTTTACGGTAACAGCACTTACACAACAGATAAAAGATACCCTTGAGCTCTCTTTTCCAAATCTCTGGGTCGAGGGAGAAATATCCAATATAAAAACACCTTCCTCCGGACATTTTTATTTTACGCTCAAAGATAAAAACAGTCAGATCCGTGCAGTTATGTTCCGCAACAGGAATCAATCCCTTAAATACACCCCTGAAAACGGAATGAAAGTCATCTGTAAATGCCGAATAAATGTCTATGAACCAAGAGGCGAATATCAGCTCCTGATAGAAAGCATGACGCCCAGAGGAATAGGCGACCTCCAGTTTGCATTTGAACAGTTAAAGAAAAAACTGCAAAAAGAGGGGCTTTTTGACAGTGAAAAAAAGCAAGAAATCCCATTTCTACCTCAAAAAATTGCTGTCATAACATCTCCTACCGGTGCCGCAGTGAAAGACATAATCAATATTATCACAAGAAGATTTCCAAAAATGGAAATCATAATTATTCCTGTTAAAGTTCAGGGAAAAGAAGCCTCTCTGGAGATTGAAGATGCTTTGACTACCGCAAACCTGCATTTAAAGGCTGATGTAATTATTTTAGGCCGGGGAGGAGGCTCAATAGAGGATTTATGGCCATTCAATGAAGAGCGGGTTGCCCGAGCAATTTTTAATTCAAAAATCCCTGTAATCTCCGCAGTAGGCCACGAAACAGATTTCACTATCGCTGATTTTGTTGCAGACCTCAGAGCACCCACCCCTTCAGCCGCAGCGGAACTTGTGGTAGGAGAAAAGGAAAAACTTGAAAAGCAGATTACCCAGCAGGTCTCACAGCTTAGAAGCCTGTTATTAAAAATACTTGAAAAAAACAGCATGCAGCTTAAGTACTGTCAAAGTTTCCTGAGTAACAGAATAAAAAAACTTTCCGATTTAAAGCTTAAAATTGATGAGCTAAATATCCGGTTAACATATAGCGTAAATAGCAAGCTCAGCCTGAAAAGAGCAGAAGTTAATAGTGCTGAAAGAATTGTTCTTTCATCTCCACCGTCAGACATTATAAGAAACAAAAGACAAAGGCTAACTCATCTTACCAACAATATTTCCAGACATTTTTCAGCACTGATTAATAATAAAGGCGCTTCTCTTCAAACATGCACGGCAAGGCTCAATTCTTTAAGCCCGCTTCACACACTGGAACGGGGTTTCAGCATAACACGTCTACTCCCGTCTCTAAAGATAATAAAAGATTCCTCAATATTAAAAAAGGGAGACAGAATAAACATACGGTTTGCAAAAGGTAGTGCTGAGTGCAAAATAATATAATTAAATACACTAACCATACAAGGGAATACTCATGGCTAAAAAGAATTTTGAAAAAGCACTTGCTGACCTTGAAAATATTGTACAGCGCCTTGATGAAAACAATTTATCCCTTGATGAGGCCCTTTCTCTTTTTGAAGAAGGCATAAAACTTTCCCGCTTCTGCTCACAAAGACTTGACGCTGTAGAAAATAAAGTTGGGATACTACTTAGAGACGATGAAGGCAACCTTAAAAAAGAACCCTTTGAAAACAGTGATAGCTAAGCCTCTTACCCACTAAAATATACCCATGAAATATTTTGATGTAAAAACCTATCTTAAGGAAAAAAAAGAACTTGTCGATAAAACCCTTGACAACATTCTTCCTAAAAAAGACTGCTTCCCTCCCCAACTTCATAGCGCCATGAGATACTGCCTTTTTTCCGGCGGAAAAAGGCTGCGCCCAATCCTTGTCCTTGCTGCAGCAGAAGCAGTTGGTGAAGACCAACATAAACTGCTAAAGGAAGCCTGCGCACTTGAAATGATACATACATATACGCTCATTCATGATGATCTTCCTTCAATGGATAATGATGATTACCGGAGAGGACACCTTACAACCCATAATGTTTTTGGAGAGGCAATCGCAGTACTGGCTGGCGATGCACTTCAGACAGAAGCTTTCAGCATTCTTTCGGAAACAGAAAAAAGCTGTTTTTCTCCTGAAATAAAAATTAAAGTTATAAGGCTGATTACTGCTGCCTGCGGTTCCAGAGGTATTATAGGAGGACAAACAGTTGACCTTGAATCAGAAGGAAAAGAAATAAGCATGGAACTGCTTGACTATATACACTCACATAAAACAGCCGCACTCATAACTGCTTCAGTCCTGACAGGTGCAGTCCTGGCAAATGCAGACAAAGATCAGTTAACAGATCTTAACAATTATGGAGATGCAATTGGCCTTGCTTTCCAGATAACAGATGATATCCTTGATATTACCAGTTCTACCGAACAGATGGGAAAAACAGTGGGTAAGGATCAAAGAATGAAAAAAGCCACCTATCCCTCTCTTGTGGGTCTTGATGAAGCATCAAGGCTTCAGCAAGAGCTCTATAAAAAATCGATTGATGCTATAAGCAGTTTTGACGAAAAGGCAAAACCTCTTCGTGAAATAGCGAAACTAATCATAGAAAGAAAAAACTAGATATAAAATGGATAAACTTCTGGACAGAGTAAATACACCTGAAGACCTGAAAAAACTGAGCGTTGACAAACTGCCTATCCTCGCCGACGAGATCCGTGAGTTAATAATTGATTCCGTTTCAAAAACCGGTGGTCATCTTGCCTCAAGCCTTGGAACTGTTGAACTAACAATCGCTTTACATTATATATTTGACACACCTGACGACAAAATAGTATGGGACGTAGGACATCAAGCTTATGCTCACAAAATCTTAACCGGCAGAAAAGAAGCCCTGCGAACCATGCGTACACTTGAAGGCATCAGCGGATTCCCTAAGCGGAATGAAAGCCCCTATGACACATTTGATGTTGGTCACAGCAGCACATCTATTTCCGCTGCTCTTGGCATGGCTCAGGCACGTTGTTTAAAAGGCCGAAAAAACAAAGTTATTGCAGTAATAGGAGATGGCTCTTTAATGGCGGGTATGGCTTTTGAGGGCCTTAATTACGCAGGGCATATAAAAAAAGATATAATTGTGGTATTAAACGATAACGAGATGTCAATATCACCCAATGTAGGGGCCATGTCCTCTTCCCTTTCACATCTCATTTCAGGTCATGCTTATAATAAGTTTAGAGACGAATTAAAAACGATTCTTTTCAAAATTCCTGGAATTGGAGAACCCATAGCAAAACTTGCCAGGCAGTCTGAATGGTTTTTTAAAAGCCTTTTTATCCCCGGTCTCATCTTTGATGAACTTGGATTTAAATATATTGGTCCGGTTCTGGGTCACAGGCTTGAACTTCTTCTGGAAGATTTGAAAAACATAAAAAACCTGAAGGGCCCAATCCTCTTACACGTTGTAACCAAAAAAGGAAAAGGCTATCCCCCGGCTGAAAAAGATCCGACATACTTTCACGGTGTCGGACATTTTAACAAAATAACAGGAAAATCCGAAATAAAAAAAGGTCCTCTTTCATATACAGAAGTTTTTGGAAACATCCTTACCCGGATAGCAGAAGAGGATAAAAGCCTCGTGGCCATAACAGCCGGAATGACGAGCGGAACAGGCCTTGACAACTTTAAAAAAAAATTTCCAAAAAGGTTTTTTGATGTTGGCATTGCAGAACAGCATGCAATAACCTTTGCTGCAGGTATGGCAACAGAGGGTTTAAGGCCTGTTGCCGCAATATATTCTACCTTTTTACAACGCTCTTACGATCAGATCCTGCATGACGTTTGCCTGCAGAATCTGCCTGTTGTTTTTATGCTTGACCGTGCAGGAATTGTTGGTGAAGACGGCCCCACTCATCATGGCCTGTTTGATATATCTTATTTAAGACCAATGCCTAACCTCATATTCATGGCTCCAAAAGATGAAAATGAGCTAGGACATATGATATATGCTGCTCTCAGCCTTTCACAGCCGGTTGCCATAAGATATCCCCGGGGGAAAGGACTAGGTGTCCCTCTTGATCAGGAAGTAAAAGAAATTCCTATTGGAAAATCAGAAATCATTAAACAGGGAGATGACGCTGCTATCTTTGCCATAGGTTCAACTGTTTACCCTGCTATCGAGGCTTCAGAAATGCTTGAAAAAGAGGGGATAAAATGCTCTGTAATAAACAGCAGATTCATCAAACCAATTGACAAAGATTGCGTGCTTAAATTTTTGGATAAGACAAAACACATAATTACTGTTGAAGAAAATGTTATCCAGGGCGGTTTCGGCTCAGCAATCCTTGAAGAAATTCAAGATCATGACAAAGATCTAAATGTCATAAACTTAGGCATACCTGACACTTTTGTAGAACATGGCCCTCAGAACGTTCTCAGAGCAAAATACCAGATTGATGCACAGGGAATATACAATGCCGTAAAAAAGATGTTAAGCAATCCCATGGAAGCTTAGAACAAAACACTCAAATACGGTCAAATTCATTATTTGGAAACCACAATAAAGACTGATCTCATCATAGTTCCTTACATCCTTGCATAAATTTATTTTTGATTTATCAAGATAAATAGCTCAAGGTCTTTATCAACCCATGAAAAAAAATCCGCAAGCCAAAAAGATAGCTCTTGATAAAATCCTTATCAAGAAAGGACTCGCAGAAAGACTGGAGGAAGCCAGACCTCTTATAATGGCCGGCAAAGTCATAGTCAATGACCATATGATTGATAAGCCGGGTACTTTAATCCACCCTCAGTCCACCATCCGTATCAGGGGATGTTCATCTAAATTTGTCAGCCGTGGAGGTGAAAAGATAGAAGCCCCTATTGATATCTTCCACATTGGCATCAAGAACAAAACG
>JAHEEI010000121.1 GCA_024640785.1 Pseudomonadota bacterium
GCAGGGGGCTTTGTATCCGGAGCATCATCCTATTGTGGTGGTTATGCCTGAGTCTGCTAAGGAGATTCAGTCTGTGATCAACCTTGCTAGGAATAACAATATACCGCTCTATGCAATTGGCGGCGGAACAGTTCTGCTGATTGGGTCAATCCCTGGAAAACCGAATGTGGGCATTACCTTTGATTTTCACCGCATGCAGAAGGTTACCCTTGATAGTGACAGGCTGGTTGTTCAGGCACAGCCCGGTGCAACCGGCCTTCAGGTAAGCCAGCTTGTTCGTGATAAGAAAATCGGTTATCGTCCGTATTTCGGCGGAAGTCCGGGGACTTCTCTTTTTGTTCCTTATATGGTCTTTACCGGACAGAATAAGATGGCAGGATATCTGGATGGGATGGGGATCAACTGTGTTTGTGGTATGGAGATGGTTCTTGCAAATGGTGAGGTTATCAGAACCGGTTCAATGGCAGTTTCCGGCTCACCTGCATGGCCTCATGGTCCGGGACCGGCTCTGACCTACTTGCCGTTTTTCTCTAATGCAGGGTATGGAATTGTCACTGCAATGGAATTCCGTTTATTTACAACTCCTCAAAAAGTCGGTTCTTTGTGGGTTACTTTTAAGACCTTAAAAGAAGCCTGTGATGCCATGAATGCTGTTATTAAGAGTGAGTATGCCTGTGGAGCTACGGTTATGGGACCTGGCTGCTGGACACATGCACTCTATTCAAGTGAGCATTGGCAGGAAGGGAACCATTTTGTAAAAGGAACCCAGGATATTAATATGGTAGGTATGGGTTTTCGAGGATCTAAGGCAAAGGTTGAGTATGAGCGAAATGCCTGTATAAAGATGCTGAAAAAGTTTGGCGGAGTTCCCATGCCGGACTGGATGGTGGCAATACTTAATGGTCATGAGAAGAATGCTGCCGGCTGGCAGCAGTGTAACAGCCCCAAGATCTGCGGGACCTTTAATGGGAAGTCAGATTCTGGTGGCATCTTTGTGTCCGGTGGTGTTTTTGATACTATGGAGAAACTGGAATACTATATGCGTGAAGGTATGAAAGCGTATCAGGATGTCTGCAGAAAAAATAAGGAATTTTTGAACCACCCTCATCCGATTGTGCGGTTGTATGCAAGCTGTGGACAGACCTATCTTTCAATGGGCGGCCATGCAAATGCTGCAGGGGAGGTTATATTTGTTCTTGATTATGCAAGTAGGCAGTTCCTCCCAATGATTGGTGAGATTAAGGGTAAGTTTGATGTCCTCATGAAAGATATTGGCATGGCGCCTCTGGGTGTTGGCCGTGACGCCCGAACCTGGACAGAATGTCCTGATCACTTTGCAATGGCAAAGATCCTTAAGACTGTTGTAGATCCTAAGGGTTTTATGGCACCTGGCGTTGCTTTTCCTATGGAGTAGCTGATAAGTATTTTAATTTTCAATAAAAGCCCTCTGACGCAAAGGTCAGGGGGTTTTTTATGGGCTCTTTTAATCTATTAATTTATTGAATATTAGGCCTGTTTCAGCATATGCTTAAAGTTTATAGTTTATGCTGCGAAAATTTAAGGCATATAGATTTTATTTAGTTCTATAATTGTTCACTTATATAAGGATATCAATATTATAAACATAATTATAATGCCATGATATATATTTGTAATGTGTTTAGTATTTTGACACTGCTTTTTTGTTTTCTCTTGACTTTATATAGCCAGATGTAATATTAATTATTGATACGAAATATTAGTATGCTAATAAATAGTTAATGCACACAAAGTATTTATTATTAACTTAAGGAGAGACAAAATGTTGAGTAAATTTTTCGGTTTGATCGCAGAAAAGCTGGGGAGGACACTCCTGATCGCTTTAGCCGGGCAGCTCTTTTTCATTGTGTCTGTAATCACAATGATTCCTCTGCGAATGGCAGAGAACCCGGTTCAAAACTATAATCTTTTTTATATGCCTCTGCTTGCGATACTTTTTCTGGTACTTTTTTACCGGACCTGTGTAGAAAACAAAGTATCCAGGGGCTATATGTATGGATATTTTGCAGCACTGGTATCCTGGCCGCTTATTGGTGAGGTTGCCAGTATGCCGGTTGATAAAGGTTTAGTTACACAGTTCAGCAGCATGAACATCAAACTTCTGGGTGCTTATTTCTATGTGCTTGTTGGTTGGGCTCTGCTTAAAATACTTTGGCGGACCAAGGCTCTCAAGAGTTCCGTGTGCTGCTTTCTGATGACCTTTCTTTCAATCTGGACCTTTGAACTTTATATGGACAATTATTCGTCACGGGTGCCGATTGAGATGATGCCTACCATTGGAAGTCTGGTCACCCTTGCCTCAACTTTTATAGCAATTGTTCTCCTTGTCATAGCATGGAGAACAACATCCATTGAGAAAAAAACCCTGCTGGGATGTATTTTGTACATATTTATTGCACTTATAATGATGGGCGGGCAGTGGAAAAAACCTCAGACTTTTTATGTAAAATATGAGGCAGCAGAAATACTCAATGAACTTGATGAGTTAAAAGAAGAGCAGGCGCATATTGAAACACTTAAAAAATATATGCTTGGAGAGGGGATGCTTTCTGGTAAAGATATAAAATATATGCTTGATAGAAATCTTCTTGAGATAGAAGCTGTTCGGGATGTGATCGATAAAAATATTCTTAAAAGTAAGGATCTTGACTATCTTAAGGCTAATGGAATTATAACTTCTGAGGTTAGTGATAAAAAAGAGACTCATTAGAGAATTAATTATAGTTTATATAAATGATTGGAGGACATTATATGGAAGACACCTATAAAACACCCCTTGCGAAACTGGCAAGGTTCTTGGAGATCTTTATCCCGGGATACATGTTCGGTAAGGCCTGGGGGATTGCCCATGAATCTACCTTAGACCTGTATCGGGCAACGTTCCCGCCGTTTCTGATCGATCTGGCAGAAGCGATGAAAAAGATTATTACGACCGACAGTCATGCAGTAGAGCTGTTTTTTTCAACGGTTGCCGGAGCTATTGTTGGTTTTATTGTGATTATGGTTTTGGGTCTGGTGATGCATTTTGTTTTAAATGACAGAAAATATATTGATTCGCTCCGTTTTACCGCAATTACCCTGATTCCTCTTGCGGTCATGAACGGCACTCTGTCACATGTTTCAAATACGATACTGGACAGTCTGGGGGGTGGAGAGAGTGCCGAAGCCCTTACCCAGAATGCTCTTCAGAGTCCTCGCGGCCAGATAGCTCTGTTTTGTGTTCTGTATATGATATCAATCTGGATGTTCGGCAAAAGAACCGGGGTAAAGGGATGGAGGCGCTACGCGGTTCTTATGGTTGGCATCGGATTCCTTGCGGCCTATTTTATCTGCGGGCTCTCAATAACTACCTCAGAGTGGACTATACTCTTACCTAAACTTCAGGCTGCGATGGCATCGCATTAAAGGAGGGTTTAAAATATGAATATAACTAAACAAAGATTTGTAGATTTAAATAAATGGATGTTATATGTGGCCATCCCCGTATATTTGATCGGTCTCTTTACACCGGTTAAGTATATGCAGCCGGGACTGATCTTCGTATTTGGCGCCGCTTTTTTCTGCTTGCTTCATAAAGATTATTTTGCAAGTCGCTTAAAGAGCGCTGCGCACATATGGTTGTTCGTCCTTGTTATGACTGTAACAACATACCCAATTCCCCTTGCAAAGGTTGCGGGTGTAAATAATACCATACTCTACAGTATAACATTATTTCTTAGTCTTATTCCTGTGCTGGTATTTATGTTCGGCCGTACTGAGGAAACGCCGAAAAAAAAGGAGAGACTGGCGATTATCAGTTTTCGTATTGTCTTCCAGTTAGCTCTTTTAATGGCATTTTTATCTGTTGAAGCTTTCTGTTTTATTAAAGAAACCCGGCCGGACCTGTTTTTCTGGGCAATGTTTCATGTGTCAACAGTTGCGCTTCTGCCGTTTCTTTTTGGAAGGGTCATCTGCGGATGGATGTGTCCCAATGCAACCTTTCAGGATGGACTATTTAAAAATATGACTTATAAGCGGCCTATTCCTAAACTGCCGAAAGCCATTGAAGAACAGAGTCACACCTGTGCTATGAACATCAGCGGTGAGGTGGACAAACGTGCTCCGCTCATGCCGGCAACCCTTCTGTTATCCTGGTTTCCCATGTTCTTTGCAGAGACGGTTTTTGATTTGACCCAGGTGGCCTGGTATCCGATTGTTTTTATGTACGGTCTTATAATCCTTTCCCTGCTTTTCCCCTGGCGGAAAATGTGCACCCATTTCTGCTGGTTGTCATCCTACCGTGGTCTGGCAGGGAATAACAGCCTGTGGCGTATTCGTTATAATAAGTCAAAGTGCCGTAACTGCAAGCGCTGTCTTGCCGAAGAGGCATGTGCCTTTTATATTGATATCCGTAACCAGGATAATGAAATGCCTACTACCTGCTGTCTGTGCTTCGGTTGTATGGAAGCCTGTCCCTTTGATGATGTAATAACATTTAGGCGAGATCCTGAAGAAAAGGCCAGGTTAAAGGAGATGTTAAAAGCAAAGGCTTAGTCAGATTTACATTTTTTTTAAGCTTTAAAAAATTAACGGGGGTTATGTGTTCTAAAAAGCATAGCCCCTTTCTTGATTAAATGGAGAAGGGATAATGATTTTAGGAATTTGTGGAAGTTTGAGGGGTATCAGCAACACGAACAGATTGGTAAAAAAAGCTGCGGAAGCTTCAGGCTGGGAATTTGAGCTTATTTATTTAGGAGATAAGACCATAAAACCCTGTACGGGTTGCTCTAGTTGTATGATGAATCAAGGGATTTGTTCTATAGAAGATGATATGACGGAAATCAATGAAATGATAATCAATTCAGATGCCATTATCATGGGTGGGCCGACTTATTTTATGGACATTAATGGTGCGCTTAAGGACCTGATTGATCGCTCCAGTGCAACTTTTTATCGTGAGATAGGACCTTATTATAAAGCAGGAATGCCTTGGCTCGGACAGCGACCCATGGCTGGAAAACCGGCAATTATAATTACGACGGTTGCTGGAGGAGGGCATGATAGAGCAATAGAAACTCTGAGAGTGTGTGTTGAGGAAATTTATCAAATGAAAATTGTCTCAAAATTAGCTGAGGCAATACGTTTGGACGATGTAGATGATCTGCCTGATGTTTTAAAAAGGGCCGAGGAAGCCGGCAAGAAACTTGGCGAAGTTTTAATTGGCTAAGTTAGAAATAGATAAGCCTATCTTTTGTTTTGTTACAGGGCTTTATTGAAGAAATCAAGCAGTTTTTGGTAGTACTTGTCTCTGTTAGTGGAAATTGTGCCGCCATGGCGCGCACCTGCAATAATCCATAACTCTTTAGGTCTCTGGCTTTACTGAATAATTCTTTGGCATGGTAGAGCGGTGTCATCTCATAATGTCACTGCTGATTAAAAGAATTGGGTGGGGGATATGAGGTGAATGACTTCTGAAGTAAATAATATGTTCTCAAATTTGATATCAAGTCCTGCAGGTGTTGTCGTAGGTGGTATCATGGCTGATGTGTATTGAGATAAAATATGAGGTAAATAAAGACCATTGTGAATACAGTAATTAAAATAAATGTTTTAAAAATAATTTTATCACAATTTATTAGCCCGGGTTTTAGAGCGGCCATCTGGATATGGCATTTAATGAATATGGGAATTTATCATGGCTACTCATTCTTTTTAAACCTGCAAAAGCGATCATAGCCGCATTATCCGTACAAAGCTGTAAAGAAGGTGCGAAGACCTTTATGTTTCCGGCAGCTGCTTTTTCAGTCATTTGTGAGCGAAGCAGAGAGTTTGCAGCAACGCCGCCGGTCAGGGTAATTGTATCGGTATGATGTTCCTTTGCTGCACGTATGGTTTTTGCAGTCAGGATACCCACCACAGCGGCCTGAAAGCTTGCGCATATGTTATTTATTTTCATGTCCGTAAGCTCGCTTTCAGAAATTTTTTCAATGTAGTAACGAACAGCGGTTTTAAGGCCGCTAAAGCTGAAATCATATGACGGGTCCTTTATCATGGGTCTTGGAAAGTCAATGAATGAAGGGTCACCCAGTTTTGAAAGCCGGTCTATGACAACACCACCGGGATAACCCAGCTCAAGGAGTTTGGCAACTTTGTCAAATGCTTCACCCGCAGCATCATCCCTCGTGCTGCCAAGCAGGGTGTAGCTTCCAAAATCGCTGACCTTATACAAGTTTGTATGACCGCCTGAAACAACTAGGGTAATATTCGGGAAGTTTATAGCATTTTCTAAGTAAGGGGCAAGCATATGACCTTCAAGGTGGTTGATGCCGACAATGGGAAGTTTTCTTGAGAAGGCAATGCTTTTTGCTGCGTTAATTCCAACCAGAAGCGAGCCTACTAACCCCGGTCCCTGAGTAACTGAAATACCGTCAATATCATTCAGCGTGATTCCCGCTTTAAACAGGGCTTCCTTGATTATCGGTATAATACATTCCTGATGTTTTCGTGAGGCAATTTCAGGAACAACCCCCCCGTATTTTGTGTGGAAATCCACCTGGGAGGAAATTATGTTTGACAGTAATGTTTTATCTTCTTTTATCACTGCTGCGGAGGTATCATCGCAGGAAGATTCTATACCCAGTATCATCATTACAATTAATTCTATGTTGCTATTTTATATTTGCAGTAGTAATATTTAAAATCATTTTAACATATTTGAGCTCAAAAAATGGAAATAAAAACTGATTTTTTGATTGTTGGATCCGGTATTGCCGGTCTTACCTATGCGTTAAAGGTCTGTCCCTACGGCAGTGTCACCATAATCACCAAGAAGGACAGGAGAGAATCCAACACCAATTATGCCCAGGGTGGTATTGCTGCGGTCATGGATCCTGAGGATACCTTTAGTGCTCATATCGGAGACACTATAACAGCTGGTGACGGTTTGTGCAACCCTGATGTCGTTAAAATGGTTGTCAGTGAAGGACCTGATAGAATAAAAGATCTTATAAATTGGGGTGTTCCTTTTACAAAAAGAAGGAAAGGTAAAAATATCTCTTTTGACCTTGGGAAGGAAGGCGGACATTCCCGGAGGAGGATTCTTCATGCGGGTGACATTACCGGTAAAGAAGTTGAAAAAATATTATTAAAAAGGGTTGAAACTTCTCCAAATATTAGGATATTTGAAAACCATATTTGTGTTGATCTTATTACTGCAAAAAAACTTGGTCAAAAAAATATAACCAAAAATATTTGTTGTGGCGCGTATGTCCTTGATATAAAGAATAACAACATTCATACTTTTGTATCAAAAGTAACCCTTCTGGCTACGGGGGGAGCGGGTAAAACCTATCTTTATACAAGCAATCCTGACATTTCAACCGGAGATGGTATTGCTGCTGCATATCGCGCAGGCGCACGCGTATCGAACATGGAATTTATACAGTTTCACCCCACCTGCCTGCATCACCCGCAGGCCAAAAACTTTCTTATTTCCGAGGCTGTGCGCGGTGAAGGCGCTATTCTTAGACTTAGTGATGGTAAACCCTTTATGAAAAAATACCATCCTCTGAAAGATCTTGCGCCAAGGGATATTGTTGCACGTGCTATTGATGCAGAGCTTAAAAAGAGCGGTGATGAAGCCGTGTATCTTGATTTGTCCAGCAAAAGTAAAGTTTTTATTAAAAAGCGTTTCCCAAATATTTATAAGAAATGTCTTTTATTTAACTTTGACATGGCTGTTGAACCGATTCCAGTTGTGCCAGCTGCTCATTATGTCTGCGGTGGTGTTTCGGTGAACGATTTTGGAGAGACAAATATAACAGGTCTTTTTGCTTCCGGTGAAGTGGCCTGTACGGGTTTGCATGGTGC
>JAHEEI010000122.1 GCA_024640785.1 Pseudomonadota bacterium
GTGTGGATTAGTGTGTGACTTTTTCTCAAAAATTAATTAAAGCGTGGAATATATAGGAAATCTGATAAAATAAAGAATAGTTTTTCTAAAAAGTTGTGTAAATTTAGGAGGTTAGAAAACTTAAAGGTTTAGACTCTTAGTCAGTAGGTTTGGTTGATATTATACTGTTATGAAAATTGATGGGACTTTGTAGAATAAACAGGAAACATTGTGGAGTTTATGGACAGTGTGGACTTTAATAAAACAAAATAAAATAAGGGGCTTACAGTATTTTCAGATACTTGCAAGCCCCTTTTAAACGGTTTTTGAATCCCCTGCGTCTACCAATTCCGCCACGTCGGCACGTTTCTTAACTATTTATATTAACTTTTCTTTCCCTATTATCAGAGAAAACCGAGTTGCTGTCAAGTGTCGAGTGCCCTAGTCCCCAAACGTTGAGCCACTTTTTGGAGCTAAGTCAAAACAAAGGCAAGGTTTCGGCTTCGCTTTTTCGCATAACCACAAGTATCCTTAACAAAACCTAAAATCCATATTAAATGCCATTAAGTTAAATATGTCAGATACACTCTCACTTCCATCACAAGACATGACAAAAGTTAAAACTTAACTTTGGGTGTTTCTTTGGCTTCTTTGGGAGCTTCAAAGAATTCGGCCCTTTCAAAATTAAATATGTTGGCAATAATGTTTTGTGGAAATTTCCGGATGGAAACATTGTAGTTTTTTACTGCCTCATTATAACGCATCCTGGCAACCGAGATCCGGTTTTCTGTCCCAGCCAGTTCATCTTGAAGGGCGATAAAATTCTGATTAGCTTTAAGGTCAGGATATCGCTCGACCACTACCATCAGACGGCTCAGGGCTGAGGTCAGCTGATTATTGGCCTGAATCTTTTCAGGAATAGTTCCGGCTCCGGCAACCTTGGAACGAGCCTCGGTTACTTGTATAAATGTCTCTTTTTCCTGGGCAGCATAGCCTTTGACCGTTTCAACATAATTGGGAATAAGATCCATGCGTCTTTGGAGCTGGGTCTCAACCTGTCCCCACGCACTTTTTACGCCTTCATCAAGCGTGACCATGGTGTTATACCCGCAGCCTGAAAAAGTAAAAGAGCAGAAAAACGCTAATATAATTACCAAAGAAGTTTTAATTTTTTTAACCATTTTCATTTCCTCCACAAATTAAATTATCTAAAGTTTTTTAATTATTTTTAAACTGACAGTTTATCTACAAAAAGAGAGAGTTTTCTAATTTCAGCGATATATTTTTCCATTAAGGAAACAGCCTCCTCTGATGAAAGCTTTTTTTCGCCAGACTTTATTTCATTAAGGTTTCTAAAAAGAGCTGTGTCTAGATGCGTGTCTTTTGCCATAAAAGCCAAAAGTTTTCTATTATCGGAAGCAGGCTGCTTTTCATACAGGAACAGAATTGCCTGAAAAATAGAAAAAAAAGTAGGCAGAGACATCCGAACCAGGGCTTCGATGTTTTTCTTTTTGCCTCCGGTCTCAAGAAAATTTTCCCGGAGCTGCAAGAGCTTGCCCTTAAGCTCGCGTTCACTCTGCAGCCTTACATGTTTTTTCTCAAAGGTCAGATCCTTTAATACATCTTCACCAAAAATCAGACGGTAAGACGCTTTGAAATTTATAAACTCGATGGGAAAAGTATCAAGTGAAGATTCGATATAGTTTTTTGAAAGAAAAAGCGGTGTAGCCACATTTCTTTTGTGCCATTTTGCAGTAAATGCCATGGCCTTAACCAGACTGTTAATACCAGCATCTGACAGAACAATCATGAAGTTGATATCGGATTTTTTCGGAACATATTCACCCCGTGCCGCACTGCCGTACAGGATTATTGATATTAGGTCGGAACCGAACAGCTCCTTAACTTCATGAGAAAAATCTCCGAAAACCTCTTCCGGTTTATTGGGTATCTTTGCCATAAAAAACTCCAGCTGCTAATGTAAAATTTTTAATTTATTCTATTTCACGAAACTCGCCAAGCTTTGGAGAAACAAAAAAGTAAGATAAATATTTAATTATATTACAATAGCCTATTTCTCCGAAAAGCTAAAAACTCCTTCCGGCGCCTCCGCCACCGCCCATTCCGCCTCCAAATCCGCCGCTGAATCCGCCGCCGCCGAATCCGCCGCCAAAACCACCGCCCCCTCTTCCTGAAAGAACCATTAGCAAAATAAAAGGAAGCATCTCTCTGCCTGTCCTGGTAAACAGTGATAAAATAAGGAAGATAAAAACAATTATGGGGAAAACCCCAAAAGGCCTTTGCTGCATTGTTCTGCTGCCGGCAGGAGCCCCTGGAATGTAGCCCTCTCCGAGATTTACTCCCGAGTCTTTTGCAATGACCTGTCCCACAGCCATCATACCGTTTAAAAGACCCCTGTCGTAACTTCCTTTTTTAAACATCGGAATAACGTATTGGTCAAGGATTCTTCCGACTTTCCCGTCAGGCAGAATCCCCTCAACTCCATACCCTGTTTCTATCCTTACCTTTCTTTCTTCAAGCGCCAACAGAATAAGCACACCCTTATCCTGCCCCTTCTTTCCGATTCCCCAGTATTTGAAAAGCTCTGTGGCATACAGATTAATATCATCCCCCTCCAGATTCTTTACTGTTGCCACCACAACCGAAGCGCCTGTTTTCTGGAGTATTTCACGGGACAAACTTTCCATTTCTGATTTTACCTTTGGAGAAACAACCGAAGCATAATCATTTACCGCTCCCACGGGACGGGGAAACCTATTTTCCTTTGCCGCTTCCGCACTAAAAGACGAAAAGAAAAGGAGAAATAGCACATATATTTTTAATACAGGACTTAAGCCTGTTTTTTTCATCATCATTACTGAAAACCCATTAAAATACCATACGACTTTGTGGTGACATCCGCACAAAGCCGTTATTTTTTTATTTCTATTAAGCTCTATTTGTATTAGAATTTTCTTTTATCTGTCTACCATAATAACTCCCGGATGTGAAGAAAAAGAAAAAAATCGGAAACATTATTAATGAAAAAGCTTTTTTTTAATATTTTACTTGTTTTTCTATCTGTTATGCTTTTCTCCTGTGCAGGACTGAAACGGGGTCTGGAAAAATCCCGGAGGCAGACTGAAAAAGAACTCTGTTTTCTTTTTACCAACTGCACTCTGGGAATGCTGGAACCTGAAGGTTGCGGCTGCAGACAGCTGGGGGGCCTTTCAAAAAGGTCTAGCCTTGTTACTGAAACAAGACAAACAGAGAAAAAAGTACTTGTCTTTGACACGGGAAACATTCTTTCAGACAAAGAGACTCTGCCGGACAAGGATAAAGTTGTTTACACCCTCATAGCACTTAACAAAATGGAAATAGATGGTCTAAATATAGGCGCATATGATGCTGTCAGCTCAAGGTTTTTAAAACAGAAAGAACCCAAACTTGTCTTTCCTCTTATTTCCTCAAACATAAAGTCAGCCCCCGCCGGAGATCGTATCTTTAAACCCTATACGACCAAACTGACACAGGGTATTAAAATCGGTATCTTCGGTCTTACAAGTGATCATCCAAACCCGATGGTTCTTAAAAACAAAAATGTTTTTATTGATGACCCGGTTAAGAACGCTGCAGAAACCGTAAGCCGGCTTAAAACAGAAGACTGTGATATTATTATTCTCCTTTCCCAGCTCAATGATACGGAAAACATTAATTTAGCCAAACAGGTTCAAGGCATACACTTTATTTTTGGAAGCTCTTCAGAAACAGCCCAGATAAAAACAGTTGAAAACACCATAATATTCTCACCAGGAACAAAAGGAAAGAAGGCTGCGCTTATAAAAACCTCCTTCAAGGGCGCTTTTAATTCTTTTTATGACATCCGTACAAAAACAGCCTTAGAAGAGCGCCTGAAAAACCTGAAAGAAATAGACCGTGAAAAGTTTGAAGATATCGCTTCTGAAAAATATGAAATAGAAAACAGGTTAAGAGATTTTAATAATAAAAACAGTTGTACCTGCGAAACCATCCTGTTAAACAAAAACATAAAAGATGATAACAGAATAATGTTACTAATTGAAAAATATAAACAGGCCAGACTGAGAAAAACTATTCCTGACTACAAAAATAGCATTTCAGCAGTTGACCTTTCCGGTCTGGACGAAGAAAAAAAATTGATGGCGCTAAGACTGATGAATGAAATCAATTGCTACCAGGATTTAAACATTGCTTCTCTGGCAGACATGGAACCTTTCTGCAAAAAACTTGCAGACATAATATTTAACAGGATAAGCACTGGTGAGAGCGAAGGGAAGATTCGATACAGAATCCTCCAGGAGAAAGAACAAAACAAAAAATATCTTGACAAAAAATATCTGTTTCAATAAATTTTTTATTTTTATTTCAGCAATTGTAAGCAAGGCTTTCAAATGATACAAGTTGAAAAAATCTCAAAAAGCTACGGCTCGACAAAAGCAGTTAACAATATCTCCTTCCGGGTCAGAAAGGGAGATGTGCTCGGTTTTCTGGGCCCAAACGGTGCAGGAAAATCAACCACCATGAGGATGCTCACCTGTTATCTGTCTCCAGATGAAGGCACCGCAAAGATTGATGGTTTTGATATTTATCAGAACCCGATTGAGATAAGAAAAAAAATAGGATATCTCCCGGAGAACAACCCTCTTTATCTTGATATGGGTGTTATTGAATATTTAAGGTTCATTGCTAAAATAAGGCAGATACCAAAATCATCTTTAAAGACAAAGGTGGACCGGGTGATTGAAATCTGCGGACTGGGGTCATACAGTCACAAAGATATCGGCGAGCTTTCAAAAGGGTACAGGCAAAGGCTGGGACTGGCACAGACCCTGATACACGATCCGGAAGTGCTGATCCTTGATGAGCCTACTATCGGTCTTGATCCTCACCAAATAATAGAGATCAGACGCCTGATAAAATCTATCAGCGGAGAAAAAACCATTATCATAAGTTCTCATATCCTTCCTGAAATATCTGCTACCTGCGACCGGGTCTTAATTATTGCAGAAGGGCAGATCGTCGGAAGCGGTACCCCTCAGGAACTGGCATCAATGTCTGGCGGCGGCCTGACCATAAACACAGGAATACGCGGCCCCAGGGAAGACGTGATGAACGCACTTAACCGCCTTGAAGGAACCGGCAGCATTAAACACCTTGGCGAAGAAAACGGGGTTAACAGCTTCAAACTGACCTCAGGCAGGGATAAAGACCTTACTGAAAAAATATTTTTCATGGCATCAAAAAACGGCTGGAGCCTGACCGAACTTCACAGGGAAGAGATAAACCTTGAAGATGTGTTCCTTGATCTGACAACAAAAGAGGCCTCATGACAAACATCCTGAACATATTCCAGAAAGAATTTAAATCCTATTTCAGCTCTCCGGTTGCATATATATTCATAATATCTTTTCTGGTGGTAACAAGTTGGCTCTTTATAAGAACTTTTTTCATTGCTGACCAGTCAAGCATGAGATCTTTTTTTTCCATCCTGCCGTGGATATTTCTTTTTCTGGCGCCCGCCATAACGATGCGGTCCTGGGCAGAAGAAAAAAAACTTGGCACAATAGAAATACTTATGACCCTTCCGGTCAAAGACTGGGAAATCGTAATCGGTAAGTTTTTGTCGAGCTTCTTCTTTTTGATGCTTACCGTATGTCTGACCTTTCCTCTGGCAGTAACGGTTTATCTGCTCGGCAGCCCGGATATGGGCCCGATATGGGGAGGGTATCTGGGCGCCTTTCTGCTTGGCGGAGCATACCTTGCAATCGGACTTTTCTCCTCGAGCATAACCGAAAACCAGATTGTATCATTTATTATCGCCATAATAATAAGCTTTGCTTTTCTGATTATAGGAGAAGACTTTGTTATTATTAATGCCCCCTCTTCCCTTGTGCCGATCCTTTCCTATCTTGGACTCGGAGCACATTTCCAGAGTATCGGCAGAGGCGTAATCGATTCACGCGATATCTTATATTATCTTTCCGTTATGATCTTTTTTCTGTTTCTAAACCATATAGCTATTGAACAAAAAAAATAGAATTATAAAATGAGCAGTCTCAAAAAAATTAAAAGCGGTTCAAACTATTTACTGGTCGTAATTTTCCTGGCGGGAATTCTGGCTATTATAAATGCTTTCTCTTCGAACCATTTTACCCGAATAGACCTGACAGAAGACAAACGTTATACTGTGTCAAAATCAACCAGGAAGGTCCTGTCCGAACTTAACGACATCGTTAACATAAAAGTATATCTTTCAAAGGATCTCCCGCCTTACGTCGTCATGCTGACAGACCAGGTAAAGGACATCCTGGAAGAATATAAAATATATTCTGACGGCAACCTTGAAATCGAATACATTGATCCGTCCAGCGACCCCTTGATAGAGCAAAAACTCAGGTTTATGGGAATTCCTCAGGTACGGCTGAATACCATTGAAAAAGACAAGGCAGCCATTGCAAATATTTATATGGGACTGGTGGTTCTCTACGGAGACAACAAGGAGATAATGCAGACATTCTCTGACATATCCACTTTTGAATATGACCTCACCAGCAAGATTCTCAGGGTGACAAGTCCTGACATTAAAACTATCGGGTTTTTATCCGGACACGGTGAACCCGAGCTCACCCGCGGTTTTGCTGTCGTTGACCAAGTCCTGAAAGAACAGTTTTACACAAAAGCGGTGGACATTTCAGGAGGAAAAAAAATCCCGGATGATATCGCGGCGCTTGTGGTAGCAACACCCAAAGCCCTTTCTGCCCGGGATTTTTTTGAGATAGACCAGTATCTGCTGTCAGGAAAAAACATAATCTTTATGGTAAACACCATTGAGCTGAACCCGCAGGGTGGCATGAGAGGAACCCTGGTTAATTCCCCCGTTAAAAAGCTGATCGAACATTACGGAGTAACGATAGGAGAAACACTTGTCCTCGACCAGCTTAATGCAAACGCTTCTTTCAGGAGCGGTATGTATAACCTCTTTGTTCCCTACCCCTTCTGGGTTAGAACAATAAGAAAAAATGTCGAGGCTGATCATCCAATCATCAATAACCTTGAAAGCATGGTCTTTCCTTGGACAAGTCCTCTTACAATCGACAAAGAAAAAACAAAAAACAATCGGGTGTCCATCCTGGCACAAAGCTCTGACTATTCATGGACAGAAGGAGACCTGTTTGACCTGAGTCCCAGAGAAAACTTTATGCCTGCCGAAGGCCCGCTGGGTTCACAGATCCTTGCCTGCGCCGTAACCGGAAAGTTTAAAAGTTTTTTCGAAGGAAAAGAAATTCCGGCACTTGAAAAACAGGATGAGCCGGAAAAAGGGCTGGGGGGGGACAAGATTTCAGAGCCCGTTTCAGACCGCAGCATTATAAACACAAGCCCCGACACAAAAATTATTGTGATTGGCAATTCAAATTTTGTTTCGGACAATTTCGCCTCACAATTCGAAGGGAACATCGCTTTTTTCCAGAATGCAATTGACTGGTTCACAATCGGTGAATATCTGATCGATATACGCTCAAGGGAAACAGGAGACCGGCCGCTCAAAATTGTTTCTGACAATACAAAAGTTGCCGTGCGGTATATAAACACTTTTGCGGTACCTGTAATGGTGGCTTTTTTCGGACTTTTTCAGTTCTATTTGAGAAGAAAAAGAAAAAGACTTGGAGCACAATAAAAAATGATGAGTTTTAAAAGAGTCTTGTTATTTGGAATTGTTTTTATCTCTCTTGCAGCAATCTATTTTTTCATGGAAACATCTGTGGGGGAAAA
>JAHEEI010000014.1 GCA_024640785.1 Pseudomonadota bacterium
CTTTTTTCAAGGCGGGTTGAAAGCATATCAGGTATTGCCTGGCTCAGGTATGAAAGGTCTTCTTTGCTGTGAATAGAAAAAGGAAGTACCGCAACATTTTGTTCCTGCCCGGCATTTAAAGCTGCGCTCCTAACCAGAACTAATGAGACCATAAGCAATAAAAGTATTCCTGGTCGCTTATAATGGGTTTCTTTTTTCATAACCCTCTGTTTGTACGAAGTATTCTGCAATGTAGTTATATTTTAAATTTTAGTTTTTCCGTCTTCAATTACTATTCTTTTTGACATTTTTAGAGCGAATTCTTTATTGTGTGTCACAATGATAAGTGTTATTTCAAGTTCATTGTTCAGCTCTAAAAGAAGGTCGAAAACCTCTCTGCCTGTCTGCATATCTAAATTTCCTGTTGGTTCATCGGCAAGCACTATCTCCGGTTCCATTATCAGTGCACGTGCTACAGCGACTCTCTGTTGTTCTCCTCCTGACATTTCGCCCGGCTTATGGGTGATGCGTTTTTGCAGCCCCATTTTTTTGAGCAGTTGAAAACCCTTCTCTTCCATGGAAGATTTGTTTTTTCCTGCGATAAGTGCCGGCATTATTGTATTTTCAAGGGCATTGAATTCCGGCAAAAGATGGTGAAACTGAAAGATGAATCCCAGTTTATTGTTTCTAAACTCCGCCAGCTTTTTTTGGCTGTAGGAGAATAGATTCGTGTTCCTATACAAAACCATACCTGAAGAGGGTTTGTCAAGCGTTCCAATTATATTTAACAGGGTACTTTTTCCGGCTCCTGATGGGCCGGTAATGGCGTATCTGTCTCCTTTATTAATATTGAAGCTGATGCTTTTTAGAACCTCGGTTTTCGAGCCATTATTTACAAAGGTTTTTATGAGGTTATCAATCTTTAAAAGAGGTTTAACAGATTTATCTGCATATGAAATATTATTCATAGCGAAGCGCCTCTGCCGGTTCCAGGTTTGCGGCCTGCCTGGAGGGATAAAGGGTTGCAATAAAGCTGATTAAGATGGCAATGAAAGCAACAAAGAATAGGTCCCAAGAGTTTATCTTTATAGTTAAATTGGGGATATAGTAAACATCTTTTGAAAGAGAAATAATGTGAAAATTGTTCTGAAGGAAGGCCAGGGAACACCCCCCCACAAGGCCGATTACGGTTCCGGATAGACCTATTATGAGGCCCTGCAGCATAAATATCCTCATTATTGAGGATGATTTTGCACCCATTGATTTCAGTATAGCTATTTCACGGTTTTTGTCATTTACCATCATGATAAGTGTGGCTACTATGCTGAAAGCAGCTACGATAATAATGAGTATCAGGATAATAAACATAGCTGTTTTTTCAAGTTTTAAGGCAGCATACAGGTTCTTATGCATTTCTTTCCAGTCCCTCACTTGATATTCTGGTCCAAGAAGATTCCTTATGTCTGCCACAACTTTTTCAGTTCTGTAGATGTCGTTTACTTTAAGCCAGATACCGCCTACTTCTTCCGGCATTTTTACAAATTTCTGTGCATCAGAAAGAGAAATATATGCCATTCCTGTGTCGTACTCGTACATTCCGGATTCAAATATCCCGGCTACCATAAATTTTTTCCATCCGGGGATCATTCCTGCCGGGGAGATAAGTCCTGTTGGAGATATGACGGTTACCGGACTTCCTGTTCCTATTCCAAGAATTTCTGAAAGTTCTTTACCTATTATTATCCCGGGATGCTTTGTGCTGTTATCAAAAGAAATCGGGTTTTGGAGCAGCATTAAATCCCCTTCAATGATGGATTTTTTTATATCTATAACATCCGGAGCCGTTGAGATATCTACGCCGTGAAGTATAACCGGTGATACTCTGGATCCTGATGACAGCATAACAGTACTTATAATAAAAGGAGTTGATGCGTAAACGTTTTGCACTTTGTTTAAGTCTGCAATTTTGCTTTCATGATCTTTGATACCGGAGAAATATTTATTAATTACTATATGAGAATTTGTTCCTAGTATCTTTTCCCGCAAATCATCAGTGAACCCTGTCATAACACCTAGGACAAGTATAAGCGCCATAACTCCTATCGCTACTCCAATTATTGAGATAAGCGTGATAAGAGAAATGAAAACCTGTTTTCTCTTTGCGCGAAGATACCTTAAAGCTATGAAAAGTTCATAGGAGAATTTATTCAATTTTTCGGCCTTTCAGATCGAAAGAGGGGAAAAAGTATAACGTCTCTTATGGAGGGAGAGTCAGTTAAAAGCATTACCAGCCTGTCGATTCCTATGCCTTCTCCTGCAGCAGGAGGCATGCCGTGCTCAAGAGCTGTTAAGAAATCTTCATCAATCTGAAACGGCTCCCCATCGATTTTTTCCTTTGTTTCAGCCTGTTTCATAAAGCGGTTTCTCTGGTCTGCCGGATCATTCAGCTCAGAAAAGGCATTTGCAATTTCCCTTCCGGCAATAAAAAGCTCAAACCGGTCTGTTACGCTCGGAAACTGTTCATTTGCTCTGGCCAGGGGAGAGACTTCTACCGGATAATGGGTTACAAAAGTGGGCTGGATCAGTTCTTTTTCAGCGGCTTCTTCAAAGATTTCAGTTACGATTTTACCGAGTGGCTCATGGCCTGTAATTTCAATACCAAGTTTTTTGGCATGTTCCCGTGTTTTTTCAAGGTCATCAAAGTCTGAAATGTCAATATTTGCATATTTTGCAGCAGCTTCCTTAAGGGTAAGTTTTTGCCAGGGTGAGCTGAAATCCAGCTCCTGTTCCTGATACATGATTTTTAATGTGCCGTGTAGCTCATTGCAAATATAGCAGAACATCTCTTCAGTCATATGCATCAGGTCTTCATATGTTGCATATGCTTGATAGAACTCAACCATCGTAAATTCAGGATTATGTTGAGTCGAAATCCCTTCATTTCTGAAGTTACGGTTAATCTCAAATACTCTTTCTATTCCGCCAACAAGAAGTCTTTTTAAATAAAGCTCAGGAGCGATTCTCAAATACAGATCAGTATTTAAAGAGTTGTGATGGGTTATGAAAGGTTCTGCTGCTGCTCCGCCGGGTATTGGGTGCATCATGGGTGTTTCAACTTCGACAAAGTCACGATTTAAAAGAAAATCTCGAAGAAGGGTGATGATTTGGGCTCTGGCAAGAAATTTTTTTTTAACATCCTGGTTTGAAATCAGGTCAAGATACCGCTGTCTGTATCTTGTTTCAATGTCCTGAAGTCCATGCCATTTTTCAGGCAGCGGACGAAGTGTTTTTGTCAGGAATGAGAAACTGTCCGCAAGTATTGTGAGTTCGTCTGATTTTGTTAAGAATACTCTTCCTTTAATACCAATGAAATCGCCAATATCTACCCTTTTAAATATCTCGTAACTTTCTGTTCCGACCTTGTTTTTCTGGATATATGCCTGAATCAGGCCTTTTCTGTCCCGTATGTGCAGAAAGGCTGCTTTTCCAAAGCTTCTTACAGACATTACCCTTCCTGCAATTGAGAATATATCTTCACAGGCTTCTATCTCTTCTTTTTCTTTATCTTTAAATAATTCTGTTACCAGCTGGGAGGTGTGTAGCGCCTTAAAATCATTAGCATAAGGATTGATGCCGTTTTCTTTAAGTTCATTGACTTTTTGTGTTCGAACCTGAAGGAAATCTCTTTTTTCATCCATAATATTGATTGATTTTTAATAAGTTAGAATGTTTGATTAATTATTTATCTTGTGATATATTTTTTGTCTTAAACCTTTGGAAAATAGCTTAACTTTCCACTTAAGTCAAGGTAAAAGCACATCTAAGTTGAATCCGGATGTAAATATCCCTTAAAAAAATCAAGCAGATTAAGCTCACAACAACTCAAGGGATTTTTCAAATAGAAACAAGAGATGTGATTTATTAAAGAAAGGATATGTTTATGGTTAAGGAAGAATTAAAAAAAACAATTGTTGAATTCGCAAAAACATATGAATACTCTAATCTGATAACTATAGATGGGTCAGGTTTTCCTAAAGGCAGGATGATGGAGAACCTTCCTTTTGGAGATGACCTTATGTTCTGGTTTGCAACCGGTGCTCAGTCAAATAAGGTGGCAGAGATTAAGAATAACCCAAAAACAAGTGTTTTTCTCTACAGACCAGAAGACCATGCCAGCATCTCTGTTTCTGGAAACGCGGAAATCGTGACAGATGATGATGCCAAAAATGAAAAATGGAATGAAAAATGGAGTGCTTTCTGGCAAAAAGGTTCTTCTGATCCTGAATATACCCTTATCAAGATTGTTCCTAAACAGATTGTTTATCTTGATTTTGCAAATCACAATCAGGAGATACTTGATCTATAGAAAATAGTGGGTAAGATCTTTTCTTTTATTTTATGAAGAAAAAACAGTATGTTGTAAGTCTAGAAGGTTTTGGCTGACATGTTGCGGTAATATATTTTAATTATTGAAAAAGGTTTTGATTCGTGATATTATCAAATATTTAATTGACAAAAGGTCCTTATCCCTATATACACAAGCGCTTAACTTTTGTTTATTCAAAGAGACATAAATAATTAATAAAACATGAGAGAATAAAATGGCAGTACCAAGAAAAAAAAGTTCCAAAAGCAGAAAGAGTACGCGGAGGTCCCATGACCGGTTGACAGCTCCGAACCCTGTTAACTGTCCACAGTGCAGTGAACCTAAAAGGTCGCATTGTATATGTCCCAAGTGTGGATATTATAATGGCAGAGAAATTATTTCAATTACAGCAGAATAGTCTTAGTGAACTAGCCTCCTGTATTTTTAGTTTTGTCATTACAAATTGATAAGGGAAAGCGAACGCATGTATAAGGCGAGAATAATCGGAACGGGTTCACATGTACCTGAAAAAGTGCTTACCAATAAAGATCTGGAAGCCATTGTAGATACAAGTGATGAGTGGATAATTACTCGGACCGGCATTAAAGAGCGGCATATTGCTTCTAACGGAGAGGCAACCTCAGATTTTGCATATCAGGCAGCATTAAATGCAATGGAAATGGCAGGGACATCTCCCGAAGAAATAGATATGATCATTGTGGGAACGATAACCCCTGATATGATTACTCCTTCTGCCGCATGTCTTATACAAAGCAAATTAGGGGCAAAAAGGGCAGCAGCTTTTGATATCGCGGCAGGATGCACCAGTTTTTTATTTGCTCTTTCGGTTGCTGATAGTTTTATAAAAAACGGCAATGCAGAAAAAATTCTGATTGTTGGCGCAGAGACCCTTTCTAAAATTACAAATTATGAAGACAGGGGTACCTGCATCCTGTTTGGTGATGGTGCAGGTGCAGTAGTTCTTTCTAGAGAAAAAGGTGACAGGGGAATCCTTTCAACACATCTTTTTTCAGACGGTTCATATGGAGATCTCCTTTATATGCCGGGAGGTGGATCGGCCAGACCTGCTTCCAAGGAGTCCATTGAAAAAAGAGAACATTATCTCAGGATGGATGGCAACAAGGTCTTTAAAATTGCTGTTAAATCTCTTGAAGAAGCAGCTCTTACGGCCTTGTCACACAATGATTTAACAAGGGAGTCGATCGATCTTCTTATTTCGCACCAGGCAAATTTCAGGATTATTGATGCAATAGGCAAAAGGCTGGATCTTCCTCCAGAAAAAATATTTATAAATATTGATAAATATGGTAATACTTCTTCGGCTTCAGTGCCGATTGCTATAGATGAAGCTAACAGACAAAACAGAATTAAGGAAAATAACCTAATATTGCTAGATGCTTTCGGAGCGGGTTTTACTTGGGGATCAGCTGTGCTTCGATGGTAAATGAAAGAAAGGTGGGAAGACATGCTGGATTATAATTTAACAGAAACACAAGTTCAGATCGTTGAGCTGGCACGTAAAGTTGCCAAAGAAAAAATCCTTCCTGCAAGAGCTGAGCTTGATGAGAAGGGTGAATTTCCATGGGAAATTTTAAAGGTTTTAGCTGAGGTTGGATTGTTTGGAGTTTATATTCCTGAAGAGTATGGCGGGCTTGGATTCGGGAATCTTGAAAACTGTCTTGTGGTTGAGGAACTGAGTAAAGTGTGTATCGGTGTTTCCGTGAGTTTTGCCGCAAGCGGACTTGGAACATATCCGATACTTCTTTTTGGAAGCGAGGAACAGAAGAAAAAATATCTGCCGGACATTGCTGCGGGAACAAGGCTGGCCGCTTTTGGTATTACCGAATCAAGTGCAGGAAGTGATTCCGCTTCAATCAGAACAACAGCTAAAAAAGACGGTGATAAGTATATCATAAATGGTGTTAAACAGTGGATTACCAATGCCGGTGAAGCAGAAGTTTACAGTTTTATCGCAAAAACAGATCCTAAAAAAGGTCCTCGCGGTGCCAGCGCTTTTATTATTGAAAAGGGTAATGAAGGTTTCAGTTTCGGCGCAAAAGAGAATAAACTGGGTATCCGTGCTTCTGCAACACGCGAGCTGATCTTTGAGGACTGCGTGATTCCGGCTGAGAACCTGATCGCACGTGAAGGTATGGGATTTATCGTTGCAATGAAGAATTTTGATCAGACCCGGACAGGTATTGCCGCACAGGCTGTTGGTCTCGCAGCCGGCGCCTTAAATGAAACCATTATGTATGCTCACGAAAGAAAAACCTTCGGCAAGTCTATTATTTCTCATCAAGCTGTTCAGCATATGCTTGCCAACATGGCAACAGAGATTGAAGCCGCAAGGGCTTTGACATACCAGTCTGCACGTTATTGTGATTCCGGTGCCAAAGATATGTCTAAATATTCATCAATGGCAAAATTGTTTGCTTCTGACGTCTGCATGAAAGTTACTACCGATGCTGTTCAGATTTTCGGTGGATATGGGTATATGAAAGAGTACCCTGTTGAAAAGATGATGCGTGATGCTAAAATTCTCCAGATCTATGAGGGAACAAACCAGATCCAGAGAAATGTTATTGGACAGTTTCTTATTAAAGAGGCAGCAGGCAAGAAGCTTGTTTAATCTTTTGTAAATATGCTTTAAAATACCATATGTTGTATGCATAAAAAAGATTGCACAATTGTTTTAATTATTATAAAAGAGAAAGCTAATGATGGATTTAAAAGATAAAATA
This sequence comes from Pseudomonadota bacterium, assembly GCA_024640785.1. GTDB lineage: Bacteria > Desulfobacterota > WTBG01 > CAIYCZ01 > CAIRTM01 > JAHEEI01. The sequence continues at coordinate 7,111 of JAHEEI010000014.1, forward strand.
GCAATAGTAACAGGGGCAGCTCAGGGAATTGGGAAAGTTATTGCTCTTGGTCTCGCAAAGTGCGGGGCGGATATAGCTGTGTCTGATATAAACGAAGTCAGCCTAAACGAAGCAGTAAAAGAGATCGAAACCCTGGGCCGTAAAGCTATTGCTGTAAAGATGGATGTTTCCAGCCTTAAAGATTGCGAGGCCATGGTTAAAAAGACTGTTGAAACATTTGGCAGAATTGATCTTCTGGTCAACAATGCTGGAATAACCAGAGATACGGTTCTTTTACGGATGAAAGAGGAGCAGTGGGATCAGGTTATACAGGTAAATCTAAAAGGAACATTTAACTGTACCAAGGCTGTGATACGCAGCATGTTTAAACAAAAATCGGGTAAAATAATAAATATTTCATCAGTGACAGGCGCAATGGGAAATGCAGGTCAGGCAAATTATGCTTCTTCCAAGGCCGCGGTAATGGGATTTACAAAGTCAATCGCACGTGAATATGCTCACTGCGGAATTACGGTTAATGCGGTTGCTCCCGGCTTTATTAAAACCGCAATGACTGACGCAATACCTGATAAAGATCGAGATGCAATGATCTCTTTAATTCCGGCAAAAAGACTTGGATTCCCTGAAGATGTTGCGGATACGGTATGTTTTCTGGCCAGCGATATGGCAAACTACATTACTGGACAGGTTATACATGTTAATGGCGGAATGTATATGTAGAGACATGTGAATATCAATAGAGGTTATAAAAACATAGAATAATTATTAGTTAACTAAGGAGGAAAAGAGAATGTCAGTAGAACAAAGAGTTAGAGAAATAATCGTAGAGCAGCTTTCGGTCAGCGAAGAGGAAGTCGTTCCTGAAGCTTCTTTTGTGGATGATCTTGGTGCGGATTCACTTGATCTGGTTGAGCTTATTATGGTTATGGAAGAAAAATTTGAGCAGGAAATTCCTGACGAAGATGCAGAAAAACTCCAGACAGTCCAGGATGCAATTAACTATATTAAAGAGCGTGTAACTGAATAAGACATTTTTTTCTTTTGAAATGATTTTAGCATTGCTTTAATAGAGCAGATGAAAGCCTTCCTCTTATGATGGTGGGCTTTTATTTTTAATTTAATAATCAAAATTGGAGTTATGGCTTGGAAAAAAGAAGAGTAGTAGTAACAGGTCTTGGAATTGTATCACCCCTTGGTATTGGGCAGGAAGAAAACTGGGATGCGGTTAGTAACGGACGGTCAGGGATTGGTCCGATTACACGTTTTGACCCTAAAGAGCTTAACGCAAAAATTGCGGGAGAAGTGAAGAACTTTAATCCTGAAGACTATGTTGATAAAAAAGAGATAAAGAAGATGGATACATTTCTGCACTACTCTCTTGCTGCCGGAAAAATGGCTGTTGAAGATTCAGGCCTTATAATTAATGATGAAAATGCCGAGAGGGTAGGGGTTTTGGTCGGTTCAGGGCTTGGCGGTCTTGAGACGATTGAGAAATATCATTCACTTATGCTGGAACAAGGTCCTAAAAAAATATCACCATTTTTCATACCCATGCTGATTGTCAATCTTGCACCGGGTCATATCTCCATGTATTTCGGCTGTAAAGGGCCAAATTCAAGTATTGTTACAGCCTGTGCAACTGGTAATCATTCAATTGGTGAAGCCTTTAAAATTATACAGCGTAGTGACGCTGATGCAATGATCGCAGGGGGTGTTGAATCTACGATTACACCTTTGGCTGTAGGCGGTTTTTGTGCCATGAAAGCTCTTTCAACCAGAAATGATGAACCGCAAAGAGCAAGCCGGCCATTTGAAAAGGACAGAACAGGTTTTGTAATGGCAGAAGGCGCTGGAATTTTAATGCTTGAAGAAGTTGAGTCTGCCAAGAAAAGAGGCGCAAAGATATACGGTGAGATAACCGGGTTTGGCTGTAACGCTGATGCGCATCATATTACGGCTCCATCTCCAGGGGGTGAAGGTGCTGCGAGGTGCATGAATCTGGCTTTAAATGATGCGGGTCTTAATCCTGAAGACATTGATTATATTAATGCTCATGGAACTTCAACATACATGAATGACCTTTGTGAGACCCAGGGAATGAAAAGCGTTTTTAAAGATCATGCAAAAGATATTTGGGTAAGTTCTACAAAATCAATGACAGGACATCTTCTCGGTGCAGCTGGGGGCGTTGAGTCCGTGTTCAGTCTTTTAACCATTAAAAATGGTGTTGTTCCTCCGACCATTAATTATGAGACGCCTGATCCGGAATGTGATCTTGATTATGTGCCTAATGTTGCACGGGAAAAACAGGTGGGCAAAGTAATGAGCAACTCTTTTGGTTTTGGCGGAACAAATGCCACGCTTATATTCCAGAAGTTTGAGGGGTAATTAAGTTGACATGGGAATAAAAGTCGCTATAGGTTCGGATCACCGCGGTTTTGAAATCAAGAAAAGACTGATTAACCTTCTTGAATCTCTGGGAAATGAAGTGCAGGATATGGGGCCATTTTCAGAGGTTTCTGTCAACTACCCGGAATTTGCATCAAAGGTTGCGTCAGCGGTGGAAAACAACTCCTGTGACCGAGGGGTGCTGATCTGCGGTTCGGGTATAGGGATGTCCATTGCAGCCAACAAATTTAAAGGTGTCAGAGCAACACTTTGTCATGACCTTTATACCGCGGAAATGTGCCGAAGGCATAATGATTCTAACCTTCTGGTTCTCGGGGAAGCCGTAGGTGCTGAGCTTTCTCTTGCCATGCTTAAGGTTTGGCTTTCTACACCTTTTGAGGGCGGAAGGCACCAGGACAGGCTGGATCTTATTAATGAAATAGAAAAAAAGAACTTCAAGTAAAATCACCTGTCTGCTGTGTCTTCCTGAAAATAAAGGGTGTTTTTATTATAACCCTTCCCGGTTGTCAACAACCATTCAATAATGTCATGTCAGATATAAATAAACGTCCGGAATGGAAAGAATACTTTGTTGGTATTGCAAGGCTGGTCTCGAAAAGATCAACCTGCACCAGACGTAAAGTAGGCGCTGTTCTTGTACGTGATAAAAGAGTGCTTGCGACCGGATATAACGGAGCGCCCTCAGGCCTTTCACACTGTGAGGAAACAGGATGTATCCGGGAAAAGATGGCTGTGCCGTCAGGCCAGCGCCACGAACTTTGCCGGGGCCTTCATGCAGAGCAGAATGCAATTATACAGGCTGCATATCATGGCATAAATATTAAGGATGCAATTTTTTTCTGTACCACACTGCCGTGCAGTATATGTTTTAAGATGATTATAAACGCAGGCATAAAAGAAGTTGTATATGAAGAGGGGTACCCTGACGATTTAACTGTGGCGTTTCTAAAGGAGTCGGATATCAAAATGACAAAATATTAGAAGGGGGAGCAATGAAATGTCCTTACTGTAACAACCTTGAGGATAAGGTTATTGATTCTCGTATCAGCAAAGATGGTGAGATTATACGCAGGCGTAGAGAGTGTCTTGGATGTGCAAAGCGTTTTACAACGCATGAAAAGATAGAAGATAAGCTTCCTTTAATTGTTAAGAAAGACGGCCGAAGAGAGTCATATAGTCGTGAAAAGATGATGGAAGGAATGAAAAAGGCCTGTCAAAAACGCCCGATAAGCATTGAAGCATTAGAGAAAATAGCAGATAAAATTGAACAGGATATTGTCTCACGCGGAGTAAAAGAGATTAAAGGTTCAGAGCTTGGTGAAAAAGTAATGCTTGAGCTCCATGATCTTGACGATGTGGCATATGTAAGATTTGCTTCTGTCTACCGGTCTTTTAAGGATATCAGTGATTTTATGGAAGAGGTGAAGACTCTGGTCAAAGATAAAGGCTGATGGGTTCATAATATGCTGAGTATGAGACGTTTTACTTTGTCATTTTTGTTGAGTTTATCAAATATAATGGTTCTTTAGATGACGGCTGATTTAAGAGAAGATTATTTTATGGGTCAAGCGCTTAAGCTTGCAAAAAAAGGGTTAGGCAGGGTTAGTCCTAATCCAATGGTTGGTGCAGTCGTTGCGAAAAATGGAAAAATAATAGGAGAGGGGTACCATAGATTTTTCGGGGGCGCCCATGCAGAGATAAATGCGCTTGAAAGTGCGGGCAAAGCAGTTAAGAATGCTGATATCTATGTTACACTGGAACCGTGTTCACATTTTGGGAAGACGCCTCCATGTGTTGATTCGCTAATAAACAGCGGAGTACAGAGAGTTTTTATCGGTATGGTTGACCCTAATCCTGTTGTGAGCGGAAAAGGTGTTAGAAAGCTTAAAAAGGCTGGTATTGCTGTAAAAACCGGGATTCTTGACCTGAAGTGCAGAAGACTTAATGAGTCTTTTGTTAAATATATTACAAAAAAAGAGCCTTTTGTCATATTAAAGTCAGGTATAAGTCTCGATGGTAAAATTGCATCACATGCGGGCGACTCTAAATGGATAACATGTGAAAGGTCGAGAAGCCTTACTCACCGGATGCGCTTTGAATCAGATGCTGTGATGGTCGGCGTTGGAACAGTTATTGCTGATGATCCGCTTTTAAATGTCAGGCTGTTTAAAAAAACAAAAAAAGAGCCGTTCAGGGTCATTGTAGATAGCGGTCTTAAAATACCTCTTGGATGTAATGTGCTAAAACCTGATTTTGCAAAGAAGACGATTATTGCTGTTTCGAAAGAAAAGTCCGTTTCAAAAAAAGCCGATGCTATTAAAAATATGGGGGCACAGGTTATTGCTGTGCCTGCAAAGAATAAGCGGATAGACCTTAAAGAATTAAGCAGAATTTTGGCAAAACAGGGGATTGCGAGGATACTTCTAGAAGGCGGTTCTGAGGTCAATGCTGCGGCTCTGGAAGCAGAAATTGTTGATAAAGTAGTGCTTTTTTATGCTCCCATGCTGATTGGTGGGAAAAAAGCTTTTGGTATGATCGGCGGACAGGGAAAACCGCTGATTTCCGAGACAATAAAGATTGATGATTTAAATATCAGGCGGATTGATACGGATTTTATTGTTGAGGGATATGTGGTATAATAAATTATTATGTTGAAATTCGGATTTCAGAATTTGGAATAAGCTTTAATTTGATCAATTCTAGATTGGTTGGATATAAAAACGATAGTTAGCAGGAACTGTAAAGATGTTTACCGGATTGATTGAAGATATAGGTGAAATAAAAAAGATTACCCCGATCGGAAGCGGAAAAAAGTTCGTCTTGAAGAGCCGTATTCCGGTTTCTGAGATAAATCTGGGAGACAGTATTGCAGTTGACGGCGTTTGTCTTACGGCAACCGGGCTTGTTGAGGGAGGTTTCAGTGTGGATGTTTCTCCAGAGAGTTTGAAGCGAACCACGCTAGATGCGAGAAGAGTGGGTGACCGGGTCAACCTGGAAAGAGCACTGCGTCTTTCAGATCGGCTTGGAGGGCATCTGGTTTCAGGACATGTTGACGGAGCAGCGGTTGTTTTTTCTGTTGTAAAGATATCTGATTTTATAAAGATCGATTTCAAGGCTGAAGGAAATATATTGAAATATATTATAGAGAAAGGCTCGGTTGCTGTAGACGGAATAAGCCTTACGGTTAACGGTTGTTCTGATAATGGGTTTGAGGTTATGATTATTCCCCATACTTTTTCCCATACAACGCTTGGTCAGAGGAAAAAGGGTGATAAGGTAAATATAGAAAATGACATAATAAGTAAATATGTTGAGAAGCTGCTTGTTGGTGCCGGACAGGGGAACAATGCTGTAACAAAAGATCTTTTAAGTAAATATAACTTTATATAATTTGAACGATTAAAATATTAACATAATAAAAATGGAAAAAAGAAATGCCTATTGAACGTGTATTAAAGGCTATCGATGAAATAAAAAAAGGAAAGATGGTTATCTTAAGTGATGATGAAGACAGGGAAAATGAAGGCGATCTAACCATGGCCGCTGAGCTAGTGACTCCTGAAGCCATAAACTTTATGGCAAAATACGGCCGTGGTCTAATCTGTCTTTCACTTACTGAAGAGAAATGCCGTGAGCTGAACCTGCCCATGATGGTTCAGGAAAATACCTCTTCTTATCAGACAGGTTTTACAGTTTCAATAGATGTGGTCAAAGGTGCGACAACCGGAATTTCGGCAGCTGACCGGGCACTTACCATTTTAACTGCGGTTAAAGACGGGGCCAAGCCTGAGGAGCTGGGAAGACCGGGACATGTCTTTCCATTACGGTCTTTACCGGGTGGTGTGCTTCGAAGAACAGGTCAGACTGAAGGTTCTGTTGATTTGTGCCGTCTTGCAGGTCTCAAGCCTGCAGCTATAATCTGTGAGATCATGAATGATGATGGTACCATGGCAAGAATGCCTGAGCTGAAGGAATTTGCGAAAGAGCATGACCTGCATATTGTTACAGTTGCAGATATTATCCGTTATTTGATATCTAAAGAATCGCTGGTTAAAAGAATGGTCGAGACAAATCTTCCTTCTAAATATGGTGGTGATTTTAAGATGATTGTTTATGAAAATGTTGTTGATACCCATCATCACATTGCACTTGTTAAAGGTGAATGGGAAGAGGATGAAGAGGTTATGGTTAGGGTGCATTCCGAATGTTTTACCGGTGACTGCCTGGGTTCTATGCGGTGTGATTGTGGTGACCAGTTAGAGAATTCGATGAAGATGATTGCAAAAAATGGAAAAGGTGTAATTGTTTATATGCGTCAAGAAGGGCGAGGTATTGGTTTTTTAAATAAGATAAAAGCTTATGCGCTTCAGGATAAAGGCCGGGACACGATTGAGGCAAATGAAGATCTCGGTTTTGACGCGGATCTTAGAGATTATGGTTTAGGGGCGCAAATATTAAGGGATATCGGGATCAAAAAGATCAAGCTGTTGACCAATAATCCGAAAAAGATTGTAGGTCTTGAAGGATATGGTCTTGAAATTACTGAACGTGTGCCTGTTGAAATAGATCCAGTGCCTGAGAACATAAAGTATCTTTCCACCAAGAAGGAAAAAATGGGTCACATGTTAAGGATTACTGATGAACAAAACAAATCTTAATCAGAGAAGGGGTGGTTATGGTCAAGACATATGAAGGAAAGCTTGAAGCTAAAAAGTTTAAATTTGCAATAATTATAAGCAGATTTAATGATTTTATCGTGAACAAGCTGCTTGGTGGTAGCATGGACGCGCTCATTAGGCATGGGGCTGAAGAAAAAAATATTGAGGTAATAAAAGTACCGGGCGCATTTGAAATACCTCTGGTGGCAAAAAAGCTTGCTAAATCAGGAAAATATGATGCAGTTATCTGTCTTGGCGCAGTGATTCGAGGGGACACTCCTCATTTTGAATATGTTGCTTCAGAGGTTACTAAGGGGATTGCCTCGGTTAGTCTTGAGCAGGAGGTCCCTGTTTCATTTGGGATTCTTACTACTGAAAATATTGAGCAGGCTATTGAAAGGGCAGGGACTAAGTCCGGTAATAAAGGCTGGGATGCTGCTGTGAGTGCGATTGAGATGGTAAACGTGTTAACGCAGATTTAGCCATTATTGTTTTTTTGTAAAATTATTTGGCCCTGAATAAAGTTTATTATATTCAGGGCCAATATGTTTAGCCTCTGTTTTATGGAAAGATCATAGGAGCTTTTATATGTTTTTTGAGGTGGGTTGTTAAGAAAGGAATTTTTTGGGAAGCAGAAGGAAGTCCAGAGAACTGGCAATTCAAATACTATACCAGTTTGAGATGAACCCTTTGGATATTAATGAGGGGCTGGATCTCTACTGGACTGAGCATCCCCATCCTAAAGAGATTTCCAGCTTTGCTGAATTTTTAGTGAGAGGGGTTCAAGTGAATAAAGATAAGATTGACAATCTTATTATTAAGGCTGCTTCAAACTGGTCATTTAAACGCATAAATCCTGTTGATCGAGGCATACTCCGGGAAGCGATTTTTGAATTTCTTTTTTGCGGGGATATCCCTTACAAAGTTACTCTGAACGAAGCGATCGAGCTGGGAAAAAAATTTAGTTCTGAAAAATCGGGATCTTTTATTAATGGTATACTGGACAATGTTGTTGAAAAAAAACCGAATCTTAAAAAAAAGGTGTAGTTTTGCTTTGGTGTTTAACAGGATTTCATTTTCTTTTTTAGTTTTTTTAATAAATTTTTTTTTCGTATCTTAGCCTCATCCGACTGTCCTTCAGGTTGGGTGCGCCATCTAAAATTTGTCCACAGCCATTGATCAGGATAAGTCCTCACATAGTTTTCTATAACAGCGGTGAAGGCTGCGGTAATGTTTTTGATGTCTTTTCCAGAATTGCCTGTTTTTTCCCATACGATTTCTTTATCTATAATGATCTTTTGCGATTCATCACTGTTTCTAATCATAAAAACCGGTATTATTTTAGCACCTGTTCTGAGAGCCAGCCCTGCAGGACCAGGAGCGGTAGAGGCTTTGCGTCCGAAGAACTTCACAAATATTCCGCCATGTCGTTTGTTCTCATCTGAGATAAGACAGAGGGCGCCGTTATTTCTTAATATTTTTAAAGCAGCTTTATAAAATTGTCTTTCAGGAAGTGTGGGGAGGGATGGAAGCACTATGAGTTTTCGTGATTTATGATAAGTGAGGGAACCAGCCTTTGTCTTAAGGTCTCGGAACACAGTGAAAAAATTATAACCCCTGTTTGCGAGTATTGTTCCGATCAGTGCGTAATTACCAATGTGAGCACTTATGGCTATGACGCCTTTTCCAGATTTTAGTGCATTGTCCAGATGTTCAAGACCTTCAACTGAAATTTCTTCCCAGGATTTTTTCTTTGTCGGACCGGCACAAATGAAGAGTTCCGCCCAGTTCTTCCCGAAGTTTTGTAAAACTTTTTTTGCCAGTTGATTTTTCTCTTCAGAGATGATTTTATTGCCATAGGCTAGGCTAAGGTTATGCAAAATCTTATTTCTGGTTCGGCTGGAAAAAACGTATAGTAGGTTTCCCGCTGATTTACCAATACGTAAAGTGTTCTTACGACCGATTAAGGCTGTGAAAAAGATACCGAGATATAGTCCGGACAGACAAAAAAAGGCAGTTGCCCTGTCAAAAAAAGTATTTTTGTCTGTGTCCCTATTTTTTTCAAGCATTTGAACTTTCCTGTAACTGTAAAAGCTTAATGGGATATTCTTTATAAATTGGAGACTTTGTCAAGGCTAATTATTTTATAATGGCAATCTTTAAGTATTCTGATAATAAAAAATAAGTATTTGAAAGATAAATAAAATTAAGGTAATATATTTAATTACCAAAGAATACTTTTCTCTGGTAATAAAAATTGCTAAATGTTATTCGGAAACTAACTTATATGGAGAATCATTAGATTATAATTTTAAGAGCAGGAGGTTAAGGGTTATGGCTTTAATTAATTTTGGTGGGGTAAAAGAAAATGTTGTCATGAGAAAAGAGTTTCCCATGGCAAAAGCTCGTAAGGTTTTGAAGGATGAGACCATTGCTGTTATTGGTTATGGTGTTCAGGGGCCGGCACAGGCGCTTAATATGAAGGATAATGGTTTTAATGTTATTATAGGGCAGTCAAAAAAATTTAAAAAAGACTGGAACCGGGCAATAAAAGACGGTTTTAAACCTGGAAAAACACTGTTTGAAATAGAGGAAGCTGTTAAGCGTGCAACGGTGATTGAAATGCTTGTTTCTGATGCAGGTCAGAAAGCGGTATGGCCGCAAATTAAAAAACATCTCAATCCTGGTGACTGTCTTTATTTCTCCCATGGTTTTTCTGTGGTTTATAAGGACCAGACCAAGATTATTCCACCGAAAGACGTAGATGTTGTTCTGGTTGCACCCAAAGGTTCAGGGACATCTCTCCGCCGTAATTTTCTTTCAGGAGCCGGTATAAATTCAAGTTTTGCAGTTAATCAGGATGCGACAGGAAGGGCAAAAGACCGCTGTATCGCTCTTGGTATTGCCATCGGATCCGGTTACCTGTTTCCAACAACATTTGAAAATGAAGTTTACAGTGACTTAACAGGAGAGCGCGGTGTTTTAATGGGAGCTCTGGCAGGTATTATGGAAGCTCAGTATGATGTATTTAGGAAGAACGGTCACAGCCCAAGCGAAGCTTTTAATGAGACGGTTGAGGAGTTGACACAGAGTCTTATCAGGCTAGTAGATGAAAATGGTATGGACTGGATGTATTTAAACTGTTCTGCAACTGCTCAGCGCGGTGCCCTTGACTGGAAGCCGAAATTTAAAAAAGCGGTTACCCCTGTCTTTAAAGAAATCTATAAGAGAGTTAAGTCCGGTGCAGAGACAAAGAGAGTTCTTTCTTCAACCGGAAAGGCAAATTATAAGGACCAGCTGACAAAAGAGCTTGATGCCATGGCTAATTCTGAGATGTGGCTGGCAGGAAAGGCTACCCGTTCGCTCCGTCCGAAAGAAGCTGCTAAGAAGACCACCAAAGCGACAAAAGGAATTGCCGGAAGAAAGACCAATTAAAACTTTTGGCTGATCAATGATTTTTAATACCGGCATGAAAATTATTTCATGCCGGTATTTTATTAATTAGAATTATTATTGTGGAGGGAAGGATTTGCTATGCTTAATATCTTTAAAGAGCTTCTTAAGAAGAGTGGGAATACTTCTGACAGTGACAAGGTGTCATCCTGGGAAAAAGAACTTCAGGTCGCCACTTGCGCTTTGCTTCTGGAAATGGCCCATGCAGATGATGAATTTACACTTGAGGAGGAAAAGCAGATTGAAGGCCTGATGCGGAGTCATTTTGATCTTTCACAGGAGATTTTTAATGAAATTAAAGAGCTTTCAGATAAACAGCGTGCTGAAAGCGTTGATCTGTGGCATTTTGCAAAGATAATTAAAGATAATTATTCTGTGGCTGAAAAAGAAAAGGTCATTGAAATGTTATGGACGGTTGTTTATGCAGATAATAATCTTGACGATCATGAAGACTATCTTGTACACCAACTTGCGCAGATTCTTAACCTTGATCATAAACAGCTTATTGATGCAAAGGTTAAAGTCTTAAAGCGGACAAAACCAAATTAATATTTTCAAGGGTAAAGGACATGGATGAAATCAGCGTAAAGACAAGTTTTCAGACTCAGTTTATAGATATAACTTCAAAGGTGAATGAGGTCCTTCATAAAACAGGAATAATGGACGGTGTATGCACGGTTTTCACTCCGCATACTACAGCTGGAATCACTATAAACGAGAATGCTGATCCGGATGTACCCCGTGATATTATTAAAGAAACGGCGAAAATTGTACCTTTAGATGCTGGATATGCACATGTGGAAGGTAATTCTGCGGCACATATAAAGTCGTCACTTTTTGGGTGTTCTGAAACAGTTATTATCATGAATGGATCGCTTATGCTTGGAACTTGGCAGTCTGTTTTCTTTTGTGAGTTTGACGGACCGAGAAACAGAAAGGTGTGGGTAAAAATTATTGGTGGCTGACGTCTTTGTGAAAAGGCTATCTGTTGCATTGCGCTACAATCTCATTCATTTCAGCGTACGTAAAAGTACGCGCCATTCTTTGGATTTTGCCTTCCTTATGTTGAAGCTTTTTACGAAGCCGTTTAAATTTTCAATTTATCAGGTGAATGAAAAGGAAAGTGTGAGGTTCCAAAGTTGTTTAGTCTATGGCAATGTCTGTGATGGGCTATTTATTATTAACCATTAACGGCTAACTGTCTTAATTATGAATTTTATAGATTCCCATGCTCACCTTGATTTGCCAGAGTTTAAAAAAGACATTTACGATGTTATCTGTCGTGCCAAAGAGAGCGGAATAGAAAACATTATAACCATAGGTATCGGTGTTCAGGAATGTAAAACAGCCATGAGAATAGCTGAAAACTATCCATCTGTTTATGCGGCCATTGGAATCCATCCGCACAATGCAAAATCGCTTGACCTGAAGACCCTTGATTTTTTGGAAAATAACGTGAAAACTAAAAAAGTTGTTGCACTCGGTGAAATGGGCCTTGATTTTTTCAGAAACCATTCTTCCAAAGAGGATCAGATCCGTGCATTCCGCGCACAGCTTGATCTTGCAAAGAGCGTAAAGCTTCCGGTTATCATTCATGACAGAGACGCTCATGATGAGACTTTGTCAATTCTTAAAGAAGAAAAAGCAGGTTTAATAGGAGGAGTGATACACTGTTTTTCAGGTGATGCTGAAATGGCCTTTAAATGTATTGATATGGGTTTTTATATTTCAATCCCAGGGACGGTTACTTTTAAAAATTCAAAAGAACAGATTGAGGTGGCTAGAAAAATTCCGATTGAAAAAATATTAATTGAAACGGATTCTCCTTTCCTTTCTCCTGTGCCATACAGAGGTAAGAGAAATGAGCCGTTATATGTAAAATATGTTGCTGAAGAAATAGCAAAGATCAAAAACATTCAGCTTGAAGATGTTGCCCGAACAACTGTTGCAAACACTAAAAAGCTTTTTTCTCTTACTTAGCCATATTTGATGACATCGTAAAAAGTTATTAAATCTGTATTATATGCCTAAGTTTTTAGTGTAAAGGCTGTACAGGACATGGGCTTTAACCTCAGGCACATTTATTGTTGTGATTAAGCGATTTTATTGGTTTTGTGAAGGTGCCGAAGATTTCAGGTAACAACTAACGGGCGATGTTCTGTTTATGAATTCCAATAGTTAGCGAAGATGAAAAACCTGCCGTCACTATCCTCAGAGTTTTTGTTTGTGTGTCCGAATGTAGGCAGCGAGCAGGCGCTTAAGGCCGAGCTGCGTCGCCTGCGTCCTAACTGGCATCTAGCTTACAGCCGTCCCGGGTTTATAACCTTCAAGGCTGTGGACGGGAGACTTTTTGGGCCCACTGTGCGTGTGCCTGGATTTTTTGCCCGGGTCTATGGGGCTTGCCTGTTTAAAGCCGGTAGAGCTGAGCTGCCAGGGCGTCTTGAGGAGTTGCTGGACGGACCGGAGTTCTCGACAAAGTTCCGTCTGCACGTATTCAGCCGTATCGAGACGGACAGTGAGGCGCAGAGTTTTGCATCGGCTGCGGCAGATGATGCCCGCGCAGTGCTAGCAGAGCGGTTTTACCGTGAGGCTGTACCCGTTAATGGTGATATGGTGATAGATGTTGTTGCAGTTTGTAAAGATGAAATCTGGGTTGGCTCTCATCGACATTATGAGGGCCTTAGCCCTTTTCCTGGTGGAAGGCCAATGCTCGATCTGCCACCGGAAGCACCTTCTCGTAGTTATCTCAAGATGAAAGAGGCATTGCTTTTGACCGGTGCCCCGCTCAGACATGGCGACACCGCGCTTGAGATCGGTTCCAGCCCGGGCGGAAGCAGTTATTGTTTGTTGCAGACCGGCATTAATGTTATCGGTGTCGATGCGGGCCGTATGGATCAGGTTTGTATTTGCTGTACAGGAGCCCCTTGGTTTCGGCACCTTGCCTGTCAGGCCGGAGACGTAAGGCTGTCTGACCTTTCCGCTCCAGTTCAGTGGCTGGTGCTTGATATTAATGCCAGGCCAGCGATTGCATTGGCGCAGCTGCACCACATAGTCAGCTTGACCTCCACCGATCTGATTGGGGCATTTTTAACACTTAAAATAAACGACGAACGAACTTTGGTGCAGCTTTCGTCTGCTATCCGTCGCGTCCGTAACATGGGTTTTTCGATCTGTCAGGCTCGACAGCTTTATTATAGCCGGAACGAAGTATTTATTTACTGCTTAACACCTCTGGGTTTGCAGCGGGTGCGGGGCAGTCGGGTTTTGAAGGCCTGATTGGAAGCATGCCACGCATACACCGCACTTTGGTGTGGAGTCAAGTGGTATGAATCCAAAATAATCAAGGTTAATTATCGAAATATCTCGCAGCTTGCTTCGGGGAGTAACATTGCTTGAAAATATTCTTGTTTTAATTTTATCGTCATATACCAAGGTCTTTTTCGGCTATCTTTAATATGACGTAACGATAAGTTTTTCAACCTCTTTACAGGTCTTTCAGTTATCTTAAATATGAGTCAATTCGCAGGTCTTTCGAGTTGAGTTTTTTCTTGACCGGTTAAAATCCATTCTGTATACTTTTTCCCAAATAATAGGTTATATTTTCTTAAAGATAACATTTATATAGAAACATATGGTTCTATTTGTATAGGAGGGTGACCGTGAACAGACTTGTTCCCAATCAGATGTTCTTCACAAAAGGTGTGGGATATCACAAAAATAAGTTGCAGAGTTTTGAATTGGCATTGCGAAGCGCGGGTGTTGAGATTTGTAATCTTGTAACTGTTTCCAGTATTTTCCCCCCTGATTGCAAAATTGTTTCGAAAGAAAAGGGTGTGAAATTATTAAAACCTGGCCAGATTACATTTGTTGTTATGGCTCGGGAATGTTCCAATGAACCGGACCGCCTTCTCTCTGCAGCGGTTGGGCTAGCGCAACCCAGAGACAAAAAACAATATGGTTATATCAGCGAACATCACGGCTTTGGTGAAACACAAAAAAAGACTGGGGATTTTGCTGAGGACCTTGCAGCCACCATGCTTGCCTCTACCCTGGGAATCGATATGGATCCCGATGCCGCATGGGATGAAAGAAAAAAAATCTATAAAGTCGGGCATAAAAAACAGTTTGTCAGCCGAAGCATCTGTCAGACTGCCCGCGGCCATCGGGACGGTCTGTTTACAACGGTTGTGGCCTTGGCTGTAATGCTTTTAGATTAAGGGGAACTCATGGCATCAGATAAATCTCTTTTTCATAACGCCCAGGACATTGTCCCGCCCAGACTTGGAAATAAGACATCCATATCACAGCTTGTTGAACTTTACGGTAAGACTGCTTTTGAGGCGCGTAATGTTCATCGGGGGGCGAATCTTTTAAAAAGGATGATTGCCGAGAAAGATACCCTCTGGCTTGGTATTGCCGGTGCGGGAATTGCCGGCGGGATGGGGGGGATGATTATTTCTCTTATACAGGCCGGATTTATAGATGTTATCTGTTCAACCGGAGCGCAGGTTTACCATGATCTGCACTTTGCTTTTGATCTTCCGGTTAAAGCCATTAATCCCGGTATGGATGATGACCTGCTCCGAAAGCATGGGGACACCCGTATTTATGATATCGGCATACGCGAAATTGAAACACTGGAAGCTCAGGATGCTATTATTCGTGAGTTTGTTCGGGAAGAATACACAAGTCTTTCCGGTCGAGAATTATCCAGTTGGGAATTTAACTATTCTCTCGGATTATGGGCGGGAAAAAACAGCAAATATCCGGAACGCAGTTTTGTGATTCAAGCCGCTAAGCATGGAATTCCTATTTTCTGGGACTCGCTGTCCAATCATTCGATTGGTATGAATCTCGCCAGGCTAGACCTTGACGGTTTTCCGGTGAAAATATCCGCACAGCTGGATGTTCTCCATTCCGCAGCCATTCCTTTTAATTGTCCTCAGACCGGGTTTGTGGAAATCGGTGGCGGTGGACCTAAAAATTTTATTCAGCAAACAGGTCCAACCCTCAGCCAGATTCTAGGGGTGACATTTGAAGGAGCGGAGCGGGGTCTTCAGATAAGTACGGCAGTTGAACGTGAGGGCAGTCTTTCCAGCTGTACGTTTAGTGAAGCGGTAACCTGGGGGAAATATAAATCAGCGGATGAAGATAAACTGGTTCAGATCTGGGGCGAATACAGCATCATTTTACCGATCCTGGCAGCATTCGTATTGTCAGAATGTGAACCCAGAGAACCCAGCCGATTAATTCAGTATATTCCTGACTATACAGCAAAGCTGGTTGATCAATATGAACCTTAATGCTGCCCAGTTTTTAAATCTTGATGCTTGCTATACAGATATTAAAACCGCATTCTTTGCATTGCTACCGATTCCTTTTGAGGGGGCAGTCTCATATGGTGTCGGAGCCGCACATGCACCTCAGGCGATAATCGAGGCATCACGCTATTTGGAACTATACGATGAAGTCCTTGATTTTGAACCCTATAAAGCCGGGATAACCACCTTTTCCCCAACTGCTGTTTCAGCTAATCAAATAAAAATTCAAGCGAACTGTTATGAAGCGGCCCTTAAAATAATGGAGATGAAAAAATTTCCAATATTTGTCGGTGGAGACCATTCGATTAGTAGCAGTACTTTTAAAGCAGTGCAAAAGCGTTATTCTCAGCTAAGCTGTGTTCAAATTGATGCACACGCAGATTTACGTCAGGAATATGAAGGAAGTAAGCTAAGCCATGCTTCGGTCTTGGCAAGAATTCGTGAAACCGGAGCAGATGCCGTTCAAATCGGTATTCGCAGTATGTGTATGAATGAGCGGAATACCATAAGAGAAAAAAGCTATTCTGTATATACCATGCATGATTATCGGAAAAATCCGGAGCAGGTTTTTCTGGCGCTTCAAAAGTTGTCCGGACCGGTTTACCTCACGGTTGATGTGGATGCTTTTGACTGGAGTGTGATACCTTCAACCGGAACTCCGGAGCCCGGCGGTTTTTTATGGGATGAGGCCATGTTTTTATTCTCGCATCTTTTCAGCAATTTAAATATAGTTGCCTGTGATGTTGTGGAATTGTCACCAGAACCTGGTGAAAAGAATTCTCCGTTTGCGGCAGCCAAATTAATTTATAAATTTATGGCATTTAAAATAAAAGCGTATTGCCATCAATTTAGTTTGCCTCTTCCGCAGCATCCCGATACAGAGTTCAACAGCAAAGAGGGATGATTATATCAAAGGTTTTTTGAAGTTATTGGCTGATGCTAAATAAAAATCCGACTGGGTTCATTAACAATTGTGCTAATCCGGATTACAGGTTTGACCTGTAAGTGTTGACAGAATGAACAGATGTCGATACCTGTAGGGATGCTTACATGACTGATAACATTCTAAAAGTATCTTTTTGTTAACTTACGACAGGATGCTTTCCGGCTATTTTGATGATCTTCTCCAGAGGGTTATCATAGGACCTTTGATAGAGATATGAAAAAAAATAATTTTGAGGTTTTGTTGTTTATATTTATGGTTTATGTTGTCGGCTGTGTCCCGCGGATTTATCAGGACAGGGAAACCCGGTTGTCGGCTGTAGAGACGGTTCGAATCGGTGAACTAATTTCTCAGGTTTGCCAAGCGGTTCAGAACCAGGGGGAGGAGCAATATCCCCTTTCGCCCGAGATCCCGAGATACCTGGATGAACTGCTTGCTGACAGACGCCTTGTAATCGCTCTTGGAGTCGGAACTCCAGACCTTGCAGAAATTGCTGTTCCTTCAGAAGTTAGCGAAAGCTTCTCGCTGGCGGAGTGTGTGATACGAGGTCAAAAAGTTCTTGTTGAGGGCAGGCTTATCCTGAATAAGGATGATTTTCAAAAAGCATTAACAGAGTGTGAAATAATATTTGTGTCGACTCATGCGCGTTTTGGAGTAGGCCCCGCTTTTTTTTCTGATGGCAAGGGAAATCCGTACAGGATGCAGAGAACCAAAGGTTATGTAGTTTCAATGTCTGAGACTGAAGTTGACGGGTATCAGGGAACAGTAATAAGAACTTATGATGGTTTTATGAAACAAAAAAAATATTTTGATTTTGATCCTGACAGCAGGGATCTTGATAAAGCGGTTCCTTTTCCGGGCTACCAGATGATTGTTATGTCTACCTGCTCAAGTGAAAAGCATTTTCTTGATGATATCGCATGGTTGAGGGCCAAATATCCAACAACAGCAATTTTTACAACTGAACCCTGTGGTGTTGATCCCTTATTTAGAACTTTTAAGAGAATGCTTTATGGTGTTTTTAGAGGGGATGAAATCAACAATGTTGTTGAGGAGATGAACAAGGAGTATATTTCGGTTGCCTGGGAATATATGCAGAAAAAGATTCCTCCATGGTGTGTGATTGAAGGAATGTATAAAATCGGTATTCATAATATCAATTAAAACAACTTCTTTGACAAAGAGACTTTCTGTATATAGCAATAAAAAAGATTACTGGGGAAAGGGAGTAAGCTTAATTCATGATATTTTGTTTAGAACGATATCAATCAGTGCTTCAATTTTTAATCCAATAAATGGTGATTCTTTGTGCATGATCTTTATTACTGGGTTGCTCTTCGGCAGGTCTGCGGTGTCGGAAACGTAATTTATAAAACGCTGATAAATCATTTTAAGTCACCTGAAAAAATCTTTAATGCAACCATTGAAGAACTGAAAAATGTTGAAGATATAAATGCCAGGGCTATTGAAGCTATTACAGGCTTTAATCCTACGGATGAAATAGACAGGAAAATTTATGAGATTTTATCAAAAGAAATTAATATTATTACTTTTAATTCGCCTGAATACCCCGAAAATCTAAAGAATATTTATGATCCCCCACCTTTTTTGTATGTGAAAGGCAGTTTTGTTGACGGAGACAAGAATTCAGTGGCAATTGTTGGTTCAAGAAATGCCTCTGAATACGGGATAAAGGTGGCTCAGGAGATAAGCAGAGACCTTGCTTCCTTAGGGATTACGATTGTAAGCGGAATGGCGCGTGGTATTGATTCTGCGGCGCATATAGCCGCAATTCAGGGGGGAGGCAGGACTGTTGCGGTGCTTGGATCCGGAGTTGATGTTATTTATCCTCCCGAGAACAGAAGGCTCTTTGAAAGGATAGCTGAAAATGGCGCTGTTGTTTCTGAATATCCTTTGGGAACCCGGCCAAACAGCTACAACTTTCCGTCAAGAAACAGGATTATAAGCGGGATTTCACTCGGGGTATTGGTGGTGGAGGCCAGCCCGAAAAGCGGATCACTGATAACTGCAAAACTCGCTCTGGATCAGGGCCGTGATGTTTACGCCGTACCTGGAAATGTTTATTCATACAAAGCAAAGGGTACACATGCTCTTCTCAAAAGCGGTGCAAAACTGGTTGATAATGCCCGTGATATAGTTGAAGGACTAAATATCACGCTTAAACCGTTAAAAGAAAATAAAGGTTTGATTCAGGGACTTAGTCATGAACTTTTAGAGGTTTATGATTTTTTCCAGGATGAGCCGATACATATTGATAATATTATTTTAAAAACAGGTCTTTCAAGCGGCAGGGTTTCGGCACTGCTTCTTGATCTTGAATTGAGCGGAATATTAAAACAACTGCCTGGAAAAATGTTTACGAAGTGTTAAAAGTCCCTTTGACAAACATTGTCTAGAATGTTAGAAACTACTACTAAACTCGAGAAGACATTTTATACGCTAACCAATAACTAAGTGGTAATTGATTAAAATGGGAAAATCGCTTGTAATTGTTGAGTCTCCTGCCAAAGCAAAAACAATAGCAAAGTTTTTGGGAAAGGATTATAAGGTTGAAGCTTGTGTGGGTCATGTCCGGACATTGCCCAGTAAACCCGGTTCTGTTGATATAGTTGATGTTATTAATATACCATATAAGGATATCGCAGTTTTTATTGGTATGCCAGATAAGGATATTGCAGATTTATCAGATGAGGATATTGCAGCTCGTATTTTGGATTTTGTTGCTGATGATGCTTATATTGCTAAACCATATAAGGAGGAAGCAGATTTTCTTGCAGCTCATATTCCAGATTTTATTTCAGCTCATATTCCAGATGTTGTTGTGCCTAAATACGATATTATACCAAGAAGTAAAAAATATCTGAAAGAAATCAATAAATCATTAAAGGGTTGTGACGCGGTATATCTTGCTACTGACCTTGACCGGGAAGGAGAGGCAATTGCCTGGCATCTTGTGTCGGCACTAAAACTTGATAAAGAAACAAGCAAGGGCCCCAAGTATACTGTCAAAAGGATTACTTTCCATGAAATCACAAAGGAAGCGATAGCTGAGTCGCTGCGGAAACCCGGGGATATTGCTGTTGACCTTGTTGATGCTCAGCAGGCCAGGGTTGTGCTGGATTATCTGGTGGGCTTTAATTTAAGTCCTCTCCTGTGGAAGAAAATCCGCTATGGTCTTTCTGCCGGCAGGGTCCAGTCTGTTGCGCTTCGTATCATCTGTGAAAGAGAAGCAGAGATCAAGGCTTTTGTGACTGATGAGTACTGGACGGTTAAAGCCCGTCTGACTCCAAAAGATATTGATAGCCCTTTTGAGGCACAGCTGATTCAGATAAAAGGTGAAAAGCTTGACAAGCTTGCGATAAAAGATGAAGAACAGGCAAATGAGATTGTGTCACAGCTTGAAGCTGCCGAGTATATTGTTTCTGAAATTAAAAAGCGGGAAGTTAAAAGAACGCCTCCCCCTCCTTTTATAACCAGTACGCTTCAGCAGGAAGCTTCGCGAAAGCTGGGTTTTTCAGCCAAGCGAACCATGTCCACAGCTCAGAAACTTTATGAGGGGATTGATGTTGGGAAGGGGACCATGGGGCTGATTACCTATATGAGAACAGACAGTGTTCATCTGGCGGCTTCTGCGGTAAGTGATATCCATGCTGTGATTACAAAAGAATATGGGGAGGATTATGCGTTAAAGACTCCCCGGATTTTTTCCTCCAAATCGAAGAATGTTCAGGAGGCGCAT
>JAHEEI010000123.1 GCA_024640785.1 Pseudomonadota bacterium
GTTCTCGGGTAGGTCGCAAGAGGCGTCTGGCAACAGGCGTCCCAGCTGAATGGCCATTACCTGATGTTATCAGGGACAGAACCCGGCTTACTGTCTGCTCCGGCTTATTATCAGATAAGAGCTACCTAAACCCTCGCTTTAAAAGCGGGGATTTTATTTATGGAGAAAAGAAATGGAAGAGGAGGTAAGGAAAAAGTGCGGGATCAGCAGACAGGAAGCATATGTCCTGATGAAACAGTATCTTCCACAAGAAAATATGCAGAAACATTCTGTTGCAACAGAAGCGATTATGCGTGTTCTGGCAGAAAAGCTTGGGGTTGACCGGGATACCTGGGGCATTGCTGGGCTTTTACATGACCTTGATTATTCTGAGACAAAAGAGGACATGAAACGGCACGGCCTTTTAACCGAAGAGATTCTTAGAGAAAAGGGTGTTTCAAAAGAGATTACAGATGCCATTAAAAGTCACAATGCGGATAATCTTGGTTTTGAAAGAAAAGAGCCGTTTGAACATGCCATTACCTGTGCCGAATGTATTACCGGTATGATCGTTGCCACCACCCTTGTCTATCCGGACAAAAAAATTGCGGGAGTTAAACCCAAGTCAATTACCAAACGAATGAAACAGAAGGAGTTTGCCAGAAGCGTTAACCGTGAATATATAATGGAATGTGAAAAAATAGGAATTAGCCTCCCTGATTTTGCTGTTTTAAGCCTTGAGGCCATGAAAGAAATAAGTAATGAATTGGGGCTGTAGATGCTGACTCTCTGAAAAGTTCGGAGAGGATGTTCATAAACATGGTGAGAAAATAAAGCCTTAAACAAAAAGGAATTTATTTATGCACGAAAAGCTCATCACAAACATTCAAGGCATTCTGAAATCAAAACCCTCTGGCTGCAGGGCATTATGCGCATTACGGGAAAGATCTGGACGTTTAGCTTTTCCCTGATAAAAAAAGAGGGATATCAAAAACGCAATATCCCTCTTTAAATTTAAAGAAAACAGGACCTGCTTAATAGCGCTTAAACTGAACCCTGCGGTTTTGGGAACGGCCATCTTCGGTATCATTGGAAGCAATTGGCAGGGTAAGGCCGTAGCCTTTCACTTCCATTCTTTCATCTGAAACGCCTTTATTGATCAGATATTTTTCTACTGCTGCGGCACGGCGTTCAGACAGTTTCTGGTTATAAGCTGCACGTCCAACATTGTCTGTGTGACCCTGAATTTCTACTTTGATATCCGGGTTTTTGCTTAATATATCAGCAACCTTATTAAGTTCAGCAAAAAAACGAGGTTTTATGTCTGTCTTATCTGTGTCGAAAGTGACATCCTTCAGAGTCCAGCAGCCGTTAACATTAACACTGGCACCCTTTAGTGTATCCGGGCATTTGTCTTTGCAGTCCGCAACACCGTCTCCGTCGCTGTCCGTATCCAGGATGCCGCATCCACACACACCGGGTTCTGTTTTGTTGGCGTCTTTCGGGCACTTGTCCAGGTAATCTGGCACACCGTCACCATCGGTATCTAATGGACAGCCACTTGAGTCTACAGCAACCCCTTTTGGCGTATCCGGACACTTGTCTTTGCAGTCCGCAACACCGTCTCCATCAGAGTCAACAGGAGATGCTGGTTCTTCGCAAACGAGTATTTTGTCCATAAATCCCTGCATTGAAGCACAACCGGAAAACAATACAGAGACAAGCACAATAGTTGCTAAAAAAATTGTTTTTTTCATAAATTCTCCTTTCAAGAGGGTTTTTTCTAAAAAATTTTTAAGTTCCTAGTTTTTAATAATTAATTGATGTTATTTTTTTATATACCATAAATTGCTTAAAAGTAAACCCCTATTAAAAAAAAAGGGGGTGGCTTGATGTGTTTTATATCAGAAAATTTATTGCTATAATAATTGTTATTGATAGTATGTTTTGAAAATCAAAAAGGAGAAACAACCATGACAGACTTGATGAACATCCACACAGCCGCACAGGGAAAAATAAAAAAATATTTTTCTCTAAATTCGGTAAAGCTGAAACATCCCTTTCCGGAAAGGCCCAGAAGAACCCTTGGTCTTATGAATATAAACGGAGAAGTTTTCGAAAGCGACAAGCTGTTAAGGGTGGTTTTTATCCGTCCGCAACTTCCCTTTTATTTTGCCGTTCGCTCAATGTTTATCCGTCCCCGGGTTGAGTTTGACCTGCCTGTTTTTGCCGGAGAGATCATGCGTACCGGTAACCAAAAAATGCTTATTGTGGATATTCACAGAACAGGGAAAACGCACCATGATGATTCAGAACTTTTTGAGAAGATGAAAAAAATCCGGGACAAATATCCCGAGCTTACCCAACACACAAAAAAGCAAAAAGAAGATATTCAGCAGGTTTTTTCCGAAGCCGCCTGCCAAGTGGCAATCCCTCCGGAACTTGACGGGCAAGCGGAAAGCATTTTTATTGAATACTTAAATCTTTTTTGTGAAATGGTAAAAAAAGCAGAGCCTGTTTCCGGAGACGAGCTTAAGAAAACAGAAGCTGTTTTTGAGGATTATTTAAAAACCCTGGTAGATCACGATCCGGGTGTGGGTATCTGGAAAATACTCTTTGGTAAAAAGGGTGGAATTGAACGGTCCATGGACATGCATTTTGCAAGGTAAAGCAGGATCAGCTGTTTGCAAAAAAATAAAAAAGCCCTGCAGAAAAAACACTGCAGGGCTTTCTGTCTTTTTTATTAAAGCTGTTTACATGGGAATATTGCCATGTTTTTTGGCTGGTCTTGTTTCTCTCTTGTTCTTGATCGCATCCAGAGACCGGATCAGTATTTTTCGGGTATCTTTTGGCAGAATAACATCATCAACATATCCTCGGGCGGCAGCAATATAAGGATTGGCGAACAGATCTTCATATTCTTCTATCTTTTCTTTTCTCTTTGCCTTGGGGTCTTCAGCGCTACTAATTTCTCTGGCATGAATGATGTTTGCCGCGCCTGCAGCTCCCATAACCGCGATTTCAGCATTTGGCCAGGCATATACAAAGTCAGCGCCAAGGTGCTTACTGCACATGGCAATGTAAGAGCCGCCATATGCTTTTCGGGTAATCAGGGTTATCTTGGGAACGGTTGCTTCTGAATAGCACCACAGAAGTTTTGCACCGTGACGGATGATTCCACTGTACTCCTGGTCTGTTCCCGGAAGGTATCCCGGAACGTCCATGAGGGTCAGCATCGGAATGTTAAAAGCATCACAAAAGCGAATAAAGCGGGTGGCCTTATCTGAAGCATTAACATCAAGTGCACCACCAAGGTATGAGGGCTGGTTTGCGATAATACCGACAACCTCTCCGTCAAGACGGGCAAAACAGACCACCAGATTTAATGCATAATGTTCATGAGGCTCAAAAAAGGTTCCATTATCAACGATAGATTTAATGACTTCCTTAATATTGTATGGCTGGTTGGGATTGTCAGGGATTAAGGTTTCCAGCTCTGTGTTTTCTCTTTCCGGATCATCGCCGGTATCCGCATAAGGCGCATCTTCCATATTGTTTGACGGCAGATAGCTTAACAGCTCTTTTATCATATCAAGCGCATGCTCGTCATTTTCCGCGGCAAACTGTGCGACACCGCTTCGGGTGTTGTGCATGACTGCACCGCCCAGCTCTTCATGGGTGACTTCTTCAGCAGTAACCGCCTTTATAACCTGGGGGCCAGTAATATACATATAGCTGGTATTCTTTACCATGAAAATCCAGTCGGTCATGGCTGGAGAATACACAGCACCGCCGGCTGTTGGTCCCATGATGCAGGTAATTTGGGGAATAACACCGGAGGCCGCCGAATTTCTGTAAAAAATTTCACCAAAACCGAAAAGCGCGTCAACTCCTTCCTGAATACGGGCCCCGCCGGAATCGTTCAGACCGACAAATGGCGCTCCTGCTTTCATGGCCAGGTCCATCACTTTGGTTATCTTTTTTGCGTGCATTTCACCCAGAGATCCGCCGCGTGCGGTAAAGTCCTGGGAAAAAACATATACGGTTCTTCCATTTACTTTTCCAAATCCGGTTACCACCCCGTCAGCAGGAATTTCTGTTGTCGGCATATTAAAGGCGTTGCATCGGTGTTTTACGAACATGTCCACTTCCTGAAAGGTTCCGGCATCAAAAAAATAGTCTATTCTTTCACGGGCAGTCTTTTTGCCTCTGTCGTGCTGGCTTTTAACACCTTTTTCACCGCCCTGTTCTTCAATTTTTGCTTTTCTTTTCTTTAACTCTTCTATTTTGTCACTGATGAGACCCATTATTATCTCCTTCTATAAGTCACCTTGAGGATCTTTAATATCCTTTTGTATGAACAAGCCTACAATTTTTAAATATTTGCCTGCTTTTGTCAAGAAAAACCCTTATAACGGGAGCTTAGAAAGCCCCAAGAAGTTCTTTCACAAGAGGATTAAACCTGAAAAATATTGTTTTAAAGGAGCTTTTTGTTATACTAACCCTGCTGAAACTTAAATAATTATAAGAAACAAATCCATGGCCAAAGAAATACCCGCACCTGTTTTTGAAGCAAGGAATATCTCAAAAAGCTTTGACGGGAATCAGATTCTTGAAATAGACCATATTGTTTTTGAAAAGGGAAAAATCTACTGTCTTTACGGATCAAACGGAAGCGGGAAAACAACCCTTTTTGAAGTATTGATGAATATCCAGAAACCCGATTCAGGAAAGATTCTTTTTAAGGGAAAAGAGAGCTTTCCCCATCTTGATGATTTTTGTGAGCTAAGGAAGAAAGCAACCCTGATTCAACAGAGCCCGCTTCTTTTTGATACCACGGTTGAAAAAAATGTCGATTACGGCCTCCGCCTGAGGAAATTTCCAAAAGCGGAAAGAAAAGAACGGGTTGACAAGTGTTTAAGCTTTGTGGGTCTTGAGGGGTTTCATAAACACAAGGCCCGGGAACTTTCCGGCGGTGAAGCGCAGAGAGTGGCCATTGCCCGGGCGCTTTCAATTGATCCGGAGGTCATTTTTCTGGATGAGTTTTCAGCAAATATTGATTCCAGATACCGAGAAAAGATTGAAAAAATAATCAGGGATATAAACGAAAATTTTCAAACCACTATAATCTTTACCACTCACTATATGGATCAGGCATACAGACTTTCTGATAATGTTATTCACCTGTACCAGGGAAAAATTGTGACATCTGAAGTGAAAAATATTTTTCACGGGATATTTAACAAGCAGGACAACGAAATATTTTTTTCAAACGAAAAGATCAAGGTTTCCGTCAAGGATGCAAAGGAAGGTGCCGGAAATATTCTTATTCCTGTAACCGCTATTACAATCTCAAAAGAACCGCTTGTTTCCAGCATGAGAAACTGTATTAAGGGCAAAGTAAGCCAGATTACTGACAACAATAATTCTATTATGCTGAAAGTTCTGGCCGGCGAGCTTTTTGAAGCCAGTATTACCAAAAAATCTTTTAACGAGATGGAGCTGGGGCCGGGCACGCAGGTGTGTCTGAATTTTAAATCAACCGCAGTGGAGATCTTATAATATATAAAAGTTTGGACTTGTTCTGCCAAACTTTGCAGCAGAACTCAGATCTAACCTGATAACAATTCATTATTTTATCCAGCAATCCTGAGAATTGAAGAAAGCAATTAGTTCATATAACCAGAAGTATCTTTGAATTATTTTCATAGAAAATAAAATCAAGCGTTTGGCACGAACCTTTAACTTTGCGCTTTTTTAAGGTTACTCATGGTTATGTTAAAAAGGCAGAACCTATTATGACCCTGCCTTTTTATTTTAAATAATCAATTGTAAAAAAGGCCTATAAATTATTTTTTAAAACTATCAGTTTCAACAGGAAACATCATGCCAAACCTTGCGCCAGCATCACTAAATGGTACTATCCCAACTATATATTGAGTGCTTTTTTTAAGACCATCTAATAAAATATAACTATCCTGCACTTCTGTTGTTGAAATAAATTCTCCCGATTCTTTTTCAAGAGTAACTTTATAACCTAATGCATAAATTACATCTGCCCAATTAAGTTCTAAATGTTTTGCAGATGAAGAAACAAGGATACCGCTGGGAAGACCAAAGCCCCCTGCAACAGGATAACAGGCACCATTATTACAGCCCCACTCACAAAACTTATCCTCAATAATAACTGTCCCATCTGGTCCACAAGTTACTTCTTTTAAGGTTTGGTTATCTTCTGCACATGAATCAAGCACCTCTTCAGTCATGCCTCCATCTAATGTTATTAACACACCTCCAGAACTCCCATAATGTGACTCAATGATGTATGTACATAAATTAGTACCTCCACAACTCTGGGCGCATGCATTATTGGGGGACAATAAAAAAACTCCCAAAATAGCGAGTAATACAATAGTCCTTCCTGCTGTTCTTATTTGAGCTTTTATATTTTTCATGTTCTCCCCCTTATTAAAATATAATTAGTAGATACTAAATATATTATGATTATTGATTAAATGTTGTTAAAAGTATTAAACTAACTTTAGAAGTCATCTGTCAATATATTTTAATATAAATATATCAGATTAGCTCATTATGTCTATAGGGTAAAAAACTCATTATGTCTGAGGCTATTTACCTATAAAGGTCAGGGTATACACCTATAAAATGCAGGGGAAAGAAGAGTTTTTGAAAAGGAAAATTCAGTTAGTTGGATAAGTTAACAGTACTGCTGGTATCCTTAACAATTTAGAGGTCATCAAAAGTCAACATAAGCGATAATAACCTTAACTTTCAACTGGTTGAAAAAAACATAGATTACTTCTAGTTATATTAAAAGGTGATTTTTTTTGACTAGTGAGTTTTTTAAAAAGGGGCTTTGCAACACAAAATGACAAAATCTTTGTTTCCCCCGGGCTGGCGGGCAAGAAATTTTTGTAGTCCAGAAGCAGTTAGCCGTATTCCGCTATTTTAGTTCAGCGTGTTTTCATCTTCGTGATCATCATAGATAAACCTTTCCTCCTCCTCCCACTGTTTCAGTTTCAGCCGGCTCTTGCGCTTCTTATGAAAATAGCCAAATACAAAAATGAGGCTTGCCACAAACCATAAAAATCCGGTGCTGGTAATAAGGGGAATCCAGTTAAAGCGCAGCCTGAGATACTGCTGCCACAAACCTTCAACTTCCCACCAGTCAAGAAAGTAAGCTCTTCTGATGGCCAAATTAAAATTATGATGCCTGCTGTACTCGCTGAGAAAGGCTCTAAACGCGTTGTCTCCGAATTTTCGTTTAAGAAATGAAATAAAATAAAAGCTCTGAGCATATGCGATCCTTGCCCGGTTTTCTTCATATGGAAAGTGTGTGGTAATCTCCTCCATGGGCAAGACAGAGCCTGTCAGCACAGCGCCGGTCATGGCGGCCATGCTTGACAAATTCCATTCCCCAGCCAGGATCATGGCAAGACCCTCGTCCAACCATCTGGGGACTTTTTCTTTTCCTCTGAAAGCCTGTCCCAGCAGGATATGGTTTAGTTCATGCCGGAACACCGGGGCAAGGCTGGTGTTTTTTTTCTTAAGCAGAACTATCCGGTTTTGAGAAGGGAAAGCCACGCCCACCGCCCAGTCCGGAACC
>JAHEEI010000124.1 GCA_024640785.1 Pseudomonadota bacterium
ATAAGGTTGGAAATGGTTCATAACGGTCTTATGCTGTTGCAGGTTTCAGTTCTCCTTTCAAGACAGGGATTAGTTGAAAAGAGCAAGGAAAAACTGAAAAACGACCTTGTTGATTTTATTAATTTTATTCAGGACAGGGATAAAGATGTTTTAGAAATATCTGTATATAACAGAAATTTCGAGCCGTTAATGAACAAAATACCAAAAGCCCATGACGAGGGTTCAGAGTCATACGAAGAAACCTTTCGGGATAGAAAAGTAAAATTTAAAAAGTTTTTTAACGGTTTTTTTCCTGTCTTTATTGAAACGAAAGATTCGTTTAGGTATTATTCTCCGGTTTTTAGCAATCCAGGGATTCTGATTAATTCTCCGAACTTTAAAACTATCGATAGAAACCCTGCCAACAAAGAAATTATTGGTTTTGTCTATTTAGAAAGAGACAAATCTTTACTCAAAACGAAAGTAAACGAGATTGCTTTTTTACTTCTTCTGTTTTTTATTTTTGCTTTCCTGGGCAGCGCATTTTTTATTTTTTTTATTTCAAATAAAATGAGCAAACCTTTTAGACTTTTAACGAGAGAAGTTAAGTCCTTAGAGCTGGGGAAAGAGACTGAAGAGATCAATGTAATGACAGAGGATGAACTCGGAGACCTTTCCAGGGCTTTTAACCGGATGGCTAAGACAATTAAAGCAAGAGAGAGCTCTCTTGAGGAAACAGCCAGTCAACTTTTAATGGCTTTTGAAGCCTCAAATGAAGGGCTGTATGACTTTGATTTAAGCACGAATAATGTTCTTTTTTCTCCGACCTGGTATGAGCTGCTGGGTTATGAGCCTTATGAGTTTCCGTCAAGCATTGAGATAGTTCACAATCTAATTCATCCGGAAGATAGGGAGATGGTTTCTGAAGCAGAACGGGAATACATGGCACAAAAAAAAGAACATCTAAGCCTTGAATTTCGCCTTAAAACAAAGTCCGGTGAATACAAATGGATAGCGTCAAGAGGTAAAACAGTTGAATTTGACAGAGATGACAAGCCAAAACGTCTTATGGGCGCGCATATTGACATCACGGAACTGAAAGAAGCGCAAAAGAAGATTCAGGACTTATCCGGTCAAATTTTATCAGCACAGGAAAGTGAAAGACAAAGAATCGCAAGGGAGCTCCATGACAATATCGCACAGAACCTTTCCTCCTTAAAGATCCTTTTACAGGCAATGCTTCTAGGAGAGCAGAGCTTTTCCGCAGACACTAAAGAAAAGGCTAGGTATATTACGAGCATTATTCAAGAATGTATAATGGACGTTCGTAATATGTCATATGACCTTTGCCCGCCGGAAATTGAGCAGCTTGGTCTTGTCAGGGCTTTTTCCAAGTTTTGTGAAGATTTTTCAGAAAGAGAAAAAATAAAAATAGAATTCAGTTCCATAGGGATTAATGAAGCCCTGCTGAACCGGGAGATAAATATAAACTTATACCGGATAGTTCAGGAAGCGCTTAATAATATAAAAAAACATGCCGGAGCTACCAAGGTCAAGGTAAAGCTCTTATCTTCTTTCCCGGAAATTATTTTTCGCATACAAGATAATGGAAAAGGTTTTGATCTTAAAGACTATAGTAAAAAATTAGAAAGTGAAAAACGGATGGGCCTTGAAAGCATGAAGGAAAGAGTCAGGCTTTTGGGTGGAAAGATAACTTTTCAGACACGACCAAGTGAAGGGACAACTATTCTTGTAATAATTCCATATAAGGAGAAAAAAAATGGCCCCTAATAAAACAATCTTAA
Source organism: Pseudomonadota bacterium (assembly GCA_024640785.1). Classification (GTDB taxonomy): domain Bacteria; phylum Desulfobacterota; class WTBG01; order CAIYCZ01; family CAIRTM01; genus JAHEEI01. The sequence goes on from JAHEEI010000124.1 coordinate 1,785, forward strand.
TCGTTGATGATCATACCCTTTTTAGAAAAGGACTAAAAGCTATAATTGGAACAAATAATGGTTTTGAAATAACCGGAGAGGCGGGAAATGCTACTGATGGATTACTGCTAGCGGATAAGATCAGACCGGACCTTATGATTATAGATATTTCTTTGCCTGATAAAGACGGCATTATCCTATTGCGCGAAGTACGGAAAAATTTTCCAGAGATAAAAGTTATGGTCCTAAGCATGCACTCAAAATCAGATTATATTTTGGAAGCCTTCAGGTCAGGAGCACTAAGCTATATAGTAAAAGACTCTGCGACTGAAAATCTCCTCTCAGGACTGCATGCTATTTCAAAAAATGAGCATTATATTGACAATACTATTGCAAAAGATATTATTTTTGGACTTCAGGATTCTAACTATAAGCAGAAAAATAAAGGGACTTCTTATGAGCGTTTGACAGCTCGAGAGCAGCAGATTTTTCGTCTTCTGGTTGAAGGGATTTCGGTAAAAGAAATCTCAAAAAAACTTTTTATCAGTCCTAAAACAGTTGAAAATCATCGTGGAAATATTTTGAAAAAACTTAATCTACATACAACGATTGAACTTATTCATTATGCGATTGATGTTGGCCTGATAGAGAGGACCACTTCTCAATACTGATGCAAAAACAGCTTGGACAACCAAAAACCTTTTAAGACAGTTAGTTGGCGTTTTTTGTGCAAAACCATTTTTACAGGAGATGGTTGTTTAGATATTTGAAAAGCTTTTTTACAGGAAGGCGTGCGGACACAGAAATACAGGGTTTCTTTTACTCTTTCACTTCCTTTTTCACTTTATCGGAATCAAGAGAAGTTTTGCCTGTAATGGTTTTTAAAATTTCACTTCCAACCGGCGGACAGCCTTTAACAAATTTTTCCTGGTTAGCTTTTGCCATGCAATTTCCGATACATATGGTATTTTGGGGAACTTTATCATGGCCCTTGCCGATGGCCATACTTATGTTAGTGTTTTCTGGAAAATAGTCCAAGACGGCCTCCCCATATTTTTTTAAAAACAGAATCAGAGTTGACTGGCAGGCGCTGCATGAGTTTTTATCAAGGATATTGATTTTGGGAAATTCAATCGAAAGGTTTTTCGGCGGAGGAGAAAACGGAGAAACAAGGTTTATCCAGGTTTCGGGATGTATTTTTATTTTTTCAATATCAATAACACCGTATCCGCGTTCTGCACCCATACGAAGATGAGGGATGTTTTCTGCGCACAAGCCCATCAGTCTGCATGCGATTGAGTCGACCGCAAAAGCATCTGTTCCGGCAACAACCAGACCAAGTTTTTTTGCTTTGCCGCCGCTAGGGCCCATCCCTTCCATGCCCACAGTTCCGTCTACAATTGAAAGATGGGGCCTCAGTACACCAGACATGTCAGCAATAGCCACATTAAGGGGAATTTCATTTATGTCCTTAAGCATGGGAAGCATGTGCAGGTCCACTTTGCTTCTGCGCCACAGACAGCCTTTCATATTCTTAAGTGAAAGTGTTGCTAAGGTATGCATATGGATTTTCATAACGGGGATAGAGACAATAAAGTCATGGTCAAAAACATCTGCGCATACCTTTATTTTTTTTATTGCCCTGCCCTCAGGTATTTCAAGGGCCACAAATGGCCGTTTGTCCATATCAATGAGTTCGCAGTTTCGCTCAAGAGTGACGGCTGCAATACCCGTTGCTTCAAAAGCTTCCATGGCAGTTACCCCGGTAATCGGGCTTTCCCCGACAGAAACCTCAGCCCCAGCCTGTTTAAATGAGTCGATGGCTGCGGCTACAACCAAAGGATCTGTGGTAATCCCTTCTCCTTTTGAAGCAAGCCTTCCTGCATTGGGCTTTAAAAGTACTTTTTTCCCTTTGGCTGGCGAAAGGTCTATTCTTTTCAGTACATTAATCGTATTTTTATATGCACCTGCTCCTGAAGCAACATAAACCTGCGGCAAAGAGCTGTTAAGTTCAAAAAGGTTTTTTGTTGTGGTTTTGTTGTCAACTGACAGCATTATTTATAAATTCATATAGGTTAAAATGATGCGGGGAAAAGTGTCAATACCCCGAAAAAGAGATATTCTTGTTTCAAATAAAAATATTTATTTACCGTAGACTCTCTTAACCTCTGCATGTCGACTCCGTGGATCTTAAATTTGACTTTTCCGGTTTAGATATGTTTTGAGCAGTAGAGGTTTTAGCCGAATCAGGCAGGAACAATTTGTTTTGATGAGATTTCTTCCTGGATTTTTTAAGCCGTTTTTCAGCTTTTTGGAAATATAATTTTTATAGTTCCTCAGATTCCCGGTACTTGTAACAGCTTTTATTAACTCTTCTTTTCCATCAGCTATGCTTTGTCTGCAAAAGCTGAGCCAGCCATGAAAGTTAGAGTATAGGACAAAGAAAATTCTATTTCAACAGAATTGAACTGCCAAAATCAAAAAGACGGTACATTCGGTACTCCACTTAAACATAATGCCCGGGTGACTAAACATTTTTTACCTGAAGGCAGTAGCCTTAAATCCTGAAGGAGGCAAGGATATCTTGAAAATTCACTCAAAAAACAGTTTTATTAAATATTTACCAGTATTTGAAAACATAAAGAAAATATATTTTTAGAAACCACCCCTCTTTACAACCATTATAGAAACTGGTAAGTTTATTTCTTTTGCTATATTAACTAATAGGAAACGACCCCGAAAATTTTATAATGAAAAGCAAAGAAATGGAGCCTAGCAAACCCGGTTCGGAAGAGATAAAACTCGTCTCTTTAAAAACAGGTCTTCCTGTTTCCAGAGATCCGCTTCAGGCTTATTTGGCGGAGATCAGAAAAACCCCGCTTTTAACCATTGAGGAAGAAAAAGAGCTTACTCGAAAGTATAAGGAGACGGGTGACAAGGATATCGCATATAGGCTGGTAACGGCAAATCTTCGTCTAGTGGTGAAAATAGCCCTTGAATATCAGCGTCAATGGATATTTAACTTAATGGACTTAATTCAGGAAGGAAACCTCGGTCTGATGCAGGCAGTCAAAAACTATGATCCGTACCGGGAGGTAAAACTTTCATATTATGCTTCTTACTGGATAAAGGCCTACATATTGAAGTTTATCATGGACAACTGGAAGCTGGTAAAAATAGGAACTACCCAAGTACAGAGAAAACTCTTTTTTAATCTACAGAAAGAGAAAAATCGTCTGGAAAAACTTGGGTTTCAAGCCGGGCCTGCACGGCTGGCCGAAGCTCTGGGCACTGAAGAGGAAAATATCATTGAGATGGAACAGCGTCTTGGAGACTGGGAACCGTCTCTTGACCAGCCGGTTGGGGATGACTGGAAAGAGACCCGTGGAGATATGATGACAGCGGACAAGGAATTTTTTGACCTTAAAATCGCTGATAATGAGATTCAGAAGTTGTTTAATAAAAAGCTCAAAGTGTTTATGTCCCAAATAAGTGAAAAAGAACTTAAAATCCTTGAAAAAAGAATACTTTCCGAAGCTCCGCAAACCCTAATGGAAATAGGGCAAGAATACGGCATAACAAAGGAAAGAGTAAGGCAGATAGAAAGCAGACTGAAAAATAAGATCAGGGAGTATATGAAAGAGGAAATTCCGGATTTTAATAATCTTGATGCTGCTTTTGAGGAAAAAGATGAATAATTATATAATTACCCTTCTTGACTGTGACCTATAAATGATTATTGTTTATTGGTATAGGTCAAAGGATATGGCCAAAGCGCAAGATCCAAGGATGTTCCGGCAATAAATTTATTAATTTTAGATAGAGACTGTTAATCAAAAGACCCCCTTTTTTTGACATGGACAGTTGCATATAAATGATTTGAATCTGTGGTTTTTATCTGATCAACCCGAAGAAAGGAAACGGCCCTAAATAACATTAGATTATGGCCTGCTACGTATATGACAAAACGCGACTACTATGAGATTCTGGATGTCAGCAAAAACGCATCTGCCGATGAAATTAAAAAGGCTTACCGCAAAATGGCCTTAAAGTATCATCCTGATAGAAATCCTGATGATCTGGAAAGTGAAGAAAAGTTCAAAGAAGCAAGTGAGGCTTATGAGGTCCTAAGTGATTCTGAAAAACGGGGTCTCTATGACAGATATGGTCATGAAGGGTTGAAAAATTCCGGGTTTTCCGGGTTTTCAGGCTTTGATGATATATTTTCGTCTTTTGGTGATATTTTTGAAGATTTTTTCGGCATGGGCGGATTCGGAGGAAGACAGGGGGGGCGTTCAGGTGCTCGAAAAGGTCAGGATCTGAGATATGACTTAAATATTTCTCTGCGTGAAGCGGCTTTTGGGGTTGAAAAAAATATTGAGGTCACAAAAAATGTTCTTTGTGAAACCTGTAAAGGCTCAGGAGCCAAAACAGGAACTTCGCCGGAAACCTGTTCAACCTGCAGGGGTGCAGGAAGGGTAATGCAGCAGCAGGGTTTTTTCAGCATGGCCACGTCCTGTCCTGAATGTCGGGGAACCGGAACGATAATAAAAGAACCATGCAAACCCTGCCGGGGAACCGGAAAAACCAGGCAAACAAAGAAACTTAAGGTAAAGATTCCTGCGGGTGTTGAGACCGGCATGCGGCTTAAACTGGCAAATGAAGGAGAGCCGGGTGAAAAAGGCGGACCAAACGGAAATCTTTTTGTTTTCATCATTGAAGATGAAGATCCGTTCTTTAAAAGGCATAACAATGATATTATCTGCCAGATACCCATCTCATTTTCACAGGCAGCACTGGGTGCGGAAATAAACATACCCACCATTAAGGGCGAAGAAAAACTCAAAATACCAAAAGGAATACAGGCCAATGACCTTTTAACCATAAAAGGTGCCGGCATTCCAAGCATCAACCGTAATGGGCGGGGAGATCAGATAATACAGGTTATTTTAAGGACACCAAAGAAACTTTCTCGAAAAGAACAAGAACTTTTTCAAGAACTGGCAAAGATGGAACAGGAAAATGAGAAAAATTCCGGATTTTTTAAAACCCTTTTTAACCAGTAATCCCCTTTTTATCTTTTTTGCTAATTTTTTAGCTCTTTTCTTTTTCACAGCCCTGTGTTTTTCAGCGCCTGAAATTTCCGTGAAAATTGATAAGGATAGGGTTTTTGCGGAGAACCCTTTTTCCCTTGTTCTGGAAATCTTCTGGCTGGGGACGGCTGATGACTTTATCATTGTTCCGCCAGAACCTTCTTTTCCTGAAAAAATCGAACAAATATCTTCGTCTTTCTCATCATCGACCACAGAACAGTTCTATCATCTTACTTATAACTATACGCTTCAACCTACTGAAGCAGGAGAATACCGTATTCTTCCGATTGAAATCAAATACTGGGCCAAAGGAGAATCTCAGGAGAGCTCCATTCTAACGGATGAAGTTTCTCTAGAGGTAAAAAAATTCAACTATATTTCCAAACCTGTGATGTGGGCGATTCTTTCTATTTTTGCAATTATTGTTGTTGCGGTCGGTTCTTTTTTTATTCTTGATCGGCGCAGGCTAAAAAAGAAACAAGGGGAAGGCGGTGATGGACTTCTTGACAAAGAAGACCTCTTAAGAACATATGATGCCTTTAAAAAGTATAAAACAGAAGGAAATCATGCCGGATTTTATCATGCAGCGATTGAGATATTAACTAAGACAACGTTGAATGAGGGCATGTTTATAGATGACCTGAAAAAAGTTCATGAAAAAATAGAGTTTGGAAGCTATCGCCC
>JAHEEI010000125.1 GCA_024640785.1 Pseudomonadota bacterium
CCGCAATAACTGTTTCTCCCGATTCAACAGGTTTTAAAAATTTCACCTCTGCAGCGCCCAGTACCACATTAGGATGGTTAACTGCTATCATTGCAGCATGATCAGCCAGTCCGAAGATAAAACCCCCATGCACAAGTCCTGTTTGATCCACTGACATTTGCTTACAGGTTTTAAGTTCAACTTTGCTGAAATCCTTTTCAGTTAAAAGGGGTTTTCCACAAAGGGAGAAGTCTATTTTATCGTGGGTGATGATATCCATGGCGCTTTTCCTTTAATAGTTGATTTAATAGGGGTGCTTAATATTTTAATATATAATGAATTAGTAAAACATGTCAAAGAGGAAAGTATTTTTAATCCTTGAAACAATACTTTTATATTATTCCTGCTTGATATTTATGTCTCTTGGATGTAATATTCTAAGTTAAATTATTACATGTTATTTTGTTTAATAATCGGGACTGCTAGAAAAATGGAGATTAGATGGGCATATATACCGGAGCAGCAAGTTATCAGCGTTACAGAACAGCTGATAACCTCCCTGACAATATAAAAAAGTTTGTGCTTGAAAAGCTGAACGAGTTTTCTTTTAAAGAGATTAATCCGGCGACCATAACGGAGAAGTCCATGGGATGGGTGTCAGCGGAAAATATGGCATCAACATTTTTTGATGACATGCATTTTTCAAAGGAACCCTACCTGGTGTTTGCACTCAGGGTCGATACACGGCGTATACCGGCGCTTGCAGTGAAAGCAGCCTTCCTGAGTGAGGAAATAAAGTTTAAGGAGAGTACCGGCAAAGAGAAGCTTGCAAAACACGACAGGGATATGCTCAAAGAAGAGGTCTGGCAAAGTCTGCTTAAAAAATCGCTTCCCACACCGGTTGTATATGATGTGTGTTGGAATACCAAAACAGAGGAGATTTTCTTTTTTTCAAATTCCAAAAGCGCAAATGATGAATTTATCACTTTTTTTTACAGGTCGTTTGATGTGAAACTTGTTCCTCTGCTACCCTATGACCTTGCGGAAGAGATCGTAACTAAACAAAACAAGAGCGTTATCTTAAAAAATCTAAGGATTGATTTTGTCGATGGATAAAGAAGTTTTAAGGAAAGAATGCAGCTTTGGGAAAGATTTTTTAACTTATATCTGCTATATGAGTGATAAAAACGCCGGTGTAATAAAAATTCCTGGAAGAGATGTGCAATTTACGCTTTGGCTTGATGGAAGGATAGTTCTGGAGGATGACAGGGAACCACCTCCCAATACTGTTTCATATTCTGGTGATGATTTTACGGTTGAAGACCTTCGGCAGGCAATCCGTTCCGGTAAAAAGGTCAGGGAGGCAAGACTGAGAATAGAGCAGGGGGCTAATGTCTGGTCTTTTAATATTAAGGCAGAAAGGTTTGAGGTTTCCTCCCTTAAGGTAGATTTGCCCCAGACGAATGATATGGATGAGCGGTTTTTTGACAGGATCCTTTGCATAGAGGCATTAAACAGTCTCTTGGACCAGCTCTATGAATATTTTATTGGTGAGGTGTATGAAAAGAAGTGGCAGGTCGCAGGATATACTGAATTTCAAATATGGTTAAATAAAAAGATTTAAATTCCGAAAGATGAAAGGTTCGCAGAGTAATCGCAAAGATGAGGTTTATATGCTTGATATTAGATTTATCAGGGAAAACATCGAGCTTGTTAAACAGAAGCTTGAAGCACGTGGAAGTGATATAGACCTTTCTGCTTTTTTGTCTATAGATGAAAAAAGAAGGGAAGTGCTGCAAAAGATAGAAGTTTTACGGGCAGAGCGAAACCGAGCATCGGATGAAATTGCAAAGATGAAGAAGGAGAAGAAAGAAGTTGATCCTTCTGTCTTTGCTTCTATGAAAGAGTTGTCATCGCAGGTTAAAGTGCTGGATGAGGAACTTAAAAATGTTGAACAGGAAACAAATGATTTCCTGATGACCATACCCAATATGCCCCATGACTCTGTTCCTTTTGGCAGGACCGATAAGGACAATGAAACAGTCCGGACCTGGGGGAAGATTCCGCAATATTCATTTCAGCCGAAAGAGCACTGGGAGCTTGGAGAAAAATTAGGTGTGCTTGATTTTGACCGGGCTACGAAGATCGCTGGATCGCGTTTCAGCCTTTATAAAGGTGCCGGTGCTCGGCTTGAAAGGGCGCTGATAAACTTTATGCTGGATCTGCATACCCAGGAGCATAACTATACTGAAATACTTCCGCCGTTTATTGCCAACAGAACCACAATGACAGGTACCGGACAGCTGCCCAAGTTTGAGGATGATCTTTTTAAGCTTGACGGGCTTGACTATTTCCTGATCCCGACAGCTGAAGTTCCGTTGACAAATATCTTTCAGAAAGAGATTTTAAACGAGGAAGACCTGCCATGCTGTTATACGGCACATACGCCTTGCTTCAGGAAAGAGGCCGGGTCATATGGAAAAGACACAAAAGGGCTTATCCGACAGCATCAGTTTAATAAGGTTGAGCTTGTTAAGTTTTCTACGCCTGAGACCTCAGATGATGAGCTTGAGGGACTGCTTGAAAATGCAGAAGAAGTTCTTAAGAGGCTGGGGATACATTACCGTGTGGTTAACCTCTGTACGGGTGATATAGGGTTTTCAGCTGCCAAGACTTATGATATTGAAGTCTGGCTGCCTGGTCAGGGTGTGTACCGGGAAATATCTTCATGTAGTAATTTTGGAGATTTCCAGGCTAGAAGAGCCGGTATCCGGTACCGAAAAAAAGGCGAGAAAAAGACCGAATTTGTCCATACTTTAAACGGTTCAGGGCTTGCTGTTGGACGGACAGTGGTAGCTGTTCTGGAAAATTATCAGCAGGCAGACGGCAGTGTTCTTATACCTGAGGCTCTACACCTTTATATGGGTGGCTTAAAGAAAATAGGGTGAAAATTATTGAGATGAAATTAAAGACCCTGAGATTATATAGCAGGGTCTTTTATTTGTCCTCTTTAAAATATTTAATTGTCTCCTGATAGACTACATAACTCAGACCCAGAAGGCCCACCAGATTGGGAATGGCCATTGCGCCGTTTGCCGTATCTGAAAAATCCCAAACCAGTTTAACCTCTGCATAAGCTCCGGCAATAATCAGGCCGCAGAAAATTATCCTGTATGGAAACCGGGCTTTTATCCCCAGGAGAAATTCAATACATTCTTCGCCGTAATAAGACCAGCCTAAAAGTGTTGAGTAGGCAAAGGCTGACAGGCTTATTGCAACAATATATTTGCCTATGCCCGGGAGAAAGGTGTTAAACGCATGTGCGGTAAGTGCAGAACTTTCAAGTCCGCTTTGCCATACATCCGTTGACAGCAGGATGATAAATGCCGTCATTGAACAGATTATTATGGTATCGATAAATACTTCTGTCATAGCGATAAGACCCTGTCTTACAGGACTGTCTGTTTGTGCTGCTGCGTGAGCTATGGGTGAGCTTCCAAGACCTGCCTCGTTTGAAAAAATTCCCCTTGCAAACCCAAACCGCACGGCCTGTGAAACTGCTGCGCCTGCAAATCCTCCGCCGGCAGCGCAGGGCGTGAATGCATGCTTAAATATGATTCCAAAGATTTGAGGTATTTCCGTTATGTTTGTAATAAGAATTATTAGGGCAAATCCAACATAAAAAAGAGCCATCAAAGGAATTATTTTTGCAGTGACATTGCCAATTCTTTTTATTCCCCCGAGAATGACCGCTGCTGTAAGAATTGAGAGAACAATGCCGGTAGTTATATTTGGGATTCCAAAAGCTTCGCTAAAGGCCAGAGCTACTGAATTTGACTGTACCATGTTGCCAATACCCATTGAAGCAATTACGCCGAAAACAGCAAAAACAATACCCAGCCATTTAAGGCCGAGGCCGCGGGAAATGTATTCCATGGGTCCGCCGGAGATGGTGCCGTCCACAAGCGTTCTGCGGTATTTTACAGCAAGAACCGCCTCACTATATTTGGTGGCCATGCCAAAAAAAGCACAAACCCACATCCAGAACACGGCACCTGGACCGCCCAGAGTTATTGCGGTTGCAACTCCAGCAATGTTTCCGGTGCCGACGGTTGCGGAGAGCGCGGTGGTGAGAGCCTGGAAGGGGGTGATATCGCCTTCTTTTTCTTCCGGTTTAATTGATTTAAAGACGAGTTTTATCGAAGCGGGAAGTTTTCTTATATTAATAAATCTTAGAATAATGGTTAGGATCACTCCGGTTCCGACCAGAATCATGAGCATGAACTGGCCCCATACAAAGCTGTTTATTGTGGTAAGAATGTTCCCAAACATTTCTATTTGAAAATAATTTTTGGTTTTGTTAATTAGCTGTATAGAGTTTTTTGTAATAATATTTTGTTATGGTTGCTGCTGGAGTAGTGATTCGGCTTTTGTATAATCCAGATTATGAGCCTCAGCAACTTTTCTGTTGGTTACTTTCCCCTGGTAAATATTTAATCCTTTTAAAAGTTCTTTGTTCCGGAAAGCTTTTTCACCTTTTTGTGCCAGTTCCAGCACATAGGGAAGGGTGGCACTGGTTAAGGCGAGAGTGGAGCTTCGAGGGAAAGCGCCGGGCATATTTGATACGCAGTAGTGGACAATACCTTCTTCAATATAGACCGGATCCGAATGGGTTGTGGGCCTGCTTGTTTCAAAACAGCCCCCCTGGTCGATTGCGACATCAACCAGCACAGAGCCTTTTTCCATTGTTCTTATCATCTTTCGGGTAACAATTTTTGGCGGCCTCGAGCCGGGCAGATGAATCGTTCCGATGACGGCATCTGATTCTTTCAGGTAAGCAGATATGTTCTCAGGAGTTGAAACAGCAAAAGATGCCTTTGGAAATCTTTTTTTTATGGATTCAATAACTTTTTCTGATTTTTCAATAAGCGTGACATCCGCTCCCATTCCCAGAGCTACTTCAGCGGAGGCTTTGCCTGCGTTACCGCCTCCCAGGATCAGAAAGTGTGCAGGTTGTGCTGTTCCCACAGGACTTGATAGGACCCCTTTGCCCCCGTATGTTTTTGACAGGTAGTTTGCAGCCGCTATCGAGGCCATTTTCCCGGCTACGATGCTCATTGGGGCAAGAAGCGGTACCCTTTTGTCTTCTGTCTCAACGGTTTCATAGGCAATGCAGGTCACCGAAGCATTTATCATGGCTTCTGTTAATGCTTTATTTGAGGCAAAATGAAAAAAAGTGAAAAGCATTTGGCCTGGTTTAAATATTGCATATTCCTCAGGAAGCGGTTCTTTGATTTTCAGGATTAAGGCAGATGTTTTAAATATTTGAGATTTGTTTGTTATTGTTGCTCCTGATTTTTCGTATTCTTCATTTGCGAAACCGCTTCCTTCTCCGGCATCCTGTTCGATCAGTACATTGTTGCCCCTGCTGGTCAGTTTTTGTGTACCAGCAGGGGTCAGAGCAACTCTGTTTTCATTATTTTTGAGCTCTTTTAGTATGCCGACGATCATAAGCTACCCTAGAAGTAGTGACCGACTGCAAGGGAGAAATTGTAACCGGTCAGGTCGATGTCCATTCTTGTACGTTCTGGGAAAGGAAGTCCGGTATTATTGTTCAAGCTTGAATGTCCCTTCATCCTGTTCCATATATAAAAAGCAGAAAAGGTGACTATCCAGTCTTCAAGTTTGGGGTTGATGTTTCCCGGGTTGATGTTAAAGCCGGTCATCACCTTGAATGCCCAGTCATTTCCGTTCCAGTTGTTTCTTACTCTTCCATCGTAAACACCTCCGGGAGTATTTCTGAACTTAAAGGTGGATTCGCTGCGAAAAAGGGTGTATCCCAGCCCGCCGGCTATAAACGGTTCGATAATATTTCCGGATTTGTAGCTGCGGCAGTTTGTTTTAAACGGGTAGTAATAAAGGTTGGTCCAGAACAGCAGTGCGCTGTATCTCTGGCGCATTCTTAGAGACGCTCCTGGTAAATTATTTGTCGGGCTTGAATCTGTCAACTCTCCTGTTGTCCCGGCGATTGCGAAGTCTGTTTTGAAGTATCTGGACAAATCCTTCCACAAAACAACATCTAAGGTGAAGATATCGATATCGTCCCAGTCATCTAGGTCTGTACCAAATTGGCTGTTTAGGTCATGGATCTCGTGGGTGGCATTCGAAAGTTTAGGCTTTGCTTTTGTTATTTGAAATTTTATTCCGTCAAAGAACGGTACATTGAGTTTTTTTTCTTTTCTTAAGTTTTTGTTCGTGCAGTCACCTTCATCCGCAAAAGCTGTACCAAGCGTGCCTGAAAAAATAATCAGGGTAAATAAAGAGATTAAAAAAATGATTCTTTTCATTTGGCTTGTCCTCCTTGATTTTTTTTAATTTAATGGTTTTTTATTTGTTGATAAAGGTTTTGTTATTCTCATTAATCCAAGACTTCCCGTATAGCATTAGCTAATTCATTCATGAACAGAGGTTTTGAAATCAATTTCAAATTCATGGAGCGGGCTTTTTCAATATCTGTTCTATCGCTATAGCCGGAACAAAGTATAACAGGCTGGCCTGGTTTTATCTTTAGGATCTTATCTATCAGTTCAAAACCGGTCATGTCAGGCATATTATTGTCAGTGATGACAAGGTCAAAATTAGTTGGGGACTCACAAAAAGTCGTAAATGCCTCTATGGGGCCGGGTTTAATTGTGACCGAATATCCAAATTCTTCAAGCATTTCCTTGCCTAAGGCTGTTATGCTTTCTTCATCGTCAACAAAGAGGATGCGCTCTTTGCCTCTAGGAGTTTCACAGGGTATTTTATTAGAAAAGGGTTTTTCAGCAGCATCTATCTTTGGCAATAAAATATGGAAGGTTGATCCTTTGCCAAGTTCAGATTCTACGGTTATTGTTCCTCCATGGCTTTCGATGATACCGTGTACCACAGAAAGCCCCATTCCTGTTCCCTCACCGGGTTTTTTTGTGGTAAAAAACGGATCAAAGATTTGTTCAAGAAGTGCGGGGTCAATTCCTGTCCCAGTATCTGTTATTTTTATTGCAAGAAACGGATCTTCCTGAGGGGAAACTGATGGGCTTTGATTTTTTTTGCTTAAGTAAATATCTTCCAGGGTTACAGAAAGAACACCTGGTTTAGCTTTCATTGCATGCGCTGCATTTGTGCAAAGGTTCATTAATACCTGATGAATTTGTGTGGGGCTTGCCAGAACCAGATCTGATCCAGCACTAAGACTGAGATTAACATCAATGTTCTTAGGGATAGCGGCACGTATCAGCTTCAGGGCTTCTTTTATAATAGGCCCCACATTGACGGGCAAATATTTTTCTTCTTCCTTGCGGCTGAAGGTTAGAATCTGTTGAACAAGATCTTTCGCTCGTTCACCGGCCTGGTGGATTTGTTCAAAGCTGATCCGGGTTTTTTTGGCATCCATTTTTTTCTTAAAAAGTCCAAGCTCTGAATATCCTATAATAGCGGTGAGTATATTATTAAAATCATGGGCAATGCCTCCGGCCAGTGTTCCGATCGCCTGCATTTTCTGTGAAT
>JAHEEI010000126.1 GCA_024640785.1 Pseudomonadota bacterium
AGGTGCCTTGAAATTAAAAGAGATTTCCTATATCCATGCCGAGGGGTATCCTGCCGGTGAGATGAAGCATGGCCCCATCGCCCTGATTGATGAAAATATGCCGGTTGTGGCCCTTGTCCCGGGAGGTAGGGTATATGAAAAAATAGTCAGTAATATTGAACAGGTAAAAGCACGCAAGGGACGTGTGATTGCAGTTGCGATTGAGGGGAATCTGGAAATTGCCAAAAAGGCAGACCATGTCATTTATATACCGGATACGGATCCGGTTCTGATGCCGGTTGTTATGGTTGTGCCTCTGCAGCTTTTTGCCTATCATGTGGCTGTTTTTAAAGGTACGGATGTAGACCAGCCCAGGAATCTGGCCAAAAGCGTAACCGTGGAATGATTTTTATAGCTTGCAGGATTTTTTCGGAGTGAGGCGCTGTTTTTTGTGTGATGTTGAGTTTAAACGGAGAGCGATACTGTGAAATAAAATGAAAACATATTTAAGACTAATCAGTTATTCAAGACCATATATATATTATTTTTTGGGTTCTGTGTTGTGCACGATTATACTCTCTGGGGCAACCGGTGCGATTGCCTATCTTGTGGAGCCGGCGATTGATTATATCTTCAAGGAAAAAAATGTTTTAATGCTTTACCTTGTTCCGGGGTTACTGGTCGCGCTGTATCTGATTAAAGGCGCTGCTGATTTTGGACAGCACTATCTTATTGGTTATGTCGGGGGCAGTGTTACTGCTGATTTAAGGGACGCTGTTTACCGGCATATTCTGATGCTTCCGGTCTCATTTTTCACTAAAACTTCAACCGGTATCCTAATTTCAAGGATAAATAATGATGTTGGCGTGCTTTTTCGAACGGTGTCCTCTTCAGTGATGAAAGTCATAAAAAACTTCTTTGTGATTATCGCTCTTACAGGGGTGGCTTTTTATCAGAACTGGAAAATGATGCTTGTCTGCCTTATTTTTTTCCCGCCGCTGATCCTGCTTACCACCAAGCTTGGGAAGAAAGCCAGAAGGTATAGCCGGCGCGAACAGGAAAACGTAGGGCGGGTCAGCACTCTTCTTGATGAAACAATATCAGGTTGTCAGACGGTTAAAGCCTTTTGTATGGAGAATTATGAGGTTGAACGTTTTGAAAAGGAATCCTTCAGTCTTCTCAGAAACGGGTTAAAGAGTCTTAAGGTTTCTATCATTTCATCTCCTGCAATGGAGATCTTTGGCGGCCTTCTGATTTCGGTTATTATCTATTATGGCGGACACAGGGTTTTAAATGGACAAATGACAACAGGCAAGTTTTTTTCTTTTGTCGCAGCGCTGGCAATGCTGTATAAACCTGTAAAAGAATTTGCTAAAGAAAACATAGCCATACAAGTCGGTGTTGCTGCGGCTATCCGGGTTTTTAAAGTTCTTGATCTGGTTCCTGAAATTGCCGACAAAGACGATTCGGTTCCGCTTCCCCAGCTTAAGCATTCCATAGAATTTAGAGATGTCTCTTTTCAGTATGAAGATACTCCGGTGCTGAAAAAAATAAGTTTCGAGGTTAAAAAAGGAGAGATCCTTGCTATTGTGGGGCATAGTGGGGTGGGTAAGAGTACCATAGCAAACCTTATCTTAAGGTTTTATGATGTCAATGAAGGCGGAATATATTTTGATGGTTTAGAAATTAAAGATATACAGATAAAGTCATTGAGAGATCAGATCGCCTTTGTCACTCAGGAGACAATTCTTTTTAATGATACCATTCGTAATAATATTGCTTATGGCGGCAGGGATATATCTGAGGAAAAGATTATTAATGCCGCAAAAGCAGCAAATATCCACGATTTTATAATTTCTCTTCCCGAGGGGTATGATACGTTAACCGGCGAGAAGGGAGCCATGCTTTCAGGGGGTCAGTGCCAGCGCATATCCATTGCCCGTGCAATTGTCAAGGATGCCCCCATCCTTCTGCTTGACGAAGCAACTTCCTCGCTTGATTCCCGCTCTGAGAAGGAGGTGCAAAAAGCACTTGAAAATCTCATGGAAAACCGGACTTCCATTGTCATTGCCCACCGCCTCTCAACGATTAGAAATGCCCATAAGATTCTTGTGATGTCAGCGGGGGAGATCATAGAAGAAGGCAGCCACGAGGACCTTATTGAGCATAGAGGTGTCTATAACACTTTGATAAATATCCAAAGCGGGTATTCACGGAAAACTGGAAAATCCGCCACAGCGGCGAGCCAAGAGAATAATGGTTAGTTTTCCCAAAACCCAAAATAATGTTTGTTCCGGTTTAACCCTTTCTCCCTCGGCTATACGTTTCTGCAAAAGATCGTCTCCCTGTTTTGAATTTCTCAGATTTTTATATTTAAACGGAAATTTCTGATGGTTGGCTCTAATAGTATTTCCGTCATAAACATCGGCCGGCAAAATTATTGAGAAGAGCATGCCTGTCCTAAATTTATTGACATATTTAGTCAAAAAACGTAAAATTTAAAGATTGCATAAAAATTATGGTGAAGATAATAAGCGTTAAAAAAACAGCGAGAGTGGCGGAATGGCAGACGCACTGGATTTAGGATCCAGCGGGTAATACCGTGGGGGTTCAAGTCCCCCCTCTCGCATAATAAAGGGAGTATAAAATAAACATGAAAGTAGATGTGGTAAGCGTCAATGATGTGGAAAAAAGAATGACTGTCTGTATTTCTGTGGATCGGGTGGACGGTGAAATTGAAAAGGCCTATAAGGGGTTAAAAAAAGAAATAAAAATAAGGGGATTTAGACCCGGGAAAGCCCCGCTGGCTATTTTGAAGAAACATTTTAAGGCACAGGTTGAGGAGGATGTTATCTCAAAACTTGTCAGTGACTCCTATCCTGAAGCCTTGGAAGAAGTAAACCACCTGCCTGTTTCACCGCCTAAAATTGAGAACGGGGTTATCGAACAGGGTAAAGACTTCACCTATACGGCTGTTTTTGAGGTGAAACCAGAAATAGAGGTTAAGGATTATGAAGGTCTTGAACTTGAAAAAGAAAAAGTTGAGATTAGTGATGAAGATGTCGATAAGGAAATAGAAGCACTCAGAAATAGGTATGCTACTCTGAAAGTGGTCGAGGGAAGACCGACCCAAAAGGGAGACCATGTTCTGGTAGATTATGAAGGGACCGTAGCTGGAGAGCCGCTTCCTCAGGGCAAACAGCAGAATTTTCCCATGGAAATTTCAGAAGATACATTTCTTCCGGGTTTTTCCGATAATATTATAGGGATGAACAAGGGTGAAAATAAGACTTTTTCCATTGATCTTCCTGAAGATTATGGAGATGAGAATATCGCAGGTAAAAAAGCGGATTTTACCCTGAACTTAAATGAGATCAAAGAAAAAGTGCTTCCAGCGCTCGATGATGAATTTGCCAAGGATTTGGGAGATTATAAAGATATTCAGGAGCTTAAAGATAAATTTAAGGAATCCCTGCTTGAAAGAAGGAAACAGAAGGCTGAAGGGGACGTCCGGGAAAAAATATTTGAGGTCCTAATTGAGAAAAACAGCTTTGATGTCCCTAAAAAAATGGTTGAGACCCAGGCAAGAAATATGGTAATGGAAATGCAGCAGATGTTTGCTGCCCAGGGCATGAATTTAGGGGATATGGGTCAGAGTCAGGAACAGTTAATTGAGAGTTATAAACAGCCGGCTGAAAAACAGGTCCGTTCAGCCCTGCTTCTGGAAGCGATTGCTAAAAAGGAAAATCTGGATGCTGATGAGAACGAGATTGAGGCAAAATATGAGGAGATTGCCAGACAGGTGGGGCGAGATATTTCCTTTGTGAAAGAAAAGGTAACAGATGATATGATAAAACCTCAGGTCCTTGAGAAAAAAGCACTGGACCTGATTATCTCTAGGGCAAACTTTACTGAAAGGTAGAAAGCATTATTCCTATGACAATAGACTATAATAAAAAGATGCCGGAGACCATGCAGCTTGTCCCCATGGTTGTGGAACAGACCAGCAGGGGAGAGCGTGCCTATGATATTTACTCAAGGCTTTTAAAAGACAGAATTGTATTTTTGGGAGGCCAGGTCGATGACCATGTTGCCAATATCATCATTGCCCAGATGCTGTTTCTGGAGTCTGAAGATCCTGAAAAAGAGATCCATCTCTATGTAAATTCCCCCGGCGGACACGTCACCGCCGGGCTTGCGATCTATGATACCATGCAGTACTTGAAATGTGATGTTTCCACCCTCTGTTTCGGCCAGGCTGCCAGTATGGGAGCGGTTTTGCTGGCTGCCGGTGCAGAAGGCAAAAGGTATGCTCTCCCGCACTCCAGAATTATGCTTCACCAGCCTCTGGGCGGATTTCAGGGGCAGGCCACGGATATTGATATCCATGCCAAAGAGATCCTTCGGATGAGGCAGGCTCTGGATGAGATCCTGGTCAAACATACCAAGCAGCCTTTTGACAAACTCCACGAAGATACTGAAAGAGACTTTTTTATGAGCGGAGACGAAGCAAAGGCCTATGGTCTGGTTGACAAGGTGATAACCAGCAGAGACCTGACATAAGGTTCTCTGAATTTAAAAGGGGTTACTTCCGTTAATCGGGTGAAGACCCGTGTTTTATTCGGGAAGGATTACAGGGATCACCCTATTTTGACTTTTTTGGAATTATTAACAGTGAGAGGTTGAAAATGGCGACAAAAAAAGGATCAGAAAAACAGAGTCATCTTTTCTGCTCATTTTGCGGTAAGAGTCAGGAGGAAGTTAAGAAGCTCGTAGCCGGTCCATCCGTTTATATCTGTGATGAATGTATAGAATTGTGTAATGATATTATTGCCGAGGAACAGAAAGAGGTCTTTTCAAAAAAGAAGGATTCTGTCCCTTCCCCGCATGAGATTAAAAAGTTTCTGGATCAGTATGTCATTGGTCAGGATAAAGCCAAAAAAGTTCTTTCCGTGGCAGTATACAACCATTACAAAAGAATAGAATATAAGGGCGGTAAGGGGAATGTTGAACTTCAGAAGAGTAACATACTGCTCATCGGCCCAACCGGTACCGGGAAGACGCTGCTAGCCCAGACGCTCGCCAGAATGCTGGATGTGCCGTTTACCATAGCGGACGCAACCTCTTTAACTGAGGCGGGATATGTCGGCGAGGATGTTGAGAATATAATATTAAGCCTACTGCAGGCGTCAGATTACAACATCGAACGCGCATCCCGTGGAATCGTTTACATTGATGAGATCGATAAGATCACAAGGAAATCAGACACCCCTTCCATTACCCGGGATGTATCGGGGGAGGGAGTCCAACAGGCGCTGCTTAAAATAATTGAGGGGACGATTGCAAATATTCCTCCCAAAGGCGGAAGAAAACATCCCCAGCAGGATTTTCTTCAGGTAGACACTTCAAATATCCTTTTTATCTGCGGAGGTGCATTTAACGGACTGGAAAATATCATTGAAAGTCGGATTGGGAAAAAGACTATCGGTTTTGGTGCAGAGATAAAAAGGACTAAAAAGAAAGATGTCGGTGAGGTGATTTGTGATGTGCAGCCCGAAGATCTCATAAAACACGGGCTGATCCCTGAGTTTGTGGGCAGACTTCCTGTGGTGGCGACCTTAAACGACCTTGATGAGGGCGCCCTTGTGGAGATCCTGACAAAGCCGAAAAACGCTCTCACAAAACAGTATGAAAAACTTTTTGAGTTTGAGAATGTTAAACTTCGTTTTAACGAAGACCTGCTGAGATCTGTTGCAGAAAAGGCTATCGAACGAAAGTCCGGGGCCCGAGGTCTGCGCGCAATCCTTGAGGATATTATGCTTGATATTATGTTTGATCTGCCTTCCAGTACGAATATAGAAGAATGTATTATCGGCAATGAGGTCTTAACTAAAAAGGCAAAACCGATTATGGTTTATGGCAAGAAAAAAGAAACCGCATAGCCTTTTTTTGCAGGCACTTTCCTTAAACTTTTAGTTCAGTTTAACAAAATAGTATTGTTCCGGTTTATTAAAACGATTCATCCGATTCTTGAAGCTTTCTCCAGTGCGGGTTAAAATTAAACTGAAAAGTACGGTTAGGGCAATTCTTAATTTTCCATCATTTGAAGAAAATAAATTTTCTAAGGACAGCTATGGTGATTTTTAAATCTTTGAAAGACATCGGCAATCCAATCATGATGATGCCGTTAAGGGATATTGTGGTCTTTCCCCATATGGCGGCATCCCTTTTTGTGGGACGGCAGAAATCCATTAATGCTGTTGAAGAAGCACTTCGGGGAGATAAAAAGATATTCCTCGTGACGCAGAAGGATTCCTCCGTTGATCATCCTGAAGAAGAGAATATGTATCAAATAGGCACGGTCTGTACTATTTTGCAGATGCTTAAGCTTCCGGACGGAAGTGTTAAGGTCCTGGTTGAGGGGGCGAAACGATACCGGATGAAAAAGTTTATTCATGGTGAAAGTTATTTTTCAGCGGTTGTTGAAGATGTTGAAGAAGCAGCCGCTTCTGCCGATGATCCTGAGGTCAGGGCGCTGGTAAAAATAGTTTTTTCCACCCTTGAGGAATATATCAAGTTTAACAAGCGTTTCTCAAAAGACATTTACTTAAAGGTTTCTTCAATCGGGGATCCTTCCAAGCTGGCGGACATCCTGGCGCCGCAGCTTAATGTGAAAATTCCTGAAAAACAGGAACTGCTGGATATCGTTGACCCGACAAAAAGGCTTGAAAAGATCTACAGTCTTATGGAGTCAGAGCTGGGCATGCTCAGAGTGGAAAAGCGAATAAAGGGCAGAGTGC
The DNA here is from genome assembly GCA_024640785.1 of Pseudomonadota bacterium. GTDB lineage: Bacteria > Desulfobacterota > WTBG01 > CAIYCZ01 > CAIRTM01 > JAHEEI01. The sequence goes on from JAHEEI010000126.1 coordinate 6,780, forward strand.
GAAAACAGATGGAAAAGAGCCAGAAGGACTATTATCTTGCGGAGCAGATGCGGGCCATTCAAAAAGAAATGGGGGACAAGGATGAAAAGGTCAGTGAGGTCCATGAGTTTGAAGAAAAAATGACGTCAAAGAATTTAAGCCAGGAAGCAAAATCAAAAGTCGAAAAAGAGATCAAGAAATTAAAGATGATGCCACCCCAGTCGGCTGAAGGCAATGTTGTTCGAAACTACATTGACTGGATGCTATCCCTGCCCTGGGGTGAGAAATCTGAATGCCGGGTTGATATTGATGCGGCTGAAAAGATTCTCAATGAAGACCATTACGGGTTGAAGGACCCCAAAGAACGCATTCTGGAATATCTGGCAGTCCAGAGTCTGGTGGAAAAGATCAAAGGCCCGATTCTATGTTTTGTCGGTCCTCCTGGGGTCGGCAAAACCTCTCTGGCAAAGTCGATTGCAAGGGCCGCCGGCCGAAAATTTGTTCGGCAGTCTCTTGGCGGGGTTAGGGATGAAGCCGAGATCCGGGGACACCGACGGACCTATATCGGAGCCCTTCCGGGCAAGATTCTGCAGTCGTTAAAAAAAGCAGGCACAGACAATCCTGTTTTTCTGCTGGATGAGATCGATAAAATGAGCAGGGATTTTCAGGGGGATCCGGCTTCGGCGCTGCTTGAAGTCCTGGATCCCGAGCAGAACAATACCTTTAATGACCATTATATTGATGTGGATTAT
>JAHEEI010000127.1 GCA_024640785.1 Pseudomonadota bacterium
TAAAAAGAATGTTTGAAAGGGCTGATTCAAGTTTAATTTTATCTTTGGCAAGCCTGTTTTTTTCTTTTGGAGAGACAGATTTTGAGGACTGGTTTTCTGTTTTGGTAAGTTTTTTATGAAGCAGGGTAGAGTTTTTAAGTTTTATATATCCAGATATGGATTTTTTGTTCAAAATCAGAAGGTGGTTTAAAGGATTTTGGTGTTCAAGAGATCTTAAGATTGCGATAGCTTTTTTTAAAAGCTTTATCTTGGTACTTTTTTCATTCCATAAAACGGTGGCCCAGTATGTTTCTTCCTGATGAGACAAAAGCTGTGTTTTTCTTATTTCTTTGAGATATATTTCCAGAGGATCATGACTGGAATTTTCTTTTGAAAGGAAAAGCCTTTGCTGTTTCTTTTTATTTTTGGTCATGCGGTGTTTGTTTTGTTCCAAAACCATACCAATTAATGTTTGTATAATTTGTATTTGACTGGAGTATTTTAAAGAGACTTTGTTTTACATGACACAACCTCTATTTAGAAATATATTTTTATATAGAGAATGTCAAAACATTTAATCATATTTCTTTGTTATAAAAAATAATGATTTATGTTAATTAATTTGATCTAAATTTTTATTCTGCTTTTTTTATGGAAAAACATTTTTTTGAGTTTTTAAGAATAAAGGATAAGTAGAGGAATTAAGCACTTTTCTTTTTTTGTAACGAGAAAAAGACTTTTATGGTTTGAACTTATCCATACATGCTCTACTGCAGAAATAGTATGTTGCCCCTGATATCTGTATGGATAAAGAGTTGTTTTTAGGTATGTAAATTTTACATACTGGATCTTGTACCATCTCGCTTACCAGACCGGAAGTGTTTTTTTGCGTGGGGCTTTTATTTACAGGCGGTTTTATGAATAACAGTCTCAAAAATCTAAAAAGCAGGTAAAAAAAGACAGAAACAAGAATAATTCTTAATAGCATATCTTTAATACCTTTTTAGTGTCTGTGAGCTTCTTTAGCAGTATTTTTATTGACTGATTTAATGTCGGGTGAATAAAGTCTGGGGCAATTTCTGAGAGCGGTTTAATAACAAAGCGGCGCAAATGCAGAAAAGGGTGAGGTACTTTTAGGTCAGGTTCATTGATAATTTCCTGTCCGAAAAAAAGCAGGTCAATGTCAATATTTCTAGGGCCCCAAAAACCCTCCTTTTTTTTGCCGATTTTATTTTCAGTCTGCTGAAGCAAAGAAAAAAAGTCGAATACGTTTTTGCCTGTTTTTATTTCCGCAACACAGTTGATAAAGTTGTTCTGACTTTCCTCTCCCCATGCTTCTGTTTCATATAGGGACGATTTCCTTATGCCTTCTGTATCTTTATTTGTTGCGATAATTCTGACAGCAGTTTCGCAATTTTCTTTTCGATTACCCCTGTTTGAGCCTATCCCGATAAAGGCAGTATTGTTTATGGACATATTATCTTAACCCGAGTACGTCCTGCATATCATAATATCCATTGGGTTTACCTGCAAGCCACTCAGCGGCAAAAAGCGCGCCTGATACAAAACAGTCACGGTTCTGGGCTCTGTGAATAAGCTCAAGCCTCTCTCCAATACCTCCGAACATAACCGTATGCTCGCCCACAATATCTCCTGCACGTATGGTCTGGATGCCGATCTCTTCTTTTGTTCTTTCACCGATAAAACCTTTTCTTTGGTAAACACCTGTTTTTTCAAGGTCACGATTGTAAGCATCAGCAAGAATTTCAGCCAGTCTCATGGCCGTTCCGCTGGGGGCGTCTTTTTTGAATTTATGATGGGCTTCTATTATTTCAATGTCAAAACCTTGGGTCAGGATTTTTGCCACATCATTTGCAATCTTAAACAGAGTATTCACTCCCATGCTCATGTTAGGTGCACATACGCAGGGGAATGAATTGCTCAGCTCTTTAATTTCTGCTTTTTCTTCTTCTGAGAACCCAGTGGTTCCGATAACCGCAGCCTTTTTTCTTTTACTTGCAAACCTTACTGTTTCCATTGAGTTTTCTGGAAAGGTGAAATCTATGATTACATCAAAGTCAGTAGTTATTGTATCAAGTGATTCAGCAAAAGTTGCATAATCACACGGTATTCCCAGAGCATCTTTTAAGGTTTTCCCTAAATAGGGACTGTTTTTTGGTTCGGTCATGCCTGCCAGATCCAGAGGTTCAGAGTCAAGAATCATCTGGCAGATACGTTGCCCCATTCTTCCGGCTGCTCCGGTTACTGCACAAGGTATGATTTTACTGCTCATTTTGTTTTCCTTTTAATAAATTTTAAATTTTAATCACATGTCTGTCGGGCATTTTACCATGGGAAGATATACATTGTAATCAAATTCCGGGCTGTTTTTATTATCATGACATATAATGCAACCTTTTTCACCAGTGTTTCTGATGATATCATTTTTCTCAGAATGATTACTTCCCGGCCCATGACATGACTCGCACTGTACATTTAAAAAGCGGGATTCTGGTCCCTGATAAACATCAAAACCGCCAGGTTCACTGTATCCGGTCGTATGGCAGGGCAGGCATTCCACAGAATAATTATTTTTTTCTTTTTGAAGTGTTGCATAAGCATCCGCATGAAAAGTCTGCAACCAGTTCTCATATTGGGGGAGATGACATTCTCCGCATTTTTCAGCGCTAAGATAGTAAAGGCTGTCAGGCAATTTACTATCCTTTGAGGTTAGCTCTGTTTTTAAGAATTCCTGTTTATTGAGTGATATCAGGGCTGTTTTGTAATTTTTTACAATGTTTTTTATTTCCTGGTTTTCACCTGTGCTGCTGTCAAGTGGTATCAATCTGTTCTTAATTTTAAATACTGATTTTTTTTTCAAATTTACTTTAAGTTTTCCAAGGTTCTGGCCTCTTTTGTAGGCCTGTGTTATCCATGTTTTTTTTACAAGTACTGGTTGCTCAATTGAATTTTCAGATTTTGCTGAAAAAATAAGGGATATTCCTTTAAGCTGATCCGCCAGTTTTTTATCATTTTCAAGGCCCAGCGCTGAAAGAAGTATTATATAATCGCATTTGTCAGTTATTAAATCCACCCATTTTTCGGCGGCTTTAAAAGGGTCTTCAATTGATATCTCAGAGGAAAGAGAAGAGGCCTGCCCACACAGACCGATTATACCGATTTTTTTCCCATAAATTTCTTTTATGATATAGGGTTCAAAAATAGGTGAATTTTTGTTTTTACTTAGTATATTCGAAGATATAAAAGCAAAAGATGATTTTTCCTTAAGTTCAGTAATGGCAGCTATTCCAAAAATAAGGTCTTTTTCTCCTATATTTAAGGCATCAACTCCTATCTGGTTGTATGCTTTCAGAATATATTGTGATTTTAGCAGGAATTCATTTTTCTCAATTGTATTTAAAGGTTTTTTGCTGAAGAAAAGATTCCCCGCATCAAGATTCAGGATTTTTCCTCCTGTCTTTTTAAGAGAGGCAATAACAGCTGCTTTTCTGGAGAGGCTGCCTAGCTGATTGTCATCACATCCGCAGTTTTCAAGCTCAGCCAGGATGTCATTTGAGTAGATAATTGTTATGTCTGAGCTGAAATCGCAGCCTGAAAAGATAGAAAAAAGAAATATGAGCAATAGTATAACTATGGATGATAAAGATTTATTAAACATTTTTCTTTACTTGTGCTAAGAACTAAATAAAATATATTTTGTACATGTTTCCTAGTATCATATCAACACTAAAAAGAATAACATAATGCGTGCAGTTCTCCAAAGGGTTAAAACAGCTTCTGTTGCAGTTTCTGGAGAAGAAGTTGGAAGAATAAAACTTGGTTTTGTGGTGTTTTTAGGATTGGAAAAAGAAGATCAGTCTGATGATCTTGAGTATATGGTTAACAAAATTGCGGGTCTTCGTGCTTTTGAGGATGATAGCGGTAAGATGAATCTTGCGCTTTCAGATGTGAGCGGCGAACTTCTTGTTGTGTCTCAGTTCACGCTTTTTGGGGATTGCCGCAAGGGAAGAAGGCCATCATTCACAGCTGCCGCAGAGCCGGATAAAGCGCAAAAACTTTATGATAATTTTATCAAAAGCATGAAACAGCAAAACATTAAAGTCTCAACAGGAGTTTTTCAGGCAAGGATGGAAGTGTCGCTGCTTAATGACGGTCCGGTTACTTTTCTCTTAGACAGTAAGAAAACTTTTTAAACGGAAGGAGTGCTAAAGATGCTGCTTACAAATAAAGGTAATTCAAAGATTGGCTGTACTATCTATCTAATTATTATCTGCGTTATATGCTATTTTGGTTATAGGTGGGGAGAAGCCAAGTGGAATTACGAGTCCATGAAAAAAGAAACTTCTGAGCTGATAAAGATACTTGCTACAGAGAAGACCCCTCAGATTGATAAATATAAGAAAATACTTATTAATAAAGCGGAACTGTGTAACATCGACCTTTATGAGGAGGATATTGAAATAACTCAGAATAACAACGGGTCGGTGATAGAGCTTTCCTGGGAAACACCTGTGGATTTCCCAGGATATACATATTACCTGGATCACCGCCTGGTGGTGAGTAAAAAAAGAGGATACTGATAATAGCTGACTTTCAGGACTTTCTTTCCATAATAAATTCTGCGAGTTCAATCAGGGGTTTCCTGTTTTCTTGGTCAGCGATCTTTTCAAGTGAGACAATAGCTTTTTTTGTATAGTTTTTGGCAATATTTATGGCATAGGAACTGCCTTGATACTTGTTGATAATATTGATCACATCACTAAGTTTTTCACTGTCCCTGCTTTTGTTCTGCATGGTCTCTATTAATTTGGCTTTATCTTCAGAAGAACTTTTCTTAAGCGCTGCAATAAAAGGCAAAGTGATGCTTCCCTCCTGAAAATCCTTGCCTATTGTTTTCCCAAAATCGCTTTCATTTGAGGAATAATCCATAACGTCATCCATTATCTGAAAGGCAATACCTAGGTTTAAGCCATAATCTCCAAGCGCTTTTTCCGCTTCTTCAGGCACTTTTCCGAGTATGCCGCCGAGTCTTGATGCGGCGGCAAGAAGAATAGCGGTTTTATTTTTTACTATGTAAAGATAATCCTCTTCAGATATCAGGGGATCATTTGTTTTGGAGACCTGAAAGGTTTCACCTTCAGCGATGAGCTTTGCAGCATTTGCAATCACCTGAAGGGATTTCAGGTCGCCTGTTTCAATAGCAATTGAAAAAGCCTTTGAAAAGAAGAAATCTCCCGCAAGTATTGTTGACTGATTACCCCATAATTTATTTGCGGATGAATTTCCTCTCCTGACTTCTGCATGATCTATTACATCATCATGAAGCAATGTTGCGGTATGGATATATTCAATCACACATGCCAGGTTAATGTGTTTTTTCCCAGTATAGCCGCAGGTTTTTGCAGCAAGCAGCAGCATTAGAGGCCTTAGCCTTTTTCCGCCGCTGTTTAAAATATGTCGGCAGATATCTTCCAGGATATTTACTTCGCTTGAGGATGAAGAGATGAGCATTTTTTCAACACTGTCCATATCCTCTCTAACCAAATCCAATAAGCTGTCAACAGAACTCAAAATTTTCTCCTATATTGTCCTTGCAAAAGTTAGTACATCCACCTTTAATGCGCCATTCTTTTTTAAGATTCTTGCACATTCACTAACGGTTGACCCACTGGTATATATATCATCAATTATTAGCAGGTTTTTGTCTCTTACTCTTTCAGGGTTACCGTTAAAGCACCCCCTTATTCTTTTTTTTCGTTCATTTTTAGAAAGAAAAGTTTGCGGTGTTGTCCATTTTACTCTTTCAAGAGACTTTATGTCTACTTTTATCCCCCAAGCTTTTCCAGCTGTTTTTGCCAGTAGCAGTGCCTGGTTATACCCCCTCTGTCGAAGCCTTTTGGAGTGTAGAGGGACCGGAACAATGGAATCATACTCTTTTAGGTTAAGTAAATTTCCGCCATATGCTGCCAGCATTTGAGATAACGGTTTTGAGAGAAGCGATTTTTCATTGTACTTAAAGCCATGTAAGGCTTTTCTTAGTGTTCCGTTATAGGTGCTGACTGAACGTGCTTTGTCAAAAAAATGTTTTTCTGTTATACACTGTCCGCAAAGGTGATCTTCCCCTTCCTGGGTTTGAAAAGGAAGACCGCATTTTTCACAGACAGGACTTTTTATAAAAGAAAAACCATCATAACATTTATTGCAGAAATAGCCACTGTTTTCATGGATAAAAGAGGTATTACACAGCAGGCATTGCGGCGGAAAGAAAAAGTCAGACAAGGAATATAAAAAACTTTTTAGATTCATAGCTGTCTTGTTTGTGATAAGTTACAATACGTATTAACTGGAGGAGATTCTTGGACATTCGTTCCACAGGCGTTCAAGGTCATAAAAATCTCTTTCCTCTTTTTGGAAAATATGAATTATGACGTCATCATAATCAAGCAAAATCCATTTTGATTCCCGCATTCCCTCTTTGCCTAAGGCTTTGATTCCTTTTTCTTTAAGTTTATGTTCAATATCTTCTGCCATTGCTTTTATGTGTCTGTCTGAGGTTCCATTGCAGATTATAAAATAGTCCGTAAGTGCTGTTTCGTTTTTCAGCTCCAGGATAACAAGATCTATGGCCTTGTTGCCGTTTGCTGTCTCCGCACAAAAAAGTGCTTTTTCAAGTGAATCCAAAAAATGACCTCCCTGTTAATAATATGGTGCTTTTGTTTTATCTGTAAAGGCAATTATTTTTAATGTATTCTGAAACTTTATCAGATATAAGACCGGTTGTTTCCCGTCCTTCTTTTATCCTTTCACGGATATCTGTTGAGGATATGTCGTAAGGAGTAACATTTACATAGTGTATGCAATATCCTGATTTATGTTTAAATGAGCTGTTGTCATGATTATAATCAAATTCTGTCCCAATATCAGCGGGCAGAATGTTTCTCGGTTTTATGTCCTTATAGCCGGGGCGGTTCATTACTATAAAATTGCTTTCTGAAAAGAAATAAGGATAGTTTTTCCAGGTGCTGATTTCCAGAAAAATATCTATTCCTAAAATGAAAAAGGGTTCTATTTTGTTTTTGTAGGATTTTTTGAAATACTCGATAGTCTGAAATGAGTAGGAGTTGCTATCACGTATAACTTCAGTACCTGATACCTCAAAATAATCAAGTCCTAAAACAGACAGTTTTACCATTTCCAGCCGATGAACAGATTCAGCCACCGGTTTTTTCTTGTGGTGCGGAATATGAGCTGGAATAAATATTGTTTTAGCTAGATTAAATCTATTATGGATTTCCTTAACCGTGTTTATATGTCCGTAATGTACAGGATCAAAAGTTCCTCCGAAAAGACCCAGTTTTAAGTTTTTTTCAGGATTCCTTTCCACCTTATTCTCTTATCTGTCCTTCACCAAAAACAATA
>JAHEEI010000128.1 GCA_024640785.1 Pseudomonadota bacterium
AACAGTTAAACTCTGGAACTTCAATTACTTTGAAAAATATCACAAAAAATAAAGAACTGAGGACAAGAATTGATTGCTCCGACCGTCAGAAGCAGATTCTTTTTGCGGGAGGTCTTTTGAACACTTTAAAAAAGGACATTAATTTAGATAAATTGTCAGATTAAATTTAAATATTTTATTGATGAGGATTAATAATCATGCATGAAAATACTCAAGAAATAACAGACATAATTTTAATGGCGGCTAAGAATGCCCAGATGGAAACAAGCGGTGAGCCTGAACCTGAAATGACTCAGCCTATACAGTGGCCTGTTCAATGCACGATCGGGCCCGGCCTTGAAGGTGGAATTGCCTGTGAAACAAAGATCGGTTATGTTAACGGTTCAAAGGGCTGGCTTATCTACCGAGGTTATAATATCTTTGATCTGTGCGCAAAATCAAGTTATGAAGAGGTCTCCTATCTTTTGCTACATGGCAGTCTTCCAACATCCAGAGCTTTTAAGATCTTTCAAAAAAAGCTTGTTGATTACCGTTATCTCAATAAAACGCTTCGTCTTTTAATGGGGTTTCCTGTTGAGGATATGAATACCATGGGAGCACTTCGTATGGGTGTCAGTATGATGAGACAGGAGTTTACTTTTCGGGATCAGAAAGAAGGTCACGATTTCGGCGAGGTGATTGGATCGGATGAGGACTCTATTCCCATGGAGTTAAAGCCCTGGGGTGACAAACACGCAATTTATGAATTCAACAATCCTGATGTTCCCCATAAATCCACACTTGATGAGAATCTTGAAGAAGCTTTTGGTGTGGAAGCCTGTTATCACCTGATATCGGGTGTTTCTACAATTGCAGCTGCGGTGACGAGGGTTCGGCAGGGCAGGGTACCCATAGAGCCAGATCCTGGGCTAAGTCATGCCGGAAATTTACTTTACATGATGACAGGGAAAAAGCCGACCCCGATTGAAGAACGAATCATGGATGTGGCCTTGATCCTTCATGCGGATCATGGCATGAATGCCAGTACTTTTGCTGCGATGGTGGTGGCTTCGACACAGTCTGATATTTATTTTTCGGTGGGTTCTGGAATTGCTGCACTTAATGGACCGCTTCACGGCGGTGCGAACGAGCAGGTTATGCTTATGCTGGAAGAGATCGGCCGTCCCGAAAATGTAAAAAAATGGCTTGAAAGGACTTTAAATAAAAAAGGTAAAGTCCCTGGTTTTGGTCACCGTGTGTACAAGGCATATGATCCGAGAGCGCGTGTCCTGGGTCCACTCGCAAAGTTTCTTGCAAAAAAAAATAGTAAAGCACGAAATGTTTTATCTATAGCGAAAGAACTTGAAAAACAGATGACGGAACGTCTCGGTTCTCAAAAGAAGATTTTTCCAAATGTTGATTTCTATTCAGGGATTGTCTACAGTTGTCTGGGGGTCCCTTCAGCTATGTTCACTCCTGTTTTTGCGGTCAGCCGAGTAGCAGGCTGGACTGCGCGAGTTCATGAGTATCTCCATAATAACAGGATATTCCGTCCCCGTGCAATGTACACCGGAGAATTCAATAAAGAGCTTCTTCCAATCAATAAGCGCAGATAGGTTTACTTAGTAGTTTTAAAAGCTTGGATTCACCTTCTCTGTAGGCCTAGATAAATTAAAACATTATTAGGCTCAGCAGGTATAAATCTTTAGCTCGAGATATAGTTGTATCTTCTCTTCATGAAGGAATAAATATCGTTTTAATGTTATTAAAATTTAATTTCTTGACTTAAGTCAATGAATTAGTTTTTTCATTAAGTATAATACTAAACTAGTTAAAGGTAGACCGAGAAAATAGATTTAAAAATATTCAATATTTCTAAAAACAGATCAAACTCGAATGTGTAATAACTCGTATTACTTTTATCTGTCCTCATTACTAATTCTACTATTCATAGAAATATTCCCCGTAAAATCCTTTAGCCAGCCATATAAACAGAAAAAATCTCCGGAAGAAGAATATTATTTAAAATTTGCCAATGACTGGCTGGAAATGACGCCTGTACAGGGCAATCCAGGTCCTCTTCGATTTAAACGGACCGGTTTTATCTACACCTGTAATGAGTGTCATCAGGATCTAAAAACTCAGCAGAGATATTACAAGCCAACGGGTGAGCATAGGAATATCGTGCTGAATCATGGGCTGAATGTGAACTGTTTAAACTGTCATTACCAGTATGATCGGAACTATTATGCCGCTTACGGTAATGATAAGATATCTGCTGAAGAATCTTTTCAAGTCTGTATGAAATGTCATGGGCCGATTTACAGGGACTGGGAAGCAAACATACATGGTCGTGTGAATGGATACTGGGACGCTGAACTGGGACCGCAAAAAAAACTTGACTGTATTCAGTGTCATGATCCACACAGTCCTGATTTTAAAAATATTATTCCCATGCCGCCACCTGAGGTTTCCAGAATAAAAACATTAATACAGGGTAATTCCCATGAATGAAAAGGATCAGAATATTAAAGATCCAATTGATTCCGATGAGAATGTTGATAAGACGACGGCGCCATTGGGCCGCCGCAGTTTTATTAAGGCAGGCCTGGGTTCTGCAGCCGCGTTAACCGGTTTTGCAGTCGCGCTTTCTCCTTTGAAGGACCTGCAGGGAAAGATATCTGTTGATGAGATGATACAGAACCATTATGAACGTCTGACGACTGAGCAGATGGCGGTTATTCTTGCTCGGATTCAAAATAAAATTAAAGAAGATTACAAGGTAAATGTAAGCGTTAAAGATGTTAAGCCGATGAACGGAGGGGAGTATGCTTACGCATTAAATATTGGTCGTTGTATTGGCTGTCGCAGGTGTGTATACGCCTGTATGAAAGAGAACAATAATTCCCGCTCTCCTGAATTACAATATATAAGGGTTCTTGAGATGAAAAAAGGATCTCTTAATGTAGAACACTCAGAACATTATTATGATCCTGAGTGTGTTCCTCAGGAAGGTAAATACTATATGCCGGTTCAGTGCCATCACTGCGAGAAACCTCCCTGTACGAAGGTTTGTCCAGTTCGTGCTACATGGAAAGAACCTGACGGTATTGTGGTTGTGGATTATGACTGGTGTATCGGGTGCAGATATTGTGAAGCGGCCTGTCCGTACTGGGCCCGCCGTTTTAATTTCAGCAAACCGGTTTTAAATAAAGAAGATATCAATATAGAGATGTCTTATCTGGGCAACCGAATCCGGCCTAAGGGTGTAATAGAAAAATGTACTTTCTGCCTGACACGTACCCGGCAGGGTTTGAACCCCGCATGTTTGGAGGTCTGTCCTACCGGATCCCGAGTCTTTGGTAATATTCTGGATAAGGACAGCTCCATAAACTATGTTCTTCGTGAAAAAAGGGTCTATATTCTGAAAGAAGAACTGGGGACTATCCCCCGTTTTTATTATTTTTTTAATAAATAACCAAACCTTCTCATAGTGGGTACATTGATTCTGCTTTATAGGGGCGTGCTTCAAAGGTAATCTAAGTGCCAAGGGCACTACTCTTTTTAAGTAGTTTTTGGCGGGGGAGTTTATGATGGAAACAGGTTAGGTCAATAAAGAATGGAAATGATAAATAAGTATCTCATGTTTCTGTGGAGAGTATACCGTTTAAGCTTTCGGGGCAGTTTCAGATATTACTTATGGATGTCTGCTTTAACCGTTATATGTCTTATCGGACTTTTTGCATATTGCCGCCAGTTTGTAGCGGGACTTGCTTTAACCGGGATGACGGATCAGGTTTCCTGGGGAGTATACATTGCAAATTTTACTTTTCTCGTGGGAGTTGCGGCTGCTGCAGTGATGCTGGTCATACCAGTCTATGTCTATAATAATAAACATCTGCATGACGTTGTTATCCTTGGAGAACTTCTGGCAATTGCTGCCATTGTTATGTGTCTTTTATTTGTTACGGTTGACCTTGGCCGGCCTGACAGGTTCTGGCATCTGTTCCCAATAATAGGCGTCTTTAATTTTCCCGTTTCCATGCTTTCTTGGGACGTCCTTGTCCTTCTTGGGTACTTATTTTTAAATCTGCATATTTGCGGTTATTTGCTGTACATCAAATATCTGGATCAGAAGCCCGTACCACTTTTTTATATCCCGTTTGTTCTGATCGCCATATTCTGGGCTATAAGCATTCATACCGTCACGGCTTTTCTTTATGTCGGTCTGGTTGGCCGTCCATTCTGGAACGCAGCCATAGTTGCTCCCAGGTTTATTGGGTCAGCTTTTACAGCAGGTCCGGCCCTTATTATTGTTATCTTTCAGATTTTAAGACGCTGTACCAGGATTCAGATCCATGACGCTGCAATTCAGCTTCTTAGGCAGATAGTGACTATTTCACTTCTGGTAAATCTATTTCTACTTGGCTGTGAATTATTTAAAGAATTTTATTCTGATTCGATTCATACCAGTTCGGCGCGTTATTTATTTTTTGGGCTGAACGGTAAAGTAGGCCTAGTTCCATATATATGGTTTGCGATTATTTCTGAAATGGTTGCCGCGTTTATTCTAATCGTGCCTGCCTTTGCAAAAAAAATATTTTTTTTAAATGTTGCATGTTTACTGGCTTTTATCGGTATCTGGATTGAAAAAGGAATGGGTATGATTATTCCCGGTTTTTTACCTACACCCTTGGGAGAAATTGTTGAATATTTCCCAACCCTGAATGAAGCGATTATCTGTGTCGGCATCTGGTCTTTCGGCATTCTTCTTTATTCATGGATGGTGCATCTTGCTGTTCCTATTCTTACCGGAAACTTACGTCATAATGAAAAACTGGAACATTATGAAAAACAAGCAATTAAAATATAAAAGGAGGACATTATGAAAAAGGATTTTAAAATTATTTTACCCTTTTCTGTATTTGTGCTTTTGATGCTGTTTGTGCCTAATCTTTTGGCATACACTGTTGCAGAGCTCTCATCAGAATCAAAAAAGTGTATTGATTGTCATATGAGGGAGGATCCTGCTATTTATGGACAGTGGGGAACGAGCAAGCATTTTCGGGCCAATGTTGGTTGCTATGAATGTCATAAAGCCGAGAAGGGTGACAAAGATGCCTATGAACACGAGGGTTCTGTAATATCAATAATTGTCAGTCCCAGGGACTGCGCCAGATGTCATGAAAAAGAGGTAGCTGAATTTTCTAAATCACATCATGCAAAGGGCGGAAAGATTCTTGATTCTCTTGATAATATCCTGGCGGAAGTTGTGGAAGGTAACAGGGGATTTAAGTCGCCGGCGTTTCCAAAAGGAAATTCTGCTTCTGCTGTAACCGGCTGTTGGCAATGCCACGGCAGTCCGGTTAAAGTTTTGCCCAATGGAAAACTCGATCCGGCAACCTGGCCAAATACTGGTATTGGAAGAATCAATCCTGACGGTTCTGAGGGTGCCTGTACTGCCTGTCATACACGACATGGTTTTTCTGCAGCACAGGGTCGATATCCGGATACCTGTGGTAAGTGTCATATGGGCCCTGACCATCCGCAGCTTGAAATATTTAATGAATCCAAACATGGCATTGCTTTTCATGCAAATGAGGATGCCTTAAACCTCGATAACCCAAAATGGATCCTGGGTGAGGATTACACTGCAGCGCCGACCTGTGCAAGCTGTCATATGAGTGCTACACCTAATCAGCCGGTTACCCATGATATCGGTATGCGAATCAGTTGGAATAACCGGCCGGAGACTTCAATTCGTCCTGAGGCCTCAGATAAAAAGCTTGGTCTAAAGACCTCTGAAATAGGTTGGAAGGTCAGGCGCGAGAATATGAAAGATGTGTGTTTGAACTGCCATAATGTTGACTGGGTAGATAATTTTTATGTCCAGTATGATGAGTTTATAAAGCTTTATAATGATAAGTTTGCAAAACCCGGAATTGAGCTGATGGGGCTTGCAAAATCCCTAATGAAAAAGACTAAATTTTCAAACAAGATTGATTTTACCTGGTTTGAGCTCTGGCATCATGAAGGCCGCCGTGCACGTCATGGGGCTTCAATGATGGGTCCTGATTATGCTCACTGGCACGGTATGTATGAGGTTTCCCGTAATTTTTATCATCAATTTATACCGGAGATAGAAGAGCTTATAGAAAAGGGCAAACAATCTAAAAAGGCTGAAACAGTAGCTGCTGCAAAGAAACTTGAGCAAAAGCTTGATGAAATTCTTAAGTCAGATAACCATAAATGGTTTCAGAGAAAATAGATTAAGCCATTAGAAAGTTCTGAATGTTTTAAATTTATATAAGGGCTGGCATTTTGTTTAAGTTGCAGCCCTTTTTGTCTTTAAAAACATACCGGATTAATGAGGGGTTTATTTCGGTAAAATATTTCAAATTGGAAGGCTGTATTGTAAATATGGAAAAAAAATCTATATTTGACCTGGTTATTCTTCGTAAATAATGCCTATTGTACTGTATTTTCAATCTTTTTTAAAATTAAAAAAATATATAAAGTATGGCATTTTAATTGCTTTTTGTTTATAAAGAAATAACAATAATAAACTTAAATTAGGAGACAGATATGCGGATAAACATTGAAAAAGAATTTATAGAATTAACTCCTGAAAATCCTGATGAAACAACAAAGCTGGAAACAGTCTGGAAGATGATAGTAGACTGTGCACGTTTTAACAGAAAACTTGTTCCGATCGGTGAATATATTCCTTCAAAAAATAATATGGCCCGTTTTGCAATCGAAGGAGAGAAGAGTACAGAAGATTATCCTTCTGTTTATGTTGACCATGACTGTAGATGTTATTGTCAGACCTGCAATAAATATGTTGAACTTAAAAAGGGAGACAGAATCCCTCCCTGCTGCGGTAAGCTTATGGAAGTTATGGATTAACAGCTTAGTGAACTTGTCCTTTACTGTCATTTATAATTGTGTTGATAAGAGCTGATCTGTATAAGAGCCGCTGCTAAGAGCAGTGGCTCTTATTTTTTGAAAGTATTGCTGTTATCTCTTAAGTCCATTAAGGTTTGATATTATCTATTTTAAGATTAACCGTGACTGACTAACGATGTATTTTCTTTTATATAAAAGAAAAAAGCTGCGTGTTTTTACGGTTATTTTCTGTATCATCTTTATATTGCTACTTGGCGAATCTGCATTTTCTATAAACAATTAATCAGGCCATGAAATGGAAAAAAATAGATTGATCCATCAGAAAAGCCCCTACCTGCTACAGCATGCAGATAATCCGGTTGATTGGTATCCATGGGGAGAGGATGCTTTCATAAAAGCGTTGAAAGAGGATAAACCCATTTTTCTTTCAATCGGTTATTCAACCTGC
>JAHEEI010000129.1 GCA_024640785.1 Pseudomonadota bacterium
ATTAACGATATAATTTCGAAAGTTTTATAAAATCATTCCTGATAAAACAGTGTAATCATTTTGAACTCTGTCAATTAGGGTCTCACGACTTATTTTTGCGGCACTATTAAAATATTTATCTCTAATTTCTTTTTTGGAAAGATTTTTTTTCAGTTCACCATTCAGGTTATTACAATCATCAATCCGAATAAAAGAGCTAACGCTTTTAAAAGCTTTGATTGCCGGGTCATCTATTGAAAGTTTTTTAACCTCAAGTTCATCACCGTAAGGCATGCAGCACGGTTTAATTCCCTTGGTCTCACAGGGTTTGCTGCTCACCAAACAGATTAAATCCTCTTTAACACGCACAAGGGTTGGAATCAACAGATCAATAAACCATCCAATCTCAAACATGAAATAGTAACCGTCTTTAATTTCAGTCATCAAAAGTCCACAAAATTATTTACAATTTCCCTGCATTTTTAAGATGTTCAAATATCGGAGATATACCGGTCCGGTTAATAACAAAACTAAAATGGTCTTCATGATCTTCAGCCCATTCCTTTTTCACAAGATCGACACAAGCCTCAAGAATTGGGAATATTTTATCAGTTTCCGCATTGTGATACAGCTCTTTACCATACTGCGCAAACCGCCCAAAAGTACCGCCGACCATAATTCTGCAGCCTTTATCAGAGGCTTTAAGCGTCCCTGTGGGACAAACCCGGATGCAGTCCCCGCAGATTTTACAATAGTCTTCGTTAATTACCGGACCGCCATCCTCAATTGTAATAATCCGGTCAAGACAGGTCTCAACACAGCTGCGGCACTGACTGCATTCCACCTCAGTGACCATTGGTTTTGAAGTACCATGAATCCCCACTTCCTTGGACTCAGCTGCTGTGCAGATATTTGAACAGCCTGATATGGAAATGGTAAAAGTACTATGGGGCATCAGAACCTCACATGCTTTGTCTGCCAGGATATCAGTAATCTTAAGTTCTTCCATTTTCTGTTTTACTCTCTTACCGATTTCACGGACATTTATCAGGTCCCGGTCACACCCAAAAAAACGGGAATGGCAAAGTTCTATGGTATACAACGCAGGATCTTTATTAAGCGCTATTTCCGGATCCAAATCCTCGTCAGACTGGCCCTCTTCTCTGGCCTGCTGAATTTTAGCGATTTTTTCAGGCCCAAACCATTCAAAGTAATCATCGCGGGTTTGAGCCATCTCCTCCATTGTTACCATGTCACGTTTGTTTTTTCGGGCAAGCTTTTCCGCCCAGATAATTATCAAATTCTTAATAATATCATGGACTGGTATGGCATTAACAATTTCTCGAGCATCCTCTTCCCATTCCATCGCGGAATCCTTTCTCATAAAAATTAAATCTGTGACTATGCGGCCATCCTGCCAAGTGCCACAAAGAGATCAGCCGTTACCACCCCTTTATGACCCCGTTCCTCTGCCACCTTTTCAGCGAGAAATATGGCTGCATCAACCAGCTTAAACCCCTCTTCTTCAGAACGGTTCATTAAAAGATGGGCAAGGGCCTGTATACAGTGCTGACACCACAGGTTTTTAACCCTGGGTCTTACCTTTTCCACAAGCCGGAATTCTTCCTCAACCTGAACTTCACATTGTTTGCCGAAATCAGGATTGCACAACAAACAAGCTGCGGCATGACTCATCTCAGGAATATCAATTTCAGGGGGTGTTCCAATTCTTCTATCATAGTCAAGATTACTTGCCAGATCTGCTAATGCTATGGTTAAGGTTAACACCGTTACCCCTTTATGTCCGTACTCTTTTGCAAGTTTTTCAGCCTGCTTTTGAACTTTACGGGCGGTTTCAAGAGAGACGGTTCCATCAGAAAGTGCGGCTGAAAGATTAAAATGGCCATGACAGCACCAGTGCATTGCCTCTGTTTCTGACAAGGTATTTATCATTGAACCGGACAAATCCATAATTGCATGACACGCTTCAAAGGTATCCTTATGACAGGCGCCGCACATGCGAACATACTCATCAGCACCTTTTGGGACCCACCGGTCACCCATTTCAGCCATTGCCTTTCTAAACTCTAAAAAAAATTTTCTATCGCCCTTCTCCCGTTTGTAAAGTTCCAGACACCAGCTTGAACAGAAATCAATATCATTTATCGGCAGGACGTGCATAATTAGATCTTTACCACACTGGGCACAGATGATTTGTTCTTCCTGATTCATAGTATACGCTTCCTAGAATTATTGTTATTCTTTCATTGAACGTGCGGCCGCAAGCAGATGAATCCGGTATTGTCCGCCTCTAAATTTTTTTTCATCAACTATATTTTTGGTTTTTTCAATCAGTTTTTTTACTTTGTCATTATTAACTTTTGGGTTTAAAAGCATATGAGCAAGATCATATTTCATGTGCCCACAGTAAGGAAAATCAATCATTTTCTCAACCTGTGAAATCATTGTTTCGGCTTCTGCGGTTAATTTTACACACTCATCCATATAAACCCTATCACAATTCACACAGGCCAGATAATGTTCATGTTCTTCCTTCGGCTCCGGCGGTATTACATCAGTTCCCGGGGTGTAAGACAAATCATCTAATAACTCACCTGAAACAATTGCTAAAATATTAGGGTTAACCCCATTATAGTTATTTATTCTGGCATAGTTTTCTGTTTCCCTCAATAAATTGAGCACTGTTTCTTTTTTTACAGTTCCATCAGAGAGCATTGCGCTCAAACCAAATAGTGCGTGACAGCACCAGTGCATGGTTATATACTCGTGCAATTCATCAAAATAGGACGCGCAGTAAGACCTGACTTTTCTGCACTGGATCGGCATCACACATTTCTGGCAGGTATTCATAAATTTACCGATCACGTCTCCAAGCTCATTAAAATCGAGTTTTTCCATATCCAAATTTTCCATACGCTCACGGTTGACCTCAGCACAGTAAATTGAACAATAAAAGTTCCCCATCTTCTTTACCGGTTTTTCGATAATATCTCCATCACATACAGCACATTTTTGTAAAGTTTTATCATCCTGTATTATTTTCTCATTTGTCATTTGCATTTTTTCCCTTTTAGAAAAAATTTTTAAAAAGCAGCAATCAGTTGACATAATGTTTTTTTTTATTTATACTCATTTATACCCTACCCCCCTATGGTATGTCAAGTTTAAAAAGGAGAATTTAATGATTGATGTAAATGTAAAAAAAGATGCCCTGACACGACTTAAAAAAGTTGAGGGGCAAATACGCGGAATAATGAAGATGGTAGATCAGGAAAAAT
The DNA here is from genome assembly GCA_024640785.1 of Pseudomonadota bacterium. Lineage (GTDB taxonomy): Bacteria > Desulfobacterota > WTBG01 > CAIYCZ01 > CAIRTM01 > JAHEEI01. Next base: position 3,279 of record JAHEEI010000129.1, read on the forward strand.
ATTGTATAGATATAATTAACCAGATCACCGCAGCTGAAAAAGCCCTGGACGGCACCGCAAAAATAATAATGAAGCGTCATGTGGAAAGCTGCGTAACCGAAGCCATTATCCAGGGTGAAGGTCAAACAAAAATAGATGAGCTTATTGAAACCGTATTTAAGATCTCAAACAGAAGAAATAAGTAAGTTATTACAAAAACTTATAATAAAGGAGTTGAAGTGAAAAAGAAACTAAAAGTTGAAGGGATGACCTGCCAGAAATGTGTTGCCCGGGTTAACAAAATAATCGAGAAACATGAAGGGACCTCAGATATTTGTGTAAGCCTGCAAGATAAGGAAGCTGTTTTCAGCTGTGCTGAAGAAACAGACATTCAGGGCATTATAAGCGCTATTAATGATTTCGGATTTAATGCGGCTGAACAAAATTAAATTATTATCTTTTAGAAAAACTTAAAATGATTAAGACAGAAACAATACCCGTATACGGCATGACGTGTGAGCACTGCGTTAAAGCGGTAAAAATGGCGCTTGAGGATATAAACGGGGTAACCGGGATCCAAGTTTTACTGGAGGATAACTCAGCGATTGTAACCTTTGATGATACTTTAACAGGAATTGAGAAGTTCACAGAAGCCATTATTGAAGAAGGCTATACCCTGGAACCGCAGGAGGAGGAAATAGCGCCGAAATCAGAAAATGAATCAGAAGACCAGGTCTTGGAAGGTTCAGACGCGGTTGTTTCACAGTTTTCAATTTCCGGGATGTCGTGTGTAAACTGTGCGGGCACAATTGAAAAAGGATTTAAAAATTTTGACGGTATCTACAGCGCAACCGTTAATTTTGCGATTGAACGTCTGACAGTTGAGCACAACCCTTCCCTTTCTGCTGAAGCCATTATTGCCAAAGTCGCTGATATGGGCTATACAGCTTCACAGGAATCAGAGAAATCAACATCAACGGGTATCGCTAAAAAGGAAAAGATCAGATTTTTCTTCGCACTCGCATTAACAACCCCGTTGGTGATCTTAATGTACACCATGCCGTTCGGGCATGTGGGTACAAATTATACCATGTTTGTGCTTGCAACCCTGGTGCAGTTTTTTTCCGGCCGGACCTTTTATGAAGGGGCCTACCACTCGCTTAAGAACAAATCAACCAATATGGATGTGCTGGTCTCTCTGGGTATTTCAGCGGCCTATTTTTATAGTGTATTTTCCCTCTTTTTTATTAACCCGCACCTGCATACCTTCTTTGACAGCTCTGCTATGTTGATCACTTTCATTCTTCTGGGCAAAATGCTTGAAGCCCGGGCCAAGGGTAAAACAGGTCAGGCCCTTGAAAAACTTCTTTCTCTCCAGGCGGACCAGGCACGAATCATTGAAAACGGACAGGAACGGTTGGTTCAGGCCTCAACTGTTAAGTTAAATGATCTTGTCATCGTACGCGCCGGAGAAAAAATTCCAGTTGATGGTGAAATTGTTGAGGGAACAACTTCAGTTGATGAATCAATGATCACCGGCGAATCAATACCTGTTGAAAAAAATGTGGGGAGTCAGGTAACCGGCGCAACCATTAATAAATCAGGAGTAATCACCGTAAGAACCAACCGGATCGGCAGAGATACCCTGCTTTCACAAATTATAAAAATGGTGGAAGATGCCCAGTCAGATAAAGCGCCCATACAGCGCCTTGCAGACATTGTTTCAAACTACTTTGTGCCTTTTGTTGTTTTAACCGCCATAATTACTTTTTCATTATGGTTCTTTGTTTTTGACTTTACACCGCCAGCAGGCACCACGGCCTTTTTGTTTTCGTTTCAGCTGATGATTGCCGTCCTTGTAATTGCCTGTCCCTGCGCACTTGGCCTGGCAACCCCAACTGCCATTATGGTTGGAAGCGGTGTGGGTTTAAACCGGGGCATACTGTTTAAGCGCGCCTCTGTCCTTGAAAACATATCCAAACTTGACGTTCTTTTATTTGACAAAACAGGCACCATTACAAAAGGTCAGCCAGAAGTTGTGGGGATATATCCTTTTGGAAACTTCAACTCAGACGAGATGCTGTCCATCGCTGCCAGTGCAGAACAAAATTCTATTCACCCCCTTGCCCAGTCTGTGGTAAAGAAAGCAAATGAACTGGGCCTGAGAATTAATAAATCAACAGAAGTACAGGAAATCAGCGGACATGGAATTCAATGTACCCATGATGGTAAACTCTTAAAAGCAGGCAATATCGCATTTATCAAAAATACCATACAAGTATCGTCTCATGTTCTTGAAAAAGGACAGGAACTTGCTCAAAACGGGAAATCCACTATCTATGTTTCATTAGCAGATAGTGTCATCGGAATTATTGCTCTTTCAGATGTGATAAAAGAAGATTCAGTACCCGCCATAAAAAAACTTCATGATATGGGCCTAAAAACAGCTTTGATTTCCGGAGACAACCATATTACCGCACAGAGTATTGCTGAAGAAGTGGGTATTAGTGATGTTGAATCAGAAGTTCTTCCTGAAGATAAAATAAATATTGTTAAAAAATGGCAAAAACAGGGATTAAAAGTTGGCATGGTCGGAGACGGCATCAACGATGCCCCTGCCCTCGCCCAGGCTAACATTGGTATTGCAATCGGTTCAGGAACAGATGTAGCCAAGGAAACTGGTGATGTGGTGCTGGTAAAAAACAGCCTGATGGATGTTGAGCGTGCAATCAGGCTTGGACGAAAAACACTGCGCACCATAAAAGAGAATTTTTTCTGGGCTTTTTTCTATAATATTTTAATGATTCCAATTGCCGCAGGCATACTTTATCCAGTAAACGGATTGGTCCTTAAACCTGAATGGGCCTGTATTGCCATGTGGTTTTCATCAATTACCGTGGTAACAAACTCACTCCTACTGAAACGTTTTGAAAAAAAACTGATAGATGTGTAACCTTTTGACCTTTTGTGCTATCTTTATAAGTATAAACAGCATTAACCCACGTAATTATTAATGGAGGTATTTTTATGAAAATATTTCAACTACTTACTACAATACTATTTACTGTTTTTATGTTTACCTCTCTTGTCCATGCACAGCCATGCAGGCAAAAAGGAATAACGGGCATGGATATGGGAACAGGGATGTGCGCGCCATGGTTAAACCTGACGGCTGAACAGCAGACACAAATAACTGAAATCCACAATATCTTCAACAAAGAAACAACAATGATGCAAAATAAAGTATACAAAAAACGTCTAGAAATGGATAGCCTGCTTCTTGAAGATAAAATTGATACTGAAAAAGTCATTAACCTTCAGGGGAAAATATCAGAACTGACGGCAAAAATTGATATTCAAGCACTCAAAAGTATGCTTAAAGCCTACAGCGTGTTAACTGCTGAACAGCGAGCCCAGCTTCCACCCGGCTGCTCACTTGGGTTTGGCGTTACGAACTGCAGCAAGAGACCCTGTATGTCCAGCAGACCGGGTATGGGACCCGGCTGTAATATGGGCATGGGACGTGGACAGGGAACGTATTGGTAAGCTTAAACTATTCGCAAAGGACCTTGAACATCGAACATTCATATTAATTAATTCAAGAAGTCTGGGATTAAACAGATAAAGCGCAATCGGCAAACATACATTCTATTTAAAAGGAGAGGATCATGTCTGAAAAACCCTGTGTGGGAGAACATAGAGTCCATATCTGTCAGCTGGCAGCCGAGCAGAAACATGAAGAGATTAGAAAAGTTGCCGCCTATCCCAAATATATGTGTATGAACTGCGGACGTGTGGCTGAATTTGAAAATAACCTGTGCAACCCAAGTTCCCTGGATGATATCAGGCCTTCCGGTACTTAAGCTAGCTTAATTTGGGCTTGACTCCATCGGAGAGAACAAGGTCAAGTTTGATTGTAGACGCAGTAAAAATAGTAAGGTAGAAGGGCTTATTAAAAAAAGGGGTAACACATTATATGGTGATATCCCTTTTTTTATGTATCTGCTTCTCAATCTACTTCACATTTTAGAGACTATATGAAAAAAGTTTAGGATCAAAATTTTGGCACGT
>JAHEEI010000130.1 GCA_024640785.1 Pseudomonadota bacterium
ACTTTACAGACTTGATTTTATCGTAAAGAAAGAAGGCTGCGGTAGAAGAAGAAACAAAAAGCAGTGCTAAAACAGATACAAGCATAAACTTCATGCCTAAACTTAATTTCACTCTACTGAAAAAGTCAAACCGCATTCATTTTTCCTCTGTTAATTTTAGCTGGTGACACTTATGAAACTATACAAAATAGTATAAATAAAAAAAACTACTTTTTTAATAAATTTTTCAAAAAAATACTTAAAAAGGCTTTTAAAGTAATTTATTTTAATCATTATATCTTTTTATTTATTTTTCAAAAGATTCTCTGTCTTTAAAAAGGATGGTATAAAGACCTCTTTCTTGAGCGTTTTTTATTGTTTTCATTATCACCAATAAAAAAGGCGGAATGCGCAGGTACCCTCATCTCATTAAGTACTGTATCATAGATTTTCCAGCCATTATGTTTACTCTGTTTAAGGTAAAAACTGTTAAAGACCCGATCAAAGTATTTGAAGAAATCATATTTATTATTTAAGCGGTCAAGCCAGTCTGTCTGGTCGCTTAAAATGGCTGTTAAGATATTCTGGTCATAACGCTGTGTAACAATCTCAAGCATCCAGCTCCTTATCCTAAATCGTGAAAAAATTTGAGCCCTAAGGTCTTCATCTGTTCCGTTTAAAGTAAACCGTTTTCCCATCTCCTGCCCGAAAGTTTTTTATCCGCATCGCCCGTCAAACACCCGCAATCAGAAATTATCTCACACACAGCAGAGTAGAACTTCTGGGTGTCTATGTTGTTTTCTCTGCCGATTGAAAAAAGCTCCTGTTTAAAACCCTCGTCCGCAATTACTCCTCCAAAATCAAACAGGACAAGCTCTATGTTAGAAGCTGTCTTTTTGTTTTTCATAATTCCTTTGTTGAAAAATTTAAAGAGTTAAATACTGCTGACAACAACCCTTGTACTAGTAATTAAACCTCCCTTTTTCATATATCAGTATTTTCCTTCCATTGTTTAAAACAGCAGAAACCCGCTTTTCCTCTGTATTAACAAGGTCCCAGTGGAGCGCAGAATCATTAAAACCCAGTTCTTTTTTTGTTTTAGCTGTCAGGGCAGAGGAATCCCCCTTGAAAGTGTCTGAATATGAGGACCCCATGGCAATATGGCAGTTCCCGAATTTACCGCCAAAATTTTCATCAAAAAGCGTATCTGCCATAAACTTGTCGATCTTTGAAAAACGTTTATCCGTAAGCGAGAACTCCCCGAGTTTTTTTGCGCCCGCATCCATTTCAAGCTGTTGTCGGGTAAAGCTTTTTCCTTTTTCCGCGTCGATTTTTACTGTCACACCCTTTTTAAATTCAAGCCTTATACCCTTAACATAGTTACCGTTTCTGTAAGAAGGTTGGTTCGCATAAAAAATACCTTCTGTTCCTCTCCAGTCAGGAGAAATAAAGAGTTCAAAACTGGGAATGTTGTGCCCTGAGATGCCGACCCATCTCCTTTTATCTCCATGTACAACTTTTAAGTCAATGTTTTTTGATTCAACAGAATACTCTTTTATTTTTAAACCATTGAGCCACCTTTTTATTTCCTTGGCATTGTTAAAAGTCTCTTCCCATTTTGCGGCAGCCTCATTTTTGTCCAAATAGCAGGCCTTTACAATCTGATCGGTGTAGTCTTTTAATGACAGTTTTGCGTGCCTTGCCAGCTGCGGAGTGGTAAGAGAACAGAGTGTCCAGCCAAACTCTCCTTTTTCCTCCCGTTTCATAAGTATGTCCCGGATTGTCTTCCTGGCAATTGTGGTTTTTGCAATATTTGCCGGATTAACCTTTTGCAAATGGGTTAATGATTCTGGTGCGTTAAGATATATGCTTCCATTTAGTTTTCGGCAAAGCTCACGTTCGCCCGGGGTTTCAAAAACGAGCTGGCTGTCATTTCCTTTGCCAAAAAAAGTGCCTTCCATTGCAGGGGTGGAAAGCATGCGGATAACAGGATGCATACCCATATCAATGATCTTTTCCTGAAGTAGCTCAGCCAGTCTTAGGGCAGAAAGGTTAAAGCGTACAGAGATAATATCTCCTTTTTTAAATTTTCCGGTACGCGCCTTGGTCAGACCCCAGATCAGAACATCCGCATATCTGTCGAACTGTTTTTCTGTAAACATTATTATTGCTCTCCTATATAATTAATTATTTCTAATTTACAATAATGACCGGACACTTCAGTACGGTCAATAAAAAACTAGCTCTCGATAATTTCAACGTACGGGAAGGACAACTGACTGAATTTTTTCTCGGGAGATGGCAACAAGAAATCCCGGTACCTTTAACTGCTGAAAAATTGTTGGGGGTTATTTCAGAAGAGGAGCGGTAAAGTGCAGTTTCCTCAATAACTTTTGGGAAAAATAAACGGCTGTATTTTCATCGGCTTCTCTGTTAAGCCCTAATTCAACAGGGGTATTTTATGTTTCGAAAATTATGTGAATATTTTATGATAATTTTTTGGCCTCCCATGCTCTACCTGTAAAGATAGACCATTTTATCTTAGAAATAACTAAAAATACAGGTTGTATTTATCCTGTGAAATTTTTTTGAGTTTAAAAGGTGAAGGAAAAAACAATAGCTCTAGAGATCATAAAGATTTTCATCTATTTTTGGGGTAGGCAGGAGACTGCTTTTTTTTGAAAAGATTTTTTCTGCCATTTTAAACGGGTCTTCAATTTCCAGGATATCACCCATTTCCTTTTCTATTTGTTCGGGATTTTCTCCTGCTTCTATCCGGCCAATAGCTTCTTCCATGCCTTTTCCAAGTTTTATGCCGGCCATATCAGAGAATTTTTTTATTAAATCTGCTGCCTGGCGCGGGTCTTCCTCATTTATATTTGCAGTTTCCGCCTCAAGCCTGCCCATAATTTTTTCAAGCTTTTTCTCATCAAAAGGAATGCTTTCAGAACCCGGCTCTTTCTTTGAAGAGTCTACACAGGCAAACGTGGAAACCTGTTTCTTCAGCTTTCCTGAACATTTGGGACATAAGGGTTGTTTTGCGGGATTTATTGTCTTTGAAAAAAAATTAAAGAGAGTATTACACTTCTTGCAGAAAAACTCATAAACAGGCATAAAGCGAAATACCTCCGTTTGATCAGCAGTAACAGGCACGTCTGAGCTTGCCGCGAAGCTTTGTAACGGCCTTGGTGTGTATCTGTGACACCCTTGATTCGGTCAGGTCCAGTATTTTCCCGATTTCCTTCATTGTAATCTCACTAAAATAATAAAGAGAAATAACCTTTTTTTCCTTTTCAGGAAGCATTTCTATACTGTTTGCCAGAACTCCCCTTAATTCTTCTTTATCAATCGCCTCATAAGGTGTTTTACTGCTGTCGCTGATCAGTCTGTCAAGGATTGAGGTTCTAGCATCTATCTCAAGACTGAGCATTGGGATATTGCTTACCCTGCTCATCATTTTATAGAATTTATCAACATCAATATTCATGGCTTTTGCCAGCTCCTCGTCTGTAGCAGGCCTTCCATACTTCTTTTCAAGCTCAGCCGAAGTGTTTTCAAGCAGTGTTGCCACCTTCCGGACAGAACGCGGAACCCAGTCCATAGCTCTTAAACTGTCAAGGATTGCTCCCTTGATCCTGTACTCGGCATATGTTTCAAATTTTACGCCTTTATCCGGGTCAAATTTTTCCAGAGCATCCATAAGTCCCAGAACCCCAGAATTTATCATATCACGGATATCTATATGCACTGGAAGCCTTGCGGCAATACGGTTAGCAATATATTTGATCAGAGGGGCATACTTAAGGATAGTTTCTTCATTATCTGTGGCGTTTCCTTTTTTGGGGGGGGATACCTCTACTAATGAGTCTATTGCTGCACTAGTTTTTGGCATTTTGATCTCCTCCTGTAAAGGGTTTTTTTTCTGCTTCATCTTCTAATAAAACAATGCTAATTGTGCGTTTTATCTCTTAGGAATATACTGCTTTATAAAAACAATTACTTTAAACAGCTAGAATATCTTTTTGACTTAAAAATAGAAATGCTTATATTTGAATAAATTATATTTAATAAAATTCAAATTGCAAGCAAAAAAAACATCTTTTATGCTTTTTCTTGATGAAGAATCTCAAGAAATGTTGATAATTACTCTGCTTAGCCAATGTTTACAGTAATCTGCGACAGGCCTGCAATTTTTCATAAATTTTCTCAAATGGTACATTTTAAGGTAAAATTTTTGAAAATAGAGATAAAATTGGGCATTATATTGTTTTAATTTTCAAAAATATCTCTATAAAAAAACCCGAATCAAATAGTGTTCTGATCCGGGCTTTTTTATATTTTGATATAAAAAATGTTCTTTAATTTATCAGTCTTCTTTGAGACCGCACATCTTGTCCTCTTTCCAACCCTGTTTGATATCAGCAGCATAAAATAGCTCCAGCTCCATACGGCTCATTTTCCAGACACCGTCCTCTTTTCTATATTTGTCATATTCTTTTCCAGCCAGAAAAATGTCTTTTCCATTGGCCATGGTACTGGTCTGCCACAGATAAAAAGTGCCTTCTGCTTCGGTTCCACTGATAATCTTGATTCTTGGCTGCAAAAAATAGTGTACCCCGAAAAGCAGACTGTCTTTTGCGCCTTCCATGAAGGCACATACCGCATCAATTCCTTCATGCAGTCCAAAACCCTCTTTTTCACCATCCCAAACGGCATCTTTGGTAAAAAGATCTTTCATTCTTTCAGGGTTGTACATGTCATCACAGGCATCCGCATATTCTGCTTTCAACTGCTTAATCGCTTCAATGTCCTCTAAAGCTTGAACACGTTTTGCAAGATCATTAATATCCATGGTTTTCCTCCTAAGGTTTAAATATTTGTTTTTTTACAGCAAAAAGATGTATTATTCAATCAAAAGGTCTTATTGATTGTGTTTTGAGCCAAATAAAAATACTACTTTTGCTGGAAAAAATTGTCAATAAAAAAGAGGGTCACCTCTTTAAACCATGCTGGGAGAAATTATTCATGTTTAAGAAGAGAGCAAAAAAAGTATTTCAGCTGGCTGGAAAAGAACTTGGCGGAATTTTTATTACCAGTCCTGAAAATGTGCGTTATTTGACCGGGTTTTCCGGAACAGAAGGATCTCTTCTTCTGCTTAAAGATCAGGGCTTTTTTTTGACGGATGGAAGATATACGGTTCAGGCGGGAGAACAGGTTAAAGCTTTTGAAACAGTCATTTTTAAGGAAAAATGGAAAGCGCTTGGCAGACTTATAAACAAATTTAAAGTTAAATCAATCGGCTATGAATCAAAACACCTGACCCTGGATCTTTTTAATGCCCTGAAAAAGGAAGCAGGTACGGCAAACTTTGAACCCCTGGCTGAAAAGCTTGATGGTTTAAGGGCAATAAAAACTAAGGCTGAGCTCCGCGCGCTTAAAAAAGCAGCGGCTATCGCGGCAGAAAGCCTGGAGGAGGTAATCCCAATGATAAATCCAGGAGTTAAAGAGCTAGACCTTGCTTCTGAGCTTGAATACAAGATGAGAAAAAAGGGCGGGGAAAGTATTGCTTTTCAAACCATTGTGGCTTCAGGCTGGCGGTCTGCGCTTCCCCATGGGAATGCCACAGATAAGAAAATCAAGAAAGGTGAATTTGTAACCATTGATTATGGAGTTGTGTATAAGGGCTATGCCTCTGATGAGACCTGCACCTTTGTGGTTGGAAAGCCCACCGCAAAACAGAAGAACGTCTATGATGCCGTAAAAAAAGCGCACGATCTTGCAATTAAGAAAATCACAATTAACAGACCGTTAAAAAATATAGATGCTGCAGCACGAAATCATATAAAAAAAGAAGGATACGGAAAATATTTTACCCACAGCACCGGTCATGGTCTAGGCCTCTCTGTGCATGAGCCTCCTGTTGTGTCCTTTCATTCTAAAGAAAAGGTAAAAGCGGGCATGGTCTTTACTGTTGAGCCCGGCATCTATATCCCGAAATGGGGCGGGGTACGGATAGAAGATACTATTCTTGCAAATAAGCAGGGTTTTGAGTTTATAACAAAAACAGATAAGGCCTTAAAGTCGGTGGGAAACTGAAAAACTTTTTCAGGTTAAGCCTTTCACTGAAGATCTTTCAGCTTGAGGACAAATTCATCTATCTCATCTGATGAAACCATGTCCACTGCATTAAAGGTGAGCCTGCGCATTTTATAAAAGGCCTCCTGCCGTTTATAGTCTTCTTGAGAAAGAAGGTCTGGGATCAGCCTTCCTCCGAAAATCTGTGCAGCAACGGGTTTTTGTTTTAGCGCAGTTTCCATCTTCCGCAAATAGACCGGGCCGCCAATTTTCATTTCTCTTACTGTTCTTTCTTCCTTTGCAAGGCAGACCACAAAGAGTGCGATCTTTTTATCTTTTAAAAGATTTTCTTCATCAAGGAGCAGGTCGAGGATCTTTTTGTCAGGACTTTCGGAATAGATAGAAGAACCGATAATTAAAAGGTCCCCGTTAATGCTGTTAAGCTCTGCAATATCAGAGATGACATCGGCATTCAGCTTTTCCTTTATCCTGAAAGCAATTTCTTTTGCTGAACCATATTTTGAATAATAAATAATCTGAGTTTTCATGGACCCGGGGTTCCTTTATAACCTTTCACCGCAGTACTTGCAGAACACGGCGTCTCTGTCATGGTTTTCAGAGCCACACTCAACACAGGGGTGGGGTAAAGGTCTCTGTTTAAGGGTTGAAGCCTCAACCGTAATGATTCCTGTGGGTACCGCAATAAGGCCGTATCCAAGGATCATGATAACCGCAGCAAGTGCCTGGCCAAGCCCTGTTTTTGGATGGATGTCTCCATAGCCCACGGTTGTAAGTGTCACAATGGCCCAGTAGATACTCCGGGGAATACTGGTAAACCCATTTCCACGGCTTTCGATGACATACATGAATGACCCAAGGACGATGACCAGCGTGAGAACCGCAAAAAGAAATATAGTAATTTTACGTCTGCTTGCCCGCAAAGCCTGAATCAGCATGTCTGATTCACCCAGAAATTTGGCAAGTTTCAACACTCTGAACACACGAAGCACTCGCAGTATCCGGATTACCAGCAGATACTGACTGCCTGGAATTAAAATACTCAAATATGTGGGAAGAATGGCCAGCAGGTCAATTACCCCAAAAAAACTTGCTGCGTATTTTATGGATTT
>JAHEEI010000015.1:0-16057 GCA_024640785.1 Pseudomonadota bacterium
ATCAAAGCTTTCCGCCTCAGAAGCTGTTGGAACGCCGAGCTCTTTGGCCCAGTCACCGCGTGTCGCAGAACCCACACCCCACGGGTTTGAGTTATTTTCCATATTCTTAAATACCGTCTGGGCCTCACTCGGAAAGTTGGGGTCTGTCATGACCAGATAACGTCTCAGCTCGATAGTTTTGTCCGCAGTGGTATTACATACCGGACAATGTTCTGTACAGTTAAGACACATGGTGCATGCCCAGATAGTCTCATGATCAATCACATCACCAATCACCAGTTTTCCCTCTTCAAAATTACCTGCAGCCTTATCCTCCATATTTTTCTTAAGGTCCTGAAGAAGTTTCTTGGGAGAAAGAGGCTTTTCACTTAAATGGGTCGGGCAGTTATCCTGGCATCTACCGCAGCGGATACAGGCATCAAGGTGAAGCAGCTGTCTTTTGGTAAACTCCTCGATATTTGCGACACCGTAGGTTTCAGCTGTCTCAAAATCAATACCGCTAAAATCACCGATCGGGCCGTATTTTCTCAAATAAACATTAATTGGAGATATAATTATATGAATAAACTTGGTATAGGGAATGGCCGCAATCATGCCCAGAACCAGAAAGAAATGCACCCGCCAGAGCAGGCTGTGAAGTGTGCCGTTAAAATCACCCAAAGGAGCAAAAATTAAAGAAAATGCCATTCCCACAGGTGCTGTGGCAGCGCCCTGCCCTGTTATTGTGATTCTTAAGCCTTCAATGCAAAAACCGATAAAGATGATCGCAAACAGCCAGATAAGCGGCAGCGCATCTTCAGACTTGGTGTCATCAAGGCGGTCAGGTCTCAGGATATAACGTCTGAAAGCAGCGTAAATGATTCCCACCAGACCGATCAGTCCGATAATGTCCAGAATTACAGAAAACCCTGCACCGATTGCAGCAGGCAGCAGGAAATTGATCTGCAGCACTATGATCACCAGCAGGGGAACAACACATGCGGCAAACATGCCAAGATGCATTAGACCCGGGACAGGCTCTTTAAGTATCCGTTTGTGAATGACCGTATCAACGATCAAATCAATCAACCTGTTGCCCTCATTTTTATCTGCTTCACCGTCCTGTCCCATCATCCAAAGTTTGGACCTTTTCACAAGACCGTGCACACAGACGGTAACAGCAATAATAACCAGCAGCGGATCAATTATTGTCAGCATTGTCTATATTTCTCCTCACCGTATATTAATTTAAAAAATAAATTCAAAGATCTTAATATTCTTCAGCCTTAACCTCAACCTTGTCCCAGTACGGCAGAATAAGGTTAAAGATATACATCACTATAAAAGGAGCGGAAAAAAGAATAATCGCGACCAAAAGCCCCTCTCTTCCAAGAAAGGTAGGAGCGTAGCTTGTAAGACCCCTCAAACTTTTTGAAAAAAGCTGTCCTCCGATGATCACATTCCAGCGCATGGCAAGCACCTGAACAAGGATCATTACAGAGCAGAGAATACCCAGGATATTACGGGTTGAATCCTTCATCTTTTTAAGTGTAACAAAACCAAGCAGTATAAAAGGAATTACCGAACAGACTGCCATCTGGAGAAAAATATAGCTAAATCCCAGTTTCTGGGTCAACATCTGGGAAATTATATGCCATTCCTCATGCGATTCATATAGCATGGTAACAACTTCCATTGACTCAAGTGTTATATCTAGAATAAAGAAAGCCCAGAGATAGGCAAAAAGACTCTTTAAGCAGGGACTGTCAATCGGTTGTTTTTTAAACTTCATAACGATAACATATGTCACTGCCAGAACTGATATACCAGATACAATTGCAGAAAGGAGAAAAATAACCGGCATCAGCGGGGTTGACCACCATGGATTGGATTTTAGTGAACCGAATAGAAAGCCCACATATCCATGCAAAATACAGGCAGACGGTATCCCGATTGAGGCAAGAAACATGGTAATTTTATGGTCAATTTTCAGAGCCTCTTCCGAAACATCCGTACTGCCTAGGGCCAGTACAAAATAAAAACCCTTTACGATTCCGGCACTCTCTTTAACCCTTTTAACAATATACGGCCGAAATACAAACCATATTTCAAGAAGAACAACGATAAGATAAAAATTGTATATATAGCCGAATCCGGACATTGCTGAAGTAAACTTGGGAGTAAACATGATGTTCAGCGCCCGCTCAGGATGCCCAAGGTGAAAAAGAAGCGGTGTGCATGCAAAAAGCAGAAAACAGAAAGCACCCACCAGTGAAAACTTTGCAATCGGTTTAAGCTCTTTAACACCAAAAACATGATAAAGAGAAGAAACAATAAATGCCCCGGCAACAAGACCTGTAATATAAGGATACAAAACGATCATGATACTCCAGTGCACATGAATTTCATTTGGGAACAAAAAACCCTGGGTTACTATTTCATGCATTAGCGCACCTCCTTATCCAGTCCAATGTAAAAAACCATCGGGTTATTTCCTGTCTCTGGTTTTAAAATCTGTAGCCGTTTTTCTTTTAATATCTTATAAACCGTGCCATTCTCATCATCTATTTTCCCAAATTTACGGGCACCTGTCGGACAAAGAGTAACACATGCCGTATTAAATCCCTTTTTAACCCGGTGATAGCACCAGGTACATTTATCCGCAACACTTGTAAACGTATTAAAAAACCGTGCACCGTAAGGACAGGCCTGTATACAATATCCACAGGCCACACACTGTTTATCATCCACCAGTACAAAACCCTCTTTGGATACGTATGTTGCACCCACCGGACAGACCTGAACACAATTCGGATCCTTGCAGTGATTACAGAGTTTAGGAACAAAAAAAGCTTTATCAAGTTTTTCAGAATCGTTAACAGGCTCAAACCCGTGCTCTCCGCCATGGGGGCTGTCAACATTCACCTGCCCACTTTCCATAATGCGATAACGTTCAATCCATGTCCGGTAACAATCCTTTGGAACACTGTTTTCTTTCCTGCAGGCACTTCCACATTTGCCGCAGCCAATACACTTTTCAGTATCAACTATAAATGCATACAGGTTGGAGTTTGATCCACCTGAAGCGAAAACACCGGACGGAAATACGGTTATTACAAGCCCACTGTGGAAAACAGTCTTTAAAAATTTTCTACGATCCATGCTCATATTAAATCCTTTAAAAAATTACATTGGTTCGTGAGGATCATGACAGTCGCCACATGCCATTCCATCCTCAAAATCCTGTTCCTGTTCCAGCATATGTTTTTTAAGACCCTCTACCTGGGGAAACCCTTTAGGACGTGCATCGAGCTTTTGGTGGCATAAAAGACATACATCTGAAGAAATATCTTTTATTACAACGGACTTTGTCTGACTGTTATGTGCCTGCCATACTCCATGGCAGGCCTCGCAGTTAACCTCTTTATGTCCACCAGCTATAATATTATTTTTTTGTTCTCCATGGCACTGAACACATTTATCAACACCGCGATAAAGCGCCGGCCGGGCTGCCTGCTCCTTATCCGAGTCTCCACGATGAAATCCGTACTTGTAAGTACCGTATATACCGAATGAATCTGGCACCAGAAAACTCCTGACCATCAGAAACCCTATTGCAACCAGTACTAAAATTAAAGCAAATCTGATAATATGGCTATAATGTTTCATATACACCTTTATCCTTTAAATAATTTATCAAATATTTTTTGTTTTAAGAGACAGCTTTTAAATTTAAGCGCTTGCAAACGTCATTAAATTGAAGCTTTCTTAAACTTTTATTTATAAAACATAAAATAATAATAGAAAAATCATTTTGTGTCAATTTTAAATAAGCAGCTCTATTTTGTTTTATAAACAGAGATGCCATAAAACCATTAAATAATGGAATATCAGACACTTAATATGTTATGTTAGTTTCAGTCTTAAAAAAGTCTGGAATTTTTTTGAATTAAACGATATAAATAATGGCTGCACTAAATTAAGAGCGCCAATAACCAATGATCCAAATAAATTAAGAGGCAATAATAAAGTGAGGAAATTTTTATCAGTAAATCCTGACATATGCATAGGCTGCCGTTTGTGTGAACTGGCTTGCGCAATGACAAAAATGAATGTTTTCAATCCGAAAAAAGCTTTGATAAAGGTTGATATGATCGGTTTTCCTGAAGTACCTGTTCCTGTTTTCTCCAGGTTTTGCGACTCCTGTGCTGGCAAGCCCCAGTGCCTTAAATACTGTCCAGTGGGATGCATAACTTTTACTGAGGGAAACCCAAAACCTGATCAGAAAAATATTGTTTTAACAGAGATTGTGGCTGAGGACTGGCTGCAAAGAAACAACAGTGCAAAAGAAGAGGGTAATGCAGATAATCCTTAAGACCTTTGCAAACTTAAAAGATGTTATAGGACAAAAAGAAATAACTGTAGAGTTAGCGCCTAAGGCAAACCTTACCAACCTTTTTGATTTTCTTGATAAAAAGTATGGGGACAGTTTTGACCGCCAGGTCAGAGATCAACTAACAAAAGAGCTGGTTCCTTTTCTCATACTAGTAAATGATGAGGCATACCGTTCCATCGCTGACATGGATAAATCCCTCAGCGACGGAGATGTGGTAACAATCATGATTCCTTTTGATGGAGGCTAAACATTAGATGAGCAGTAACACCTTAAAGTATAAAGGCTATGTCGGAAAAATCCTTCGAGTCAACCTGACAGACAGCACAACCAGTGAATTCCCAATCACCAATGAACTCGCAGAAAACTATATAGGTGGTGCGGGTATGGCCACCCGCATACTCTATGATGAACTTGAACCGGGCATAGACCCTTTATCACCTGAGAACAAGGCAATTTTTTTGACAGGACCGGTTGAGGGAACCATGATACCCACAGCAAGCCGGGTCGGCCTTTACTCAAAATCTCCGCTCACAAACTCATTTTTTCACAGTTCAGCAGGCGGACACTTCGGACCTGAACTGAAATACGCCGGGTACGACGGTATCATCTTTGAAGGCGCATCGGAAAAACCGGTATATCTTTTTATTGATGACGGACGGGTTGAGCTTCGTGACGCGTCACATTTGTGGGGAATGGATACCACAAAAGTTCAGGAAGAACTTTTTGAAGAACTTGGTTCTGATGAAATCCAGATTGCCGCCATCGGTCCTGCCGGAGAAAAACTGGTGCGTTTTGCCTGCGTCATATGCGGCTCTCGCGCTCTGGGAAGAGGAGGACTGGGTGCGGTACTCGGATCAAAAAAATTAAAAGCCGTTGCGGTCAGAGGACACGGGGATATACATGTTCCTGACATGAGAAAAATGAAAATTTTACTTGATGATGTTTTTGCGCGTTTTAATGCAAACCCCTCAACTGCTGAAATCCTTCCCCGTTACGGTACCCCTGTATTGGTAAATGCAAACAACACTCTTGGACTGTTTGGTTTTAATAACTGGCAGGATGAGTATTATACAGAATCAGAAGGACTTTCCAGTGATACAATGCGTAAAGAACTGGTTAAGAGAGATAAATCCTGTTTTGCCTGCCCCTCAAGGTGCGGGAAATTCAGTATTGTAGAAAAAGGCGCACACAAAGGCGCAATGGTAGAAGGTCCGGAGTATGAAGATATTTTTTCACTGGGGTCAATGTGCGGCCACAATGACCTTGATGTTGTAGCAGCAGCAGAAAGGTTATGTGATGACCTGGGTGTGGATGCAATTGAAGCCGGTGTTGCAATAGCCTTTGCAATGGAATGCTATGAAAAAGGAATTTTAACGGATAAGGATACCGATGGTGTTGAGCTTAAATTCGGACGCTCAGACATTATTATGGACATGGTAACAAAAGTTGCAATGCGTGAAACGAATCTTGGAAACATTCTGGCAGAAGGTGTAAAAAGAGCTTCTGAAAAAATTGGGAAAGGATCTGCTGATTTTGCCATGCAGAATAAGGGTCTCACTTTTCCCGGTCACTCAGCCAGAGGAATGCCCGGCTTTGCTTTGGGATACGCAACTGGACCCCGCGGCGGCAGTCACCATGACGGCAGACCTACCGGTGAAAGAACAGGCTTTATAAAACGCAATACCATAGAAGGCAAAGGTGAATATACCGCGCGTATTAACCACCTGAATATCCTGACAGACTCAATGATACTCTGCCATCTTCCTGAATCCGTCTGGGGCCCGCTGGATATTACTGACGTTCTGGTAAGATGTCTAAATAATACAACCGGCATGGACCTAACTCTTGAAGATACTAAGAAAACATCTGAAAGAATCTGGAACCTGATCAGGGCATTTTCTATCCGTGAAGGATACAGAAGAAAAGATGACACCTTACCCAAAAGGTTTATGGAAGAACCCATAAAGACCGGCCCTTCAAAAGGAATGGTGATCTCACAGGAAATGCTTGATTACATGCTTGACCAGTATTATGATTTCAGGGGCTGGAACAGGGAAACCGGCATACCCACAAGGGAAAGACTGCTTGAACTCGGTCTGTCAGACATTGCTGATGATATGGAAAAATACAAATAATACCAAAAATTTATATTTACTAACAAAAAAGAGCCATTGGGCTCTTTTTTTATACAAGAAAACCTGTAGAAAAATACATATAATTTGACAAAAGAAAAAATGTGTATTATTAATTTTTAGCATACTATTTGATTGTGTACTAATTAAAAGGAGGCGTTAAATGAAAGCACTAATTAAACTTTATTTACTCCTAACAACACTGTTCCTAACACTTTCTGTTTATTCGCCCGTTTTGGCCGAAGTACAAAGAAAAGAAACTCCGGAAGAATCTGTGCTCACACTTACAATAACAGAGGAAAAGGTAAATCTCCCATTAAAAAGCACCCTTATCCTGGCGCTTAAAAACAATCTTGAGATTAAATTTTTGAGTCTTAATCCACAGGTGGCTGAAACAGATATTTTAAGAGAAAAAGGAGAATTTGATACAACCTTTACAACTCAACTAGAAAAGAACATGGCAAGAGAACAGACGGCCTTCGCTCTTTCGGGTAGTGACGAAAGCGCTACAACTTTGGATGAGAGAACTAACTTTGAAGCGGGGGTAAAAAAGAAGTTTACAGCGGGAACACAAGCTGAAGTGAAACTGGCCCATCAGGAACATCAAAATAGAGCAGGGGTCTTTGCCCTGAACCCTGAATATACGGGTGAAACAACCCTTTCTTTAACCCAACCTCTTTTAAAAGACTTCGGCATATCTATCGGTAAAAGCCAGATAAAAATAGCAAAACTTAATTTTGAAAGCTCTGAGAACGAATTCAAGCAAAATGTGATGGATATTTTGTACCAGGTAGAGTCCAACTACTGGGACCTGATGTTCAGAATTGAAGACCTTATAAGTAAAAAAAAATCACTCCAGAGTGCTGAAGACCTGGAAAGAGAATTTAAGATAAAAATTGAAGCCGGAGCTCTGGCTCCAATCGAGATATATCAGGCAGAAGCAGAGGTTGCACTCAGAAAACAGGACGTTATTGTCGCAGAAGCCAGCGTAAAAAGAGCAGAAGACGAACTTAAACTAAGCCTTAACCTTTATGAAGATGAAACATACTGGAACGTATCTTTAATACCGACAGACAAACCAGAGGTTTTAACAATTGAAGATAATCTGCCGGAAATTATTGCTGTTGCCCTTGAAAAAAGGCCGGACTTTAAACAGGCTAAACTGGACCTGAAGGCTTCAAACATACAGGTAAAATATACCAAGAACCAGAAATTACCCAGAATTGATCTGATCGGCTCGATCGGTACCACCGGTCTTGCAGGAAGACCCCAAGATACATTTTTTAACACGGGGGCCTCAGATTCACCCTGGACAGGACACTGGGACGATGTCTATGACAACATGGCAGATGGAGATTATTATAAGTATTCAGTCGGCGTAAAAATTGAATTTCCCCTTGAAAACAGGCTCGCAAAGAGCCAGTATAACCGCGCAAAAATCCAGAAAATGAAGTCCGTCACAAATATTAAAAGCACTGAAAATATCATAATTAAGGAAGTTCGCGATGCGGTAAGAAAGTTTAACACAAGTAAAAAAGTAATCGACTCTGCAACGGCATCACTTAGACTTGCAAAAGAAAAATTGAAAGCTGAAGAAAAGAAATATGAGGTCGGCATGTCTACAACTCATGACGTTCTGGAGTTTCAGGATGACCTGGCAGATGCAGAAAGCACCCTTGCCTTTGCCCGGACTGAACATGCAAAATCAGCTGCAGATCTTGCAAGAGTAAAAGGCGTGCTTCTCGAAGAAAAAGGGCTGTCATTATAAATCAAAGTTACCCGAACCGAATAAAACCTTAATGATTTAAAAATTTATAATCTAAAATAATTGAAAACACATATGCATACCTTTAAAACCTCAAACGAATTAATGGGCAAAATTCACCGCGGCATGAGACGCTTTTTCGAATTCCAGATGAAAAAGTACGGCATAACGCCGCCCCAGTTTGAAGTCTTGATTTCACTCTGGACCGAAGACGGTCTGGTGTTAAGCGAGCTCAGTAAAAGGCTCTCAAGGGACGGTCCCACAATAACCGGAATAATCGACCGAATGGAAAAAAAAGACCTTGTCAGAAGAGAAAGAAGTTCCAGAGATAGAAGAGTAATAAAGGTATTTACCACGCCCAAGGCAAAAGAGATGAAAGAAGCGCTGACAAACCTGCAGCAAACCGCAGGCAAAGATATACTTGATAACTTTACAGGCGAGGATATTAAGACGCTTGAACAGCTGTTGTCTAAACTGCTAACAAATATCGAATATAAGATCTTGCCCAGAATGAAACAAAGCAACAGTTAGAAAATAGTGCCTTGATTAGAAGGGTACACTACAGACATATATATCACTACTATCAGGTCATCGAATCCCGATTTTTGATTAAAAAATAAAATTTTCTTTTCAATTTCAAAGAAATATGTTAATATTATTACTTAACTTTTATAATTCAAAACAAATAAAATAAAAGATAAAACACTAATAACTTCGTAATAAGAAGGAGACGGTAAACATGGCATTAGAGAAAATAGCATATGATGCAGAGCATTGCCAGAGATGTTCTACATGCAAATGGTCTCATTTGTGGGAAATTAAAAGCCACAGATTTTCAAGGAACTGCCCCTCTCTGGTTTATGGTCAATATGACGCATACGCTGCCCAGGGTAAAAACGATATAGCCACCGGCTTGTTAAAAGGTGAGCTCAACTGGGAAGAACACAAAGACACCCTGCTTGAAGTTATCTATAGATGCCCGGTTTGCGCCGCATGTGACACAAACTGTAAAAGGATCATGGACCTTGATATCATTGGTGTGCTTGACGCATTAAGAGAAGAAGCCTGCGAAAAAGGCTACGCTCCGCTGCCTGCACATAAAGAGTTCATCACAAGCATTAACCAGTATGACAATGTCTGGAAACAGCCCAGAACCCGCCGTGCCAATTGGGCAAAAAAAATGGGGGTCAAAGACCTCTCTAAATCCGGCGAAACAGCAGAAGTTCTCTACTATGTAGGATGTACTTATGCGTACAAGCCTGGTTTTGATACAGTTCCCAAGGCAACTGCAAAAATCCTTCAGAAAGCAGGCATTGACTTTGGAATTCTCGGTGCAAAAGAGGTTTGCTGCGGCGGTATTTCTGATAATATCGGAGATATCAAAAGTTTTAAAGAGATCGCAGAAAAAAATCTTGGGATGTTCAAATCAACAGGTGCTAAAAAGATTATTACTAACTGCCCCGGTTGCTTCATGACCTTCTCTGAGAAATACGCCCGCATCCAGAGCATCGACACAACCGCTCTACCATACACCGTACAGCATTCAACCCAGTTCATTGAAGAACTGATCAATAATGGGAAACTTAAATTTAAGAAAAATGTTAACAAGCAAATCACCTGGCATGACCCCTGTCATCTGGGAAGACGCGGTGAGGGCTATAAACACTGGGAAGGTAAACGCACTGATTACGGCCTGTTTGAACCGCCACGTGACATGAACAGAGGAGCAAACGGTGTTTATGACGCACCCAGAAATATACTTAAAGCTATTCCGGGTTTAAAGCTTGTTGAGATGGAAAGAATCAAAGAATATTCATGGTGCTGCGGTAGTGGCGGCGGTGCAAAATCTGCATATCCTGACTTTGCTTTGGCAACAGCAAAAGAAAGAGTCGAAGAAGCAGAAGCTTCTGGAGCAGGAACCATCTTAACTTCCTGTCCATGGTGTGAAGCAAATCTGACTGACGGAATCGATGGTTCAGGCTCAAAAATGAAAGTCGAGGATATTCTAGATGTCGTTATAGAAGCACTGGACATCTAGTAGCAGATACTGGGCCTTATTAATATAAACAAAAAAACAGGATTAAGCTTTAAAGACCTAATCCTGTTTTTTTAATCACCAGAAGTTGTATCAGTTATTTTAACAAAAAACTGCGCGCAAATGGACTGCAAACGGACAACTCGTAAACATTAAGCTCACAACAGAAGAAGGAGAAATGTCAATGAAAGAAACGATTAAAAAAGGGGACACCATAAGTGTCCATTACACCGGGAAGTTTGAATCCGGCGAGGTCTTCGACACATCTGAAGGCCGTATGCCTTTAAAATTCACCACAGGCACTGGACAGCTTGTCAAAGGTTTTGACAATGCCGTTATTGGAATGAGTGTTGGAGATAAAAAAACAGTTCGCATATCGCCGACAGAAGGGTATGGTGAAAGAAACGAAGATATGATAATTGATATGCCCAAAACTAACATGCCGGAAGACATGAAAGTGGAAGTCGGTATGACCCTTCAGCTTGCTGATCAGGCCGGCAACCCGGTACCGGCAACTGTTCATGAGATATGTGAAGATGTTATAAAAATGGACGCCAATCATCCTCTGGCTGGAAAAACCCTGGTATTTGACATTGAGGTCGCTGAAACAGGACTTAAACCTGACACACCTGCCTCCTGCGGAGAAGGATGCGGGGGATGCAGTGGAAACTGCAGTTAAACATAAAACAACTTGTTACTAATAAAAACAGGTTTAATCTATAATTCTTAAGTCTGTTTATTATCCCTTTAATACTTAATCTACCACGCAGCCTTTCTTACCCTTCTAAACATTTACATCACTCCTTATTGGTTGACTTTAATTATTTTAAAAGCTATAAGCTCGTTAAATATAAACTCTTCTAAAGACATTCATCAAAAGGATAGATATGAAAAATTTAATCTTATTAATTTTAATAGTCCTCCTTACAGCTGCCTGCTCAAAACAAAATAAAGTACCGTCTAAAATGATTATGGACAATAACACAGTTCTTATTGATGTAAGGACAAAAACTGAATTTTTAAGCGGTCACCTTGAAAAAGCAATTAACATCCCGTATACGGAGATTGAAGAAAAAATAAACAGTATTACAAAAGACACTGATCAGCATATCGTTCTATACTGCAGAAGCGGTCGAAGATCCGGTATAGCGCAAAAAGCACTTATGAAAATGGGTTATAAAAATGTGCTTAATGGCGGAAGCTATAAAGACCTTATAAAGCAGCAGTCAAAATAACTCCGACTTAAGCCTCAAATGATTTATTGCTCTTTTTCCATGGGGCATTAAACTTATTTAAAAACAACTCTTCAATACACAATTAAAAATAAAAATTTAAAATTAATTATTAACAATAAGAAACTGTCATGCAATTAACTCTAGCCTTTGACGTCTATGGCACATTAATTGATACAAACGGTGTAAATGACCTTCTCAAACAATATATCGCTGATAAGGCTGAAGTCTTCATGGACCTCTGGCGCTCAAAACAGCTTGAATATTCTTTTCGCAGAGGCCTGATGAAAAAATATAAAAAGTTTTCTGTCTGCACACAGAGCGCACTTGATTATTCCGATGCTTATTTAAATACCGGACTGACAGCAGATGAGAAAAACTGTCTTATGCAAAAATACAGAGCTTTACCGCCTTTCCCTGATGCCACGAAATCTTTAAGAAAACTAAGCACTTCAGAATACCGCATATTTGCTTTTTCAAATGGATTTGGAGAAGAGGTCAAAAATCTGCTTAAAAATGCCGGCATAGAAAAGCATTTTGAAGGTATCATTAGTGTTGACGATATAAAAACCTTCAAACCAAACCCTGATGCTTATGCGTATTTTTTAAATAAATCCTGCTCAAAATCTTCTGAATCCTGGCTGATTTCAGGAAACCCTTTTGATGTTATTGGAGCAGGTTCTGTGGGAATGAATTCGGTCTGGATCAGGCGCAGCCCAAAACAGGTCTTTGACCCGTGGGAGATAGAGCCTACTGTGACTGTATCCTGCCTGACAGATCTTTATGATGCATTAATAATTTAAATCTTTTCACGATAAAATCTAGGCGGTTTTGTTAACAAGAATAGAATTTCATCCAACCTCGAGCTAAGGTAAAATTCAGTTATTTAGTCTCTGGCAGGATTCAAGCTAATGGCATGTAATCTGGATTTATGGGTTTGTCAGGAGTACTCATGATAAAATGAAAAAGACGGAGTATTAAATACCCCGCCTTTGATAAAATATTGATGCTTTTCAATCAGTATTCCTTTTCACGGGCAATCTGACCGAAGTCTCCACAGCCTGGACCATTACCAAAAACATCACCTACCACCATCTAACTACGGTGCATTACAGGTGAAAAATCTAAGAGGACAGTCTGCTTCACCTTCAGGATAATACAGGCTCCAGGTATATGCCCCATCTGAAGATTCGTTGATTGCACAGATTCCAGTTATGACCCCGGTAATATCCGTCCGGTTAGCGCACTGAACGCCATCAACATAAGTTCCTTTCCGTATGTTGTCGCATTTTGCTTTTGCCGTTCCACTCTCTCCTCCGGTATAATTCGGCCCAATATAATCTTCACACAGGTATGTAGAGGTATGTTCATTTACAAAATAACAACTCCCTGTTGAATTATCCATATCCTCACAGGTTATATCAGTTAAGGAATCTGCAGGTGTTAAGCTGGTACTGTTTTTAAAGGCTCCGTCCCGCATCCATGCCAATAAATTTTGTGATGAAATAATTTTACAATATTTCGCACCATGCCTATCATCATCAGGATCGATAAAATCACTCTCAAGAGAAGCTGAAGATATCTCTAAATGAGTGCCGTTGTCAGTGATAAGGCTGTACTGGTCAAGAGCGTAAAATTCTATACCCTCTCCCACAATCGTATCATCAGTAAAAACAATTTTTTTACCTTCATTGTTATATCTTTCTCTCTGTTCGCCTGTTAAAAGGTCCAGGGTCATGTCATAAACATATTCATTAACCTGCCTGCATGTACCGGCTGATGTGTCCTGTTCTGTATAATTTATTCCAGTGTTCCATTTTATTGCTTCAGGTATGCGCGTTTTGCACCAAATCATGGTGTTGATTTTATCATTTCTAAAAATCTCATCAGATGTTCCCTGCACAATCATATACACGGGTATAGCGGTATTTGTGCTGTTATCAACAGTTGCTTTTGTCGATGTAAAAGCACTGCCCGGATTAACGGCATTAACAGTAACTCCGGAGTTTTCATCTATATCTCCAACCAGTGTTTGCGTATATTCGCATGTATTATTATCAATTTCTGATGCTTGCGCCAGCAAAAGTTCATAATCTAATTGTTCGTCGCCATAGCGGACTTCAACGTTCGGATCAAACCTGCCTGTTGTGGTTATGTATTCCATGGCTGCGGTATCATTTAAAGCATGGGCGCGAAGGAACATGGCTGACCAGCGGGCATTTGTTTCTATTGAAATATTTTGGTCAAGGGTTGGCGGATTCTCCTGCGGGGTTGGTGTTCCGTCATTTTGAGGCACTGCAGGAAAGTTCGGATTGCCGGGATTATTTACATCACAAAGACCGTAATGGTTTGCGCCCTTTACAAAAACAAGGGCTTTAGGCAGATTTTGAACGAGTTTATAGGACTCTTTGGTGTCGTGATATTCTGCGTTTTCATCAAGGTCGCCGTTAATAATTGCCATGGGTACCGGATTGTCAGTCGGCCTGTTTACAGTATCAAAGGGGTTGCCGAAGGGGATGGTGTTTATTCCGGATAAGGCAACGGCTTTAACTTCTTCCGGCAGAGTAAAGGTGCTGCCTTCCGGACGGCATAAGGGAAATTCACAGGTTTCCTGAATTGCGTCTAGGGTTACAGCTGAGCCAAAGGAATGGCCGGTTAAGACCAGAATTTCACTGTTAACGATTCCGTACAGCGGTGAAGTTGCATTATCATTTTCAGCACTCATAAAATCAAGCACATCGGGTATCTGCTGATTCTCCGGGAAAAGACCATCAAAAGTTATCTCTATGCCTGGGTAATCAGGATCAGTCAGAATGAAATCAGCCTCATGATTTGGAACAACCACAATAAAACCGTACTTAGCAAGTTTTTTTGCAAATTCCGAAAAGTAACTTTTGTTGACTCTTCCGCCCTGGAGAAAAAGAGCAACCGGAAACTGATACGAAGCACTGTCATTGGCATCAGGGACTGGATAGTAAATATCGGTTTCGTCATTATTCTGAGGCATGACTGTTGAGTATAAAGCTGTTGTTGGGAAAGCAGGCTCTGGTGGTTCATATTCTGCAGTAAAATCATATGACCGAATATTTGTTTGAGGTGATCGTAAAATTCGAGTTTTGGGGCTAAAAACATAATTAGAATGCTGGGGAAGAATACCATAACTGTCATTTCCCAGACCACCAACGGCATAATAACCTTCAGCATTTGTTGTTATCGTGGCGACTTTCGTTGCCAAGCCACATGAATAAACGTTAATATCTATGCGTACACCACCTTGAACAGCTCCTGAAATAGTTCCGTAAATCGTATTTGGATCACAAGCATCACCAAGGGTGTTATTGTCAACATTCTCCTGACCTGCGTTGGATACGTTAAGGCAGTTGTCAACATCGTTGCAGATGCCATCAGAATCCGCGTCCTCACAAGCTGCATAAGCTATTGCAGAAAAGAACATTGATATAAGTATCAACAGCAAAGCTTTTTTCTTCATAACAACCCCCTCATTAAAAATTAATACATTTAAAATTCTTAGGATTTCTAACTAAATAATAATTATTATATTCTTTTAGTATCCTATATGTCAACAATAATACCTATTTTAATATAAAAAAGTATAAATCAATAGGGCTTGTTTGTTATTGATATAGATTAACAAATAGGAAAGTGTGTGATTAAAGGTTGTTTATCAAAGCTAGCAGTCAACATTCCTCGTGATAATCTTAAAATCTCAGAGATCATCACAAGTCAAGATAAGCAATAATAATATGAACTTTTATCAGATTTAAAAAAGTACAAATTATAATGAGATACATGGAAAAGAGATATCTTTTATTTTTTTGACTAGTGGGTACTTTTAATATGAAGCTATTGTATTGTTACGTTAAAACCAAATTCTGATTACTGTTAAATAAGTTTAGGCCACTCAAATTTCAACTGATAGAAAAACTTTATTTTCCTATTTTTAACCATTAACTACCTTTAAGCTGCCCAGCATTTTAATAACTTCTGAAACAGATTTACCCTCGATAAGTAATGTTTTCTTAGGGGATGTCGTTCCGCTTAAAACACTGACCCGTTTTTTTGATACCCCGAAATACTTTGCCACAACCCTGCAGCATTCTGCATTAGCCTGCCCGTCTACCGGAGGTTTGTTAAGCTTTACCTTAACAGCATCATTATGGAACCCGACGATCTTAGACTGGGAGGATCGGGCAAGAACCTGAAAATTTATTTCGACCCCTTTTTTGTTTAAACGGACGATTTTTTTTAAATCAATCGTTATTTGATTCATTTTCAAGAAGGTTCAGGTGCGTTTCAATCAGACTTTTTAAAGTATCCTGAAACTGGACTTTCTTCTGTTTTAACACATTAATTTCTTCCTCTATCTGAGCCTTTCTATTAATGGTATCTCCATTAATCCGCTCTGCTTCAAGATTTGAAGTGTCAATAGTTTTCTGAGCTTCCAAAAGAGCCTCTTCCTTTAACTGACTAAGCTCCCGGAGGATGTCATCTTTCTGT
>JAHEEI010000015.1:16157-25944 GCA_024640785.1 Pseudomonadota bacterium
TTTTAGCTTCATCAATTATTCTCTGTGCTTCAGCCACAGCCTCTTCTTTCAAAGGCATTACTTCCTCTCTCAACGCATCACATTTTTGTCTGGTTTCAAAAAGGAGATTTTCAGATTCCTTGCGGCTGATGCTAATAATATCTTCGGCTTCTTTAGCAGCATTTTTTTTTAAATCTTCTGAGATCTTCTGAACTGTTACCAGCGTGGCGTTAATACTATCTTCTTTAATTTTATAAAGATCAACCTCTTTCCTATATGCGGCTATGTCCTGCTGCATGCGGGTATTATCATTTACAAGCTGTTCCATTTCGTTGGCAACGACCTCTAAGAATTCGTCCACATCCTGAACATCATATCCTCTAAATCGTACAGCAAATTTCTGATGCATTATATCCACAGAATTTATTGCCACACCATTCATTGTCTTACCTTTTTCAACAAATAAAGAATCATCTTCCCTCATATCTAACCCCAAATAAAATTAAAGTAGAGTTTTAACTACGAAAGATTTAATAGCAAAAATTATGCCAATTAATATTAAAGGCGAAAAATCAATGCCAGGAAGCGGTATTGGAAGGCCCCGGCGTATGCGACTAAGTACCGGTTCGGTAACAGCATAGATTCCTCTTACAATAGGATTATAAGGATCCGGATTCACCCAGGAAATCACTGCAGCAATGATAACAATTACCAGATAGATATCCAATATGCTTTGAAGGACGGTAGCAAATGTAAAAATAAAATTTTTGACCACAGCAACATCGGTGCCCATAGACAGGTCATGAGTGGTTTTCAGAACAAAAATATCAATAAAGGTTAAGAGTAGAAGAGCAATAATTGGAGAGAAATCAAGCCCTGATCTGGGCATGTGTATTGTTCTTCTAATCCAGAAAAGAAACGGGTCTGTTAACCGGCACAACCATCTTACCAGCTGATTATAAGGATCCGGGTTCACCCATGACAGAAGCGCTCTGGCAACAATCAGCCAGATATAAATTATTAATAGATAGTGTATTAAAGTCAATAAACCAATCATTTTTAGGGTACCAATTAAAGTTTTTATCGTCTAAACATCGTACTATTGCTTATATGGTTCAAACAATTAAAGATGTGTCAACAATTATTTCGTTCAAATATAATCTTTAAACCGTAAAGTGTCAAATATTCATACACAGCATCAATTGTATCAGAGTGGGGTAAAATAAGCTGAGCAAGGCCGCCGGTTGCAACAACAAAAGGTGCTGCTCCAATTTCCTTTTTCATCCTGTTCACCAAGCCATCGATAAGGCCACCATAGCCGAACAAAATTCCGGACTGCATATTGCTTGCCGTGTCAGTACAAATTACCTTGTCCGGCGAAACAAGCTTCACCCTTGGCAGTTTTGATGCTTTTTCAAACAGAGCCTCCGCTGAAATTTTAAGCCCCGGAGAAATTGCACCGCCTAAATATTCACCCACTGCAGTAACATAATCAAAAGTAGTGGCGGTTCCCAGATCAATAATTATCACATCCTGTTTGTATTTTTTAAAAGCTGCAGCAGCATTTACCAGCCTGTCAGTTCCGACCTGCCCTGGATTTTCATAACATATTTTCAGTCCCAAGTCTATTTCATGAGAGACAAAAACAGGTTCTCTCTTAAGGCATATGCTGCATGCCTTTTTTATCACAGCATCAATCTCAGGCACAACCGAAGCTATGATTGACCCTTTTAATTTTGAAACAGGCACATGTTCACTCTCAAGAAAAACCAGCAGTTTATCAGCATAATCCTTTTCAGAAACAGCGGACGCTGTTTCAAATCTTAATATCCCACTAAGGTCATCACCATCATATAGACCAAAAACGCTATTTGTATTCCCGATATCAATAACTAAAATCATAGCAAATAATAATCTGTTATATTATATCTAAATAAAAGCTATATGAGTTCAAGGCATAAGACAATTCATGTTGTACCTGAACATCCCTACGGTTTTAAAAAAAACCCCTCACTCCGCTCTCTCAATCAGCATGCTTAAGTCAACCGCTCTTGCCGAATGAGTTATCGCCCCCACTGAAATATAATTGACCCCGGTTGCGGCAATATCTGTGATGGTTTCTAAATCCACATTACCGGATGCTTCAAGCGGAATTCTTCCCCCTGCAATTTCAACCGCTTGACTCATCTCTTCACAAGTCATGTTATCAAGCATGATCAAATCAGGAGAGGCTGAGAGAGCTTCGGAAAGTTCGGACAGGTTCTTCACTTCAACCTCAACCTTTATGTGCTCCGACCTTAGACAGATAGCTTTTTCAACAGCAGACTTTACCCCGCCGCAGGCAGAAATGTGGTTCTCTTTTATAAGAACTGCATCATATAGGCCGAACCTGTGGTTTGTACCTCCACCTGCAAGTACAGACATCTTTTCAAGCAGTCTCCATCCGGGAGTAGTTTTCCGTGTATCCAGAAGAACAGCTTTATATGCTTTTATCTTTTCAACATAGGCGTGTGTAAGCGTGGCCACCCCGCACAAATGCTGCAGAAAATTAAGGGCTGTTCTCTCCCCGGACAATAACAAATCATAAGGTCCGCTTATCTCACAGACAGTCTTACCTTTTTCAACAGAAGTCCCCTCCTCAAACAAAAATGCTATACATATATCAGGACTTAAATGCTGAAAGACCATTTTAAACGGGAGATAACCCGCCAGAACCAGATCTTCTTTGGCTATTACCCTGGCAAACCCTTTTAATCCTTTTTCAACAAGATAGTCTGTTGTCAGATCACCATCAGCTAAATCTTCTTTAAGCGCGAAGACTATCATTTCATCAATCTTTTTTTCAACATCGTAAAATATTTTATTTTCAAACATCAGCCTATCCTGTTAATACTTTCTGATATCTTATCTGCCTTATCCTTTAGCCCTTCGAGTTTTTCTTTTTCTTTTTCAACAATATCTTTTGGTGCGCGACTTATAAATTTTTTATTTGAAAGTTTTTTTGACACAAAATCAATATCCTTATTGATCTTATCCAGTTCTTTTTGCAGTCGCTTTTTCTCCTCGCCAAAATTAATTACACCCTCAAGTGAAAGAAAGATTTCCGCCTTATCCACAACAGCTGCCGCAAAATTGTCAGTACCTTTAAACTTTTTGTGGACCTTTGCTTCAGAAAGTCCGGCAAGGCTGCAGACAAGCTTTGACTGAACAATTAATATGTTTTCAGAATCCCCATCGTGGCAAAGGAAATCTGCAGAGGGCCTTGCAGAAGGCAGAACATTCATTTCACTTCTGATATTTCTAATGGCAGACACCACCTGGATGATCAAGTCCACATCCTTTTCAGCTTCCTTATTGGTCTCATTTTCATTTGCCTTCGGAAAGTCGGAAATTACAATACTTTCACCCTGA
Organism: Pseudomonadota bacterium; assembly: GCA_024640785.1. Classification (GTDB taxonomy): domain Bacteria; phylum Desulfobacterota; class WTBG01; order CAIYCZ01; family CAIRTM01; genus JAHEEI01. Next base: position 19,548 of record JAHEEI010000015.1, read on the forward strand.
TGAGGGATCTTCTGCCAAATCTCTTCTGTCACAAACGGCATTATCGGATGAAGCAATTCCAGAATTGTCCTCAAGGTTCGAACCATCAACTTCTGGGTAACCGCTTTTCTGTTTAGATCTTCCTTCTGATACAGGTCATTTTTTGCCATTTCAATATACCAGTCACAGAATTCGTGCCAAATAAACTGATACAGCTGGTTAGCGGTTTCATTAAACCTGTATTCATCTAGGGTTTTTTCCACTGTCGATATTATATTATTAAGCCTGCTTAGAATCCATCTGTCCTTGAGATCATAGTCATTCTCATCCGGCTCATCATCGATATAGCCCTCAAGGTTCATAAGGGTAAAACGTGACGCGTTCCAGATTTTGTTTACAAAATGTCTGTATCCCTCTATTCTTTCCTCTGAAAGGCTGATATCCCTTCCCTGAGCTGCCATTGCAGTCAGTGTAAAGCGCAAGCTGTCAGCTCCGAACTTATCAATTATCCCCAGAGGATCAATGACATTTCCTTTTGATTTACTCATTTTATGACCATGGGCATCACGCACCAGGGCATGAATGTAAACATCCTTAAACGGCACATCATCCATAAATTTAATTCCCATCATCATCATGCGGGCCACCCAGAAAAAAAGGATGTCAAATCCTGTGACCAGACATGTTGTGGGATAAAAAGTATTAAGATCTTCTGTATTTTCAGGCCAGCCCAGAGTGGTAAAGGGCCACAAGGCAGATGAAAACCATGTATCAAGCACATCGCTTTCCTGTTCTATATCAGTGCTTCCACAGTACGAACAACGTGTTGGATCTTCCATCTCAACGGTTATCTTAGCACACTGGCTGCAGTACCATGCCGGTATCCTGTGGCCCCACCAGATCTGGCGTGAAATACACCAGTCACGGATATTATTCATCCATTCGAAATAGGTTTTGGTCCAGTTTGAAGGAATAATCTTTGTTTTTCCGTCATTAACCGCAGCAATCGCCTGCTCTGCCAGAGGTTTCACATCTACAAACCACTGCATGGAGAGATTTGGCTCAACTATGCTCTTACACCTGTAACAATGACCGACAGAATGGTGATGAGGTTCTATCTTTACCATCAACCCTTCTTTCTCAAGATCTTTGACAATTATTTCTCTGGCTTCGAAACGTTCCATACCATAATATTTTCCGACATCACCGATCATGGTCCCGTCTTCACCAATAACTTTAACAATCTCAAGCCCGTATTTTTGTCCGATCTCAAAATCATTGGGATCATGTGCCGGCGTTATCTTAAGGGCTCCGGTCCCAAACTCAAGGTCAACATACTCATCTGCTATAACGGGTATCTTTTTATTCATCAGCGGAAGAACAACATCATTGCCTATCCAGTCCTTATGCCGCTCATCTTCAGGATTAACCGCAACAGCTGTATCACCAAGCATGGTCTCAGGTCTTGTGGTGGCAACAATTAAAAACTTTTTACCGTCCACTGATGGATACTTGACATAATAAAGATTTCCGCTAATATCTTCGTGCTCTGCCTCAAGATCTGATAGCGCAGTATGACATCTGGGACACCAGTTTATTAGTTTACTGCCCCTATAGATCAGGCCTTCTTTGTAAAGCGTTACAAATACCTGGCGCACAGCTTTTGAACAGCCCTCATCCATGGTAAAGCGTTCCTTGGACCAGTCACAGGATGCTCCAAGTTTTTTTAGCTGATTGGTAATTATTCCACCGAACTGTTCCTTCCACTCCCAAACACGTTCAACAAACTTTTCTCTGCCCAAATCAAACCGGCTCTTACCTTCGTTTGAAAGCTGTCTTTCAACAACATTCTGAGTGGCAATCCCGGCATGGTCAGTTCCGCACTGCCAAAGCGTTTTATAACCCTTCATTCGCTTATATCGAATCAGGATGTCCTGAAGCGTGTTATTCAAGGCATGCCCCATGTGCAGAGATCCGGTCACATTTGGAGGCGGTATTACAATACAGTATGAATCCTGGTTAATTCCGGAGCGGGGTTTAAAAAGACCTTTTTCTATCCAAAGGTCATACCATTTTTTCTCAAATTTTTGGGGATCATATACTTTTTCTAGATCATTCCCACTCATCAAACCAACCTTCTCTTTCATAAAATAATCAAAAATTTATATGAATTAATTAAATACAATAAATGATCATATATAAAATTCCGTATAAAATCAAATCCTATATTGACAGTCAGAATATTATATGACAGCATGTAAAATTACAGTAAAAAAACACATAATATCCTCAGGTTACCGTTAAAAATGACCTCTAAACACAAGCTGCAACCCTTGTTTTCCAGGGAGCATATCCAAAAAAAAATAGCGGAAACAGCCAAAACGATATCAGATGATTACAGAAATAAAAAACCTGTAATGATAGCTATTCTTAAAGGCTCCTTTGTTTTCCTGGCTGATATTATTAGGGCCTTAAACCTCGATGTAACCATAGAATTTGTCCAGATTTCCTCTTATGGCTCCTCAAAGACATCATCAGGAGCGTGTGTTCTTCACAAAGACATAACCACTAATATAAAAGACAGAGATGTTATAATAATTGAAGATATCGTTGATTCTGGAAGTACTCTTAATTTTCTCATAAAGAACCTTGAAAGACAAAACCCCGCATCCATTAAAACCTGCGCGCTCATAAACAAAACAGTGGACCGGAAACATAACCTGCTCATTGATTACTATGCTTTTAATATTAATGATAAATTCATAGTAGGCTACGGCCTTGATTATGACGAACAGTTTAGAAATCTGTCGGGAATATATGAGCTTTTGGATTGATCAAAAGCATAGTTTAAAGATTTTAATAATGACAGGGCAAAAGCTTTAAAAATAAAAACTAAATAATATACCGAAAGTATCATGTTAAAATTAATTAAAAATTTATCACAACTTTTTATTGGCAAGCCAAAAATCACTTCAGACCATATGGAAAATGAAACTATCAGCCTGATCATGAAAAGGCGAAGCTGCCGATCTTTCACAGGTGAAGAGATAGATGCAGAAAGCATAAATACCATCCTTGAAGCAGGACGATTCTCACCCAGCACAGTCAATCTTCAGACCTGGAGTTTTATTACATATTCCAAAAATGAATGGAAAGAATTTTTTGGGCATTCAATCCCCTTTAAAGGAGCATATGCCATTGTAATATGTGCTGACATGTTCAAGATCAAGGATCTCTTCCCTGACTTTAAAGAAACCCCTTATATCAATAATTCTTTTGCCATTTTTAATGCCGGCCTTGCGTCCATGAACATGACTCTTGCTGCCGAAGCTTTAGGTTTAAGAAGTGTAATGCTTTCTGAGACAGGAAGAACAGGTCTCCTGGATATGAAAACTTTAAAGGAAAAGTTAAAGTTGCCAAAGCATGTTCTGCCAATCACCACTCTGGTTATAGGAAAACCAGGAATAACATTTCCGGGAATTCCACCCAGACAGCCCAGAAATACGGTTGTCATGAAAAAGGGATATGATCTTAATGCAGGTTCAAACCTCAAGGAATGGTTTAAACAGATGCTGGTCGGATACAAAGTCACTCATCCGCTTTCGACATTAGATAGTCAGATTGAATTTTATCGAAAGAAGATGTCGGAAGCGGAGAAAGAGGTTAGAAAGGTATTTGATCCAGACATTAAAAAAAATTAGCATAAACTATTTTAAAAGAACTTACAAACCTACCCTGCTGTTAACAACTATTAGTGTTCAGTTTAACTTAAAACTTTAAGTCCTTCTATGTCATGTTTAAAAAATCATTATTATCCATAGTGTACTTATCCTGAAACTTCCAACGTTACCTTATTCCTCATAAAAGGTGAGCATTTTAAACCGCCTTGAAAATACAAAAGTTGTAAAAGTAACTGAATATACCTGCGCAATAAGACATTAAAAACCTACCTTTATCACATTTAGTCCGCCAGAGAATATAAGAAATTAACTTAAAATTAAAATTTTAAACATCTTAAATTAAAAAATAAATGAAAATTATTTGAGTATTTACATAATTTTCTAAAAATAATATTTAATGTCTATATTTTTATTGTTATATAAAATAATATTACAGTTAAATTAAATATAAAAAATACCTTTATATATAAATAAACACATAAATTTAAAAAAATATAATCGTATATTATCGTATTTTTTACTGGACATTAACATAAATTTATGTTAAAAATGTTAACAAGGATTAAATTATTAAGCAAATAATAATTTACGTTAATATTCACTTGTAAGAGAAAGAAAAAAGTAAGTGAAAAAAGTTATCAGAATAATATTTATCTATACACTCCTTTTTATGTCTGTAAATGATCTATCCGCCCAGGGAAATGAACATGATCTTGGAAATGGGTATGGAAGAGATTATAGACAAAATGGAAATGGCTATGGTCATGGCTACGATACCGGGCTTGGGTCAGGACTTGGACTCGGCAATGGGCCTCTCGATGGATACGGACATGGCTACGATATCTGGGATGGCCCGGGTAATGGATACGGATTTGGACATACCGAAGTCCCTCCAGGAACTAATGCTCCGGAACCCATCAGCTCTGCCTTATTTATCTTAGGCGGTGCGGGCTTGGGTCTGTATAAAAGGTTTAAAAACAAAAATTAAAAAATCATCAAGAAATGTGCTATAAAATCAGGAGAGAACTTAAGCGTCTTTCCTTTTTTTTTGAAGTGAAGAGAGCCTATGATCACATTAAAAGCTATAAAAAATAACTACTTGTTATATCTACCTCTGCTGCTTATTATTTGCCTTTACTTTCCGCTATTTAAACTTCACTACATGCGCAACTGGGCAGACCTTGATTATCATCACGCTTATTTTATCCTGCCTGTATCTTTATGGCTTTCCTGGCGGCAGTGCAACCTGTATAAAATTTCTATCAAGCCTTCCTCTTTTTACGAAAACATTACCGGACTTTCTCTTCTAAGTTTCGGAGCCTTAGTGTTTGCCCATGGATGGCGTAATGGATATATTCTCCTTTCCACCTTTTCTTTAATACCTGTTCTGGCAGGCTACATCAGTTTTATGTATGGATTTAAAGTCCTTCGTTTATTTTGGTTTCCTCTTTTATACCTCATTTTACTGGTTCCTCCATCTAAGGGTATTCTAGACACTATTACAATACCCATGCGCTTCTTCATCGCTAATATTTCACAATCCTTTCTGTCTTTGCTAGGATATCAGGTGATGCGTGAGGGACTCATACTATCATTAAAAGGGAATGAAATCTACATGGGAGCTCCATGCAGTGGTTTCCGTTCTCTTATAACGCTGTTGTCTTTAGGCCTGGTTTATGTTTATATTAGTTCTGGAAACATAAAAACAAAAATGAGTCTCCTGCTTTCCATTATTCCCATTGCACTTTTAGGAAATTTTATCCGTGTGATCTCCGTATGTCTGGCGGTTAATCACTTCGGACCCAGTGTTGCCGATCCGGTTCATGATATTGGCGGATATGCCATATTTATTATACTCATCATTGGGCTGATAACCCTGGAAAATTTTTGCCTTAAACTGGAAAAAACCCATGGGGCAAACTAAAAGTTTAATCATTGCTGCTATTATTTTTATTTCAATAGCAGTCTCTTTCTTTTCCCCAAAAATCAGATACCAAAGCTTTGACATTATTAAATATCTGAACATTCCTCTTTCCCTTGGAAATTGGGCAGGAAAAGAAATGCCCAACAATGATGAAGATCTTAAAAAGAAATTTACTTTTATAAATAAATCAAAACAGTATTATTTTCGAAAAGTATACGGTTCTGAACTATATCATTATTATTATTTTACAAAAAAAGACGGGGCTGAAATTTATTTTTCCTTGCTCAATGCCGGAAACTTTCATAACCCAGAGGCCTGTTATACGAGCATCGGTTATGAACCTCGATATCAAGGAACATATAGCGTCAAGCTGTCTAAAAATAAAATTCTACAATTTGATTCTATTCTTATGTTAAAAAAAAACAGCACCCTTCTAACAACTTATTGGATGTGTATCGATGGAAAAAAAGTGAACTGGCTGGAGCTGAAACTGAACGAGCTCATTTGTTCTCTTACAAACAGAAAAAGAATTAATATCTTAACGCGCATAGATGTCCCTACAAATCCTGACAACACAGATGAAGCCGTAACCTTAACCAAAGAGTTTCTTTCCACCCTTTACGGAACACTTGATAAAAATAAATTGGTTTATATTTTTGGCGAATAATCGTCTTAATATACGTACAACTATCTATCGTTAGCATAAAGAACAAACGATTCGCTAATTTATAGGAAGGCTTAGTTTAAACTTTACTTCAGAAACTCGCAAATTCAAACACACCCAGGAACTGAAAAAACATTAAAACGACCTCTC
>JAHEEI010000131.1 GCA_024640785.1 Pseudomonadota bacterium
TTTGTCCGGGTCGATTGCATTTAAGATTTTTTTCTCATCAATATGTTTTGGAAGTGGCAGCTGAACCAAAATTCCGTGTATTTTCGGGTCATTGTTATACTTATCAATTAATTTCAGAAGATCCTCTTCCGGGATGTCTTCAGGCTGATCATCCTGCGTCGAATAAAAGTTCAACTCATGAGATGTTCGCTGTTTTGCTGTGACATAACTTATGGACGCAGGGTTCTGACCCACAAGAATGGTCACCAGTCCCGGTACCACTCCGTATTTTTCTTTCATTTTATCGACTTCTTTTTTAAGCTCTTCCCGTATTTCCTGTGCAACATCTTTACCGCTTATAATTTTTGCTGACATAATAAACTCCCTTAGTTAAGATATATAAATAACCCTTATTAAAAACTGTTTATAATTAAAATAATTTCTCTGCAATTGTTTTAAATGCTGTAACCACCGGTGATGTATCCGGAAGATCTGTTACCGGTTTATTTTCTATATCAAAGATCGGTATTTGTTCGTCATGGGGAATAAAACCCAAAAGGTTAATGCCGGTATCTTCAATTTCTTTTTGAAACTGGGGTGAAACAGATACCGGTGTATTATTTATTATGAGATTATAAGATTTAATATCAAGCTTCATCTCTTCTGCAAGATCCTTTACCCGGGTTGCTGCACGAAGCCCGTTATGAGAATAATCAGAGACAATAACCATGGTATCAATGTTCTGTTCTGTACGTCTGCTCAAGTGCTCTAAACCCGCCTCATTATCAATGATTACAAACGGATAATTATTCCCTAAATGGTCAAGGTGCTTTCTGAGTACGTTGTTTATATAGCAGTAACACCCGGATCCTTCGGGCCTGCCCATAACAAGAAGGTCAATGCTTTTACTTTCAACAAGTGCCTGGCTGAGTTTCAACTCAAGGAAGGCTTCCTTTGGCATTCCAGCGGGAACATCTCCCTTGGTATCAAAGAACTCCTGTCGGGTACTTCCAACCGTAGATAATGTTTTATCTCCGGACATTCCAAGTGCTTCAGGGAGATTTGAATCCGGATCAGCATCAACAGCAAGTATTGGGGTTTTACCGCTTTTTTTAAGAAAACGTATTAAAAGAGCAGACGTTGTCGTTTTACCGGTGCCTCCTTTTCCTGCTATGGCAATTACTCTGCTCAATCTTTGTCTCCTATTAAAAAAATTACTTATTTAAATTATATAGTTAAACCGATATATTAGATAAACAATTATATAAGTTACATTAACAAAAATTATCGTGTTCCATGACAGCACGGGTCGTTTCTGGAAAAATCGTTGAATCTGTATGAGGAAGAAACAGTGCTGCCATGTATTTATCCATAAAAGAATGGTCTTCACTCAGTTCGACATTGGTCATTTTTCTTGCTATTTTCTCGCCGTCATCTAAAAGTTCATTAGAAAGCGAAATAAGTTTTGCGCCAAGAAGAGAGCCGTTTCCAATAAAATGATAACGGTCAGTAGGGATTTCAGGTAACAGCCCGATCACGATGGCTTCTTTAAGGTCAATAAAATTTCCAAAGGCTCCTGCAATAATAACACGTTCCAAATCCTGAAAGGTTAGGCCAACTTTGTTCAAAAGACATTGGTAACCCGCGAACATAGCAGCTTTTGCACGGATGAGATTATCGATATCAGCTTCGGTAATAACGATATCCTCTTCTGCTTTAGTATCTTCTTTATAGGCAAGAACATACTCATGGCCTTCAGAACACGGTCTTATTCGATGAGTGGTACAGCTACAGTTGAACTTACCGCTCTGGTCTATGACGCCGGTTCTCAAAAACTCAGCCAGAATGATTATTGCGCCGGAGCCGCAAATTCCTTTAGGTATCACGTTGCCGATGGTGCGTATCATGGGTTCAAGTGTTTTACGGTCTATGTGAAAACGCTCAATGGCACCGGTGGTGGCTCGCATTCCATATTTAAGGCCACCGCCTTCAAAGGCTGGTCCCGCAGAACAGGAAGCAGTCATCAACCACTCTGAATTGCCGACGACGATCTCACCATTAGTGCCGATATCAATATACAGCGTCAAACGGCTGTCTTTATATATCCCGGAACTGAGAACACCGGAAACAATATCACCGCCCACATAACTGGCCACAGATGGGAAGGTATATAAATATACATAATCGGAAAGTTCAAGGCCAATACGAATTGCACGTATTGGAGGAAAAAAATTAGCCACTGGAGTATAGGGCGTTTCACGGATGAATTTCGGATCAAGACCCAGCAGGAGATGGGTCATTACAGTATTTCCTGCAGCAGTTATATGTGATATATGCTCTCGTTCAATATCTGAACTGCTTACCAGTTCATTAATAATTTTATTTAAACTTTTAATAACCACCTGTTGTAATTTTTCAAGACCGTCTTTTTTCTGAGAAAAAACAATTCGGGTAATAACATCATCACCAAATGTTACCTGCGGGTTATATTCAGAAGCTTCAGCCAATGATTTTTTAGTGTTGAGATCAATTAGCTGGCCCCACAGCGTTGTTGTCCCAATATCCAGTACTATGGAGTAATGTTTGCCTGTTGTATCACCGGGCTCAACGCTTATCATTTTGGGGCGACGAGAGCCGTGAAGCTGGTGTTCCGAAAGCTGGGATTCCATACGGGTCTGTACAAGGGTTACCGTAACGTTCCAGTTCGCATTACGAAGTATGTGTGAGATTTTTTTAAGCAGCAGAAAGTCAATGGAAATACTTTCAAGGTTATGCTGCTGCTTTAGGGCTCTTAGGAGACGTGAAAGATCACTGGTATTGTCGTCAAGAGTCGGCGGATCAATGGTTACATTATATTTTTTAAGAGCAGGATTGTAATCAGCTTCGGTTATGAGCTTATCAATTTCCCGGGGTACAACACGTCTACCATCATGGAGATCATTTTGATCAGGGGAACTTTTGAGGATTGATTGATCAAGTTTGGCTGTTTCAGGGATTTCTACAGTAATATCACCTATGATAGTAGATTTACATGCCAGCCGGTAACCTTTTTCAAATTCTTGATGCGTTAATTTGCCGTTATTTTTAGTTTCAACTTCACCTGACTTCAGTAGTATACGGCATTTTCCACAGGCACCCTCACCACCACATGCCGCATTAATATGTATTCCGGCATCCATGGCAACATCAACGAGAATATCACCAGGTGCGGCTTTCACCTGCTTGTCAGACGGGAGAAAATGTACGGTAATGCTGTTCATGGATTTATTTTCTACATTTTAAACGTTAACTGTAAAAATAGAAATAAAAGCGCATTAAAAAGATTTAACATCAGGGGGTGATTAATTAGTCAGTAGAACCACCCCCTGATTACTATTATATTGTTAGAAAAGACCGGAAACTTTACCGGTTTTAACATCAACGTCAACTCTTCTAAGGGCAGGATTTGAACCGGTGCCCGGCATTAAACTGATAGTGCCGGCACATGGGCATAGAAATTTTGCGCCGGAGTAAATCAGGACATCATTAATGGGAAGCGTCCATCCTGTGGGGACTCCTTTAAGTGACGGGTCGTGACTCAGACTTAAATGAGATTTGACCATCATGGTTGCATAGTCATTATATTGCGGATCATTTTCAAGGTCTTTTGCTTTCTTTTCGGCAGCAGGTGACCATGATACATCGTCAGCACCGTACACTTCTTTTGCAATAATTTTAACACGGTCCCGAAGTTTCATTTCAAGCGGGTAGAGGAATTTGAACTCATTTTCTTCTTCACAGGCTTCAATCACTGCATCAGCAAGTTCAAGAGCCCCTTCACCACCTTTGAGCCAGTGATCAGATTTAGCACAGCGTGCACCCGCTGCCTCTGCGGCTTTTTTAACCATTTCGACTTCTGCATCAGTATCCGTATAAAATTTATTTACGCAGACAACAGGATTAATGCCTGATTTCCGAATTGTATTAATATGATGGATCATATTAGGCAAGCCTTTTTCAAGCAGCTTAAGGTTTTCTTTAGTATACTCATCAGGAAGTGCTTTTCCAGGCACGACTGTAGGACCGCCGCCGTGCATCTTTAAGGCGCGAATTGTTGTTGTCAGTACGGAAACATGGGGTTTAAGTCCGCTATACCGACATTTAACATTCCAAAACTTTTCAAAACCGATGTCTGCTGCAAAACCGCTCTCCGTCACATGATAGTCAAACATCTTAAGACCAATACGATCGGCGATGATAGAGGACTGACCGATTGCAATATTGGCAAAAGGCCCGGCATGGACAAGACAGGGCTGATATTCGGCTGTACACATAAGGGTCGGGTTAATCGTATTACGCATCCATGCTGTCATTGCGCCACCCACTTCAAGGTCTCCGGTGGTAACGGGTTTACCGCTTTTATCAAATGCAACCGTTATATTATTCAGACGTTCACGAAGATCAGCTAGGTCTTTAATCACCGCTAAAATTGCCATACATTCAGAACCTACCGTTATTCCGAATTTAGACTGCATGGTAAAACCATCCGTACGGCCACCCATACCGATAATGATATTCCTTAGACTTTGTGCACAGAAGTCAAGCACCCATCCCAGCTCAACACGGGTGGGATCAATATCCAGACGACGCATGCCCGTAAGCCTCTTAAGCTGTTCATCATTATAATTCCTCTCGTGCTGCATCCGTGATGTCATGGCAACCATGGCAAGGTTATGTGCATTGGCAATATCATTTATGTCCCCGGTAAGGCCCAGTGAAAACTCGGTCATCGGTATAAGAAGAGAAAGTCCACCGCCGGCCGCTGTTCCTTTAACATTCATGGTGGGTCCGCCTGATGGCTGTCTGAGGGCACCGCCAACATTTTTGCCGCGCATCCCAAGTCCTTCCATCAATCCAACAGAGGTTGTACTTTTCCCCTCACCCAGAGGTGTTGGAGTAATTGCTGTCACTTCGATATATTTACCATCCGGTCTACCTTTGAGTCTGTCAATGATCTTTAGAAAATCCAGCTTTGCCAGTCTTCCCATCTGGACATACTCATCTTTTTCAAGTGATAGCTTTTCTCGCCATTCATCATGGCTAGGCATGTTTTTTTCAGCTGCTTCGGATATTTCCCAATCCTTCATTTTCGTCGGGTCAAGTTTGCTCATGTTTTTCTCCTGAATAAAATTATTATTTAATTTTAGTATCAAAAAGAATGAATTATTTATAAGTAATATAAATAAAAGTTATATTTTATATAAATTTTATATTTTTAAAGATTTTAAGAGTAGTCGGGTTTCTACTTTTAGATATTCTGGGGATTATAAAACTAGTCGCCGCCTACATAATAAATATGAAAATATATTATAAATCAGATTGAAAGTCAAATTATTTAGCAGACTATATTTTTTTAAAATCAAAAATTTTTCCTGTTATAATATAGTTAATATTTCTTTTAAAAGAATTAAATTTTCCTAGAATCAAATAATTATAAATATTTATTAAAGTAATAACTAAAGTACTAGTCCTTTAGTAGTTTAATTTGTTTAAAATAATAAATTAAAGATGAAATTAATTTTTAGATTGACTCATGTTTTTATAATCTTCTATAGTGTTAATCAATAATAATCTATGTTTTAAACTTACAATTCAAAAGGTGCTTTTTATGGACTTAGCCATTCATTTTAAACGCTATTCATGAACTTTTTTTTAAAGCTGCCCGTTTGCAAAAAGACAATTAATACATTTCTGAAAAGAGGTTAAAAATGTGCCAGATGTCTATTGTAATGGAAAAAAATGATCAGAAAGATAAAATTATTAAGGATGTTATAAAGCTTGAAATAACTGATAAAGGTATTATGGTTAGAACTTTTTTTGATGAGCCTAAATTTATTGACAATGTTATCATTTAAGAAGTCGACTGTCTTGCCAGTACTGTCACCTTACTTGAAAGGTAAAAATAAATTATGAATGAGATAGAGAAATTTCGTATTCTTCTTCCGCACCGAATCGAACATAATAAGAATCATGAAGAGGAATTTAATAAATGGTTGGCCATTATTAACCTTGAGGGGAAAGCGGAAATTGCTTCTTTACTTGAAAAAGCTGTTTTATCCTTACAAAATATAGATACGGTTCTATCCCAGCCTTCAGATAAAATTAGAACTTTAATGGTCAAAGCTTCTCAAGGCCATACGCACCATCACTAAAAGCTTAAAATTTTATTTTAATTTTTTAAAATGACAGATCCTGTGGAACAAACAGACGCTAAAAATCCTGCTTTCAAGCGTTCTCATGTCGATAAAAATGGGTTGACCTATACTATCTGTCCTGTTGAAGAAAAATATTTTGATTCAGTGCTCAGAATGTACGACCTGTTTGAACCCAAAGAAAGCGCCCAGGGACTACCGCCAAAAGATCCTGTCCGACGAGAAAAACTTATTTTAAATATTCTGAATGATTTAGTAAATGTTATTGCTCTCCAGAATGAAAATGTTGTTGGACACTGTGCTTTGTTGGATATACAGCCCGGTATTTTCGCCGAGCTGCTGATAGTTGTTCATCAAGACTGGCAGGGCATTGGTATTGGGAATGTAATGACTTCACTTTTGCTTGATATTGCCCGTTTTAAAAAATATAAGAAAATTTGGCTATCGGTTGAAGCTTCCAATCTACGGGCTATTCATATCTATAAAAAATATGGTTTTAAATTCAAAGAAGGCTTGGATTTTGAGCGTGAAATGGAATTACTGCTGAACAATGATGACTTCGGTTCAGACGTTTTGGAAAGGCCGCTAAGGAATACGGGAATAGTCAGAGACCCTTTTTTTCTCGAGCATAAAACCGGCATTCATCACCCGGAATGCCCCCAAAGGCTTGAGACGATTTACACCATGATTGATAGAAACAACTTAATTAATAAGCTTTCGCCTATTCCTGCACGCCTTGCAACTCTTGAAGAGGTAGAGCTGTGTCATTCACCGGATTACATTGACAGAGTTATGGACACGGCTGGTGAAGAACTTCGATATCTGGATCCGGATACGGTTACCTCGGAAGACTCATGTAAAGTCGCATTTCTTGCTGCTGGAAGCTGTATAGAAGCTGTCAAACGTGTAGTGAACGCAGATATTGATAACGCTTTTGCGCTTATCAGGCCGCCAGGGCATCATGCTGAAC
>JAHEEI010000132.1 GCA_024640785.1 Pseudomonadota bacterium
TGCCCCTTCATCTGGCTTCCATTAAGGGCCTTAATCGCTTTATCCGCTTCAGAATTGCTGGGCATCTCCACAAAACCAAAACCCTTTGACTGGCCGGAAAATTTATCCTTTATGATCTTTATACTTTCTACTTCTCCAAACTCGGAAAAAACCGCTTTCAAATCATCTTCATTTACGCTAAAGGTGAGATTGCCAACATACATGTTCATAAAAAACCCCTTTCTCAAGATCGTTAATAAGGAATATCAACAATCATGTTGTCTGACAGTGACAGCAAATGCCTGTTTGTCAACTATTCATTTATTATAAGTACTATATACTAAAAATAGAAAATATGCACCATTTATATGTATTAAATATTGATGATGGTCAGGCCTCATACCTTGTTCGCATTCTTCCGAAAAAGTCTTTTAAAAACTTCTGTACCGCTGGTTACCTCTGAAACTATGAAATCACCCCTTAGCGGCAACAAATTTCTATTTTAATTTCCCCGAAAGCCAAATCAGGTTTTCCGCAAACCGCTCAACTGTCTTCACCCCTTCTTCGTCTTTGGCAGAATCTCCGGGCTGAAGGCCAAAAGCAACATTCCAGTAAGTCGAACCTGCAACAATCATATCATTAATGATATACCACATCATTAGCTGAGCATAGGTAAAATTCTGCCCTGCCCGTCGCGCCACAACAACTGGACCGCCGATCTTTCTAGTAAACAGGTGATTGTTCGAACGGGAAACATAACCGGCCCGGTCAAGAAGCGCCATGGTCTCTGGCGTTGCTGATCCGAAATATACCGGAGAACCGGTAATAATGATATCCGCGTCAAGCATCTCTTCAAGAATTGGGTTAAAATCGTCATTTTTAACTGCACAGGTTTTATCCTGTTTTTTTCGGCAGACACCGCAGGCGATGCATGGGGTAATTGTCTTTCCCCTCAAGCTGACAAGCTTACTGTCAATGCCTGCTGCTGATAGTTTGGCCAGGCACTTATTCAACAGTGTTTCCGTATTTCCTTTTTTTCGCGGACTTCCGCAAATGGCGATTGCTTTCATTGTCGTACCCTTTCTTTTACAAAAGCACTATCTAGGCTTTTTAGTTTATATTTTAAATACGTTAGGTATTTTTTCCGTTCATGCTTTTTTAGAACACTATGAATTATATTATAACACCTTATCACCGAGCTTATCAACAATATCAGAAAGGCCCAGGTCTTCAAGCGTATCTTTTTTAAACAACCCGGTTTTTATGTCCCATCCCCGAACAGCATAATAATCATCCATTATTTTCTCAAAAGTCTCTTTTGCTACGGTATTGCCTTTGACTGAAAAGATCTCTCCGTCTTTCCCCGGTAATATGGCCTCCGGGTTAAAGACCCCTATCACTGAATCAGGTTTTTCCTGAGGCCTGGAAAAGTGGATTTCATCAAGAATATCATCTTTTCTTCCCTGCCTTCCTTCCCGCAGGTATATTGCCCGGCATAAATTCAAGCATCGTTCGCCGGATAAAAGAAAAGAAACCTCGTCCATCTCCTCTCCGGTCACCGCAGAAAACAGCCTGGCTTCAAGCTCAGGATCACCCGTACCGGATTCCCTGTTGCCCGTATAATCAATCGGCCAGAAAAAATCGCAGCAGATCATATTTTCTTTTGCATAGGCTCGATTCTGCATAACAGCTGCTGCAGCACCCATACATTCAACAGAGTCAAATTCGGCAGCTTTTTCATCTCCCCAGAAAGTCCTTGCAAGATTTTTAAGCTTTTCGGTACTGAAGGTTCCCATCATACCCTCTGTTGACATCCATATCATCCACTTTATAATTGGAAAACTTATGGCATGGAGCTGTGTTATGGAATTAACCGGTTCTGTTGCATGAATAGGTATTGCAGAAATAAAAAGCCGTGGACCGTAAAGGTCTACATGAAAGCCATATTTCGAAACCAGCCCGTCAATAAACTCTGTTGCCCCCAGTTCAGCTGCAGCCCGCCTGCTTCCTTCCGCAAGAATATCCCCTACTCCCTGCCTGCTTATAATAAGTTCTATCAGCTTTTCTATCCATTCACAGGTTCCATATAATTCAGAATCAAGCCCTGATTCAGTTTGACTTATAACTCCTTTTTCCAGGGCCTTTGGAACCCAGTCCACAAGAAGATTTAGTTCGTTGGTGCAGAGGCCATGTTGATTCGCAAGCCGGGTTGCTGCAAATGTTGCTTTACCCATTGTGCCGGTTTTAGCCTGTTCAGCATAAGCATATGAATAGGCAGACGCACAATTTTTGTTAAACCCCTTTTCCCCGTCCGTATCAGAATAGATGCCTCGACCGCAAAGGCCGGGGCAGGAAAAACAGGGTGTTGTTTTTATTCTTTCAATATCATTAAGAACAGGCTCCCTCCAGTAACGTTCAGAAGCATCTCCTTTCCATAGGGATGTTATCTCTTTTGTAATTTCCGAAAAAAGCTCAGGCCGAGCAACAGGAAGAACAGCCCTGCTGTTTTTAATCACAATTGCCTTTAAGTTTTTTGAACCCATTACAGCGCCAAAACCTTTTCCGGCGACGGCTCCGCCTGAAGCGACTATAGAAGCAAAACGGACCCGAAGCTCACCTGCTTTTCCGATCGCAGCGATTTCTGTTTTTTTACCAAATTGGTTTCTCAAGGAATCGATTGTTTCAAAGGCATCCCTTCCCCACAAGTTTCCCGCATCTTCACAGGTTACGGTTCCATTCTCTGCAATAACAAGAATTGTTGGTTTTGGGGCTGTGCCAAAAACATCCAGACCGTCAAGTCCTGACCATTTTAAGGCTGCGCCAAACCATCCTCCGAAATTGCCAAAAGCATATTTTTCGGGATAGACCAGTGGTGACTTACCCAGCACGAGCCAGCGGGACGATGCCGGAGCCTTTGTTCCGGCTAAAGGGCCGGTCATAAAAAAGATATGGTTTCTCCGATCAAAGGCACTTACTTCTGGAAAAACCGTCTCCCAGTAAAGCCGGCTGGCAATCCCCCGCCCGCCGATATAACTATCTTTATATCTATCGGTTTCTATTTCGTCAGTTTTGCCATCGGCCAGATTGACCCTTAAAATCCTGCCTGTCCATCCATATCTCTTTTCCATAAAAAATTCCTCGCTTTAGCAGATTCGTTAACCTTTAGCTAATAGCCGTTTATAACACTTTATCTCCAAGAACTTCAGCCGCCTCCGGGATACCGAATCTTTCAAGATTTTCCTTTTTCAAAAGACCTGTTTCAACATCCCATCCCCGAAGTTCATAATACTCATCCATAAGCTTTTTGAACTTTTCACGGTCAACCGCTGCTTTTTTATGAGAAATAAGCTCGTCGTCTTTGCCGGGAAGAAAACGTTCAGGATTATACATGTCAAAAATGTCCGCAGGAGGCTCCTCCATGGAAACAAAGCATGCTTCTGACAGGGTGTCCTCTTCTCTTCCTTTTCGCCCGTCTCTTATCATGATCGCACGGTTAAGCTCGAACACCCGCGCACCAATAAGGTAGAGATCCTCCTCGCTTATTTCCCTGCCGATAACAGCAGACAGGAGTCTGCTTTCAAGCGCCGGGTCTCCCACGTGATCTTCTGTACAGGCATCATCATGAGCTGGCCAGACCAGATCGCACAAAACCAGACATTCCTTGGCATATTCCCGATTTTGAATAAGCACGGCGGCTTTTGCCTTTCCGTTATAGGTTGAAAAGTCCACCGCTTCTTTTCCTCCCCAGAATTTTTCCGCAATGTTTCTTAAAACTTCAGTTGAAACATAACTCTGTTCACCGGCACTCTTGTACCACAGGGCCCATTTTGTAAGGGGATGGCAAATCTCGTGAAGGCTGGTAATGGCAGGCCGCTGTTCAACCGAATGGATGGGTCCAGAAATAATAAAACTCTTGGGACCATAGGTTCGGGAGGGCCGTCCGGTTTTGGTAAGAAATCCCAGAACTATCTTTTTTGATTCTTCACCAAAAGTTTCAGCCGCCCGCAAAGGCCCTTCAGCCAGAACCTTACCAAAGCCCTCTTTCTTTGATAACATCTTTATAAAGGTCTCTATAAATTCAAGACTTCCCATGTCAGAAAGCGAAAGACCCGTATTCTCATCATTTAAAATTCCCTGCTCTGCCGCCCGTTCAATCCAGAGCAGTAGAAACAGCATTTCGTGGATACAAAGGGAATATTCATTGGCCATTTCCATGGCACGAAAGGTAGTGTCTGTTATTTCTCCATTTTTTTTCATGTCCCACAGCATATAAAACCCTACAGTCTGGCATTTCCTTATTCCTTCAAGTCCGGAGGGTCTGCGATACACAGAACGCCAGCAGCCATGGGAACAACCATGACAGTAAACCTTTTTAACTACTTCATTTCCGGGTATGGGCATGGATTGGCCATACAGATTATGAAAGCCAGGTCCGGTCATCTCTTTTAATTTTTGCCGCACCTGCTTCACCCCATCAGGGTCGGCAACAGAGATTTTTTGTGTACCCTTTACCACAATTGCTTTTACATTTTTTGAACCCATTACAGAGCCAAACCCCATTCCCGCACTACCGGCAAGATCAATCAGAAGTGTTCCCATTCGGGCGTTGTTTTCACAGCCCGGACCGATAGACATAATTTTATGTTTATTGCCAAACGCTTTTGATATCTTTTTCTGGACCTCACTGTTCTTTAGCCCCCATAGGTGCGAGGCATTATGGAGTTTAACCTCGCCATCCTCAATACTAACAAATACAGGAGTCTTTGCTTTTCCAACAAGAACCATACCGTCAAAGCCCGCTTTCTTAAGCTCTGTCGGGAAAAATCCGGAAATACTGGCATTCACAAATCTTTCAGGAAAGGTCATGGGTGACTTGCCGCACACCACCATCCTCGGTGCCGATGGTGCTGGGGTTCCGCAAAGCGGCCCGGTCATCAGGATCAGCGGATTTTCTGGATCAAAGGCCTTTGTTTCAGGTACGGTCTCATCCCAGTAGATCTTTTCACCAATACCCAACCCACCAATAAAAAGCTCGCTGTAATCATGGGTATTAAGGTCGGATATCTTTTCTTCCGTCAGATTAATTTTAAGTATCTTTCCTGTCCAGCCGAACCGGTTTTCCATTACAGCTTCCTTCTTTTTTCATAAACAGTTTAAAAATAAAAAGCCCCAATCATGCGCGGACATGACTGAGGCTTTAAAAGTTTCAGGTTGAAATGTATGGTTATGATGCTTTCTGTACCTTACCGGCCATCGAAGCAACCTGAGCCATATCGGCATCGATCAGCTGTCGCATACGTTCTTTCAGGTCTTCCGGCACACCTGGAAGCGCGATAAAAGACTCCAGCATCATGGTAGAAAAGGTATAGGGTGAAGCTTCGGCTTCTTTAAGAATAATGGGATTTTCCATGGCCTTGTCAAAGAGAAAATCCAGCTCCTTAACCGTGAAAAAACGGGGAAACATGACCCGCTTGGTATAGTCGGCCATGGCCTTGGGATTGCGCACCCAGTCAAAATGGTCTGCCCACCATTCGGTATATTCGTCATATCCCTTTTCACCATTAAGCTCTTTGATCACTTTCTCGGCACCAACATAACCGCACATCACAGCGCTTTGATAGAGGCATTCTCCATATGCTGCTGAATCACCGATAAAAAGAATATGGTCCAGCTGAGGGATGATCATGGGTCCAAGAAATTCTATGACCACACCGCTGGTCTCTATGACTTCTGAGTTTTTAAACCAGTCGGAAAAAGGTCCTTTCTTGGTAAAATACTCGATCAGGTCTTCCGCGGTTGAGGCAGGCAGCATGGACATGGTCTCCATTCTGAAAATGCCTTCACCATGACAGCTGGGAACCATGATGATTCCGCCGGCTCTGCCGCCAAAATTTCCTGAACCAAAAAAGAACATATCGCCACGAGGATAAGGACATTCAACATTCTTTACTTCATATTCAATGGTGGGCCCCTTCATGCCGAAGTCTGTGCGGTCTTTATTTTTACCTGTCACTTTGGCTACTTTAGACGTGAGACCGTCAGCAGCCAGCAGTTTTTTAGCGGTGAGATAAATATCCTGTCCGTCTCTTCTGACCTTGACGTTTACACCTTCCGGGGTCTGTTCCACATTCCTGAACAGGGTGGCCGGCATAAATTCTGCTCCCTGCTTTTTTGCCCATTTATATCTGTCTTCATGACACTGGTGGGGATTAAAGATATGATAAAACGGTTTATCCGTAACTGTTACCTTCCAGTGTTTTTTGGTATCAGAGAACATATAGGAATGATATATACCTTCCAGCTTATCGCCGTAAGTCAATTCAAAACCGCTGTCTGTATATTCCAGCAGGCTCTTATCTCCCTTGGGAGTCATTTTAATATTTTCCTGATTAAAATTCTGGTCCAAGAAACAGTAACCTGAAGCTGTTCTGATATTAATGTCCAGTAAAGGCTTCTTGTCTATTCCAAGAACTTTTACACCTCTTTTGGCAAGTTCTCCGCAGGCCATCATGCCCGCCGGTCCGCAACCGATAACTATTACATCATAATCTGCCATGTTACCATTACCTCCTCGGTTTATAATATATTCAAAAATGAATATTTTATCTAATTTTAGCGACTAACTCAAGTAATTTAAATATTTTACTTTGTTTTTGTATCCCTATTTACAGGTAACCGTACCTGCTTTTATAAAGTCTCCAGAATTGAAGATTATCTTGTTTTGTTTAACGTTTTGCAAGTTTTTTATTCAAATATCCTATTTTAGCTCATTTTTCCTGACTAAAAACAGTCCTTTTCAGATTTTTAATCACGCCCGAAAGAAGCTTAAAAGGAAAGGCTGCTATTATTTCTTCATCATCAAGGCGCATATGAAGCCTTCCCCCATAGTCACCGCAGGAGAAAACCGGCCTGTTATCTAAAAAAGAGATCGGGATAGTTCCAAGACAGGTGCCCCCCCCTGCTTTTCCATCAACGATTTCTCCGGTATCAAAAGAGTAGGCTGTGGACAGCATGCACATCTGTTTTCCGTTGACAGGAATCAAGACAACATCAGGCATCTTAACCCGATCCAGTGGACCTATCACCATTCCTGCATATACTTTTTTAAATTTTGGGAATAGTTTTCTTCCAATGGTTACAAGCTCTTTTGTTG
>JAHEEI010000016.1 GCA_024640785.1 Pseudomonadota bacterium
CTCAATCTCTACACGTTTAGCAATGTCTCCACCCTGTTAGTTAGAGTGCTGATTGAAAAGTTTTAATGATTAATATGGCGAAATATAACAAATTTTGAGCAAAAATGCCGCCCCCCTATAGCACCCTGTAAAAACAAAAAACCCGTAACTATTCAAAGCTACGGGCATTTTTTATAATATAGTGCCAAAAGCCGGATCAGCAAAAGGAACAGTCCAAAAGTTAAGTAACTGTAATCCAATTAATTTTTTTTAGCACTAAAGGATTTTTTGTACGGTTTTGACTGAATATCTGTATATACTTTAAATATTTATTTGAGCTTATAATCGGCCACACTTGAAATATATTGAAACCATATGGGTTAAAACCAAAGAATCTTAAAATCATTATCCTCTGTTGGTTAATCTTTTAATTATTACATATTTTTCTGTTCTGTTTTGCCCTGTCTGTTCGACATTTATTTTTTCAACTGTGAAGCTCTGACTCACGGATAACTTTTAGAAAAAGGATTTTTTCTCTTCGAAAACGATTTAGTCTAAAAACTGTTTTTTCTTCAAGTTTTTTGGCTAAACGTGAAATCTGGAGCCTGAGGGCAGAGATATCTCGAATGTCGGGTTTTATCTTTTTTATTTCATTGAGGAGATCATTATAGGTCCTCTCTTCAGTGGAAAGGAGGTTAAACATTGCCATCTCCTTTGGATTAAGAAAAGTATTAATCTGTTCGCTCCGGATCTTCTTTTCCTGCATTTCCACATGTTTACCAGGGTCCCGCTTAATCTCTGCCAGCTCCTCCTTGAGTTTTGCTATAACCTTATCCTTCTCTTCAAGCATCCTGGTAAGGGAGATATGTTTAGGGTCATCTTTCAGGACTTGTTCATTGCTTTTGTTTTTAAAATCCTCAAAAAAAGCTATCATTTTGTTTATATCAATCGGTTTTGAGAAAATAGCAAGCGCACCTTCGCGTTTTGCTTCTTCAACAAGCTCATGCATCGTATAAGCTGTAATCATAACAACGGGTGTTCCGGGGGATATCTGCTTTACCTTCTGAATCAGTTGAACACCGTTCATGCCGGACATTCTGATATCCGACATAATAATATCAAAAGCCTGCTCTTTTATTATTTCAATTGCTTCTGAAGCCAGACTGCACGAGACAATCTTATATCCTATATCTTTAAGGATATAGCTAAGCGTTGTCAGCATTCCCTGATCATCATCAACAACTAAAAGTTTTAACACTATACTATCCTCCTATTCAAAGAAAAAGTAACTGTAAAGATAGCTCCCTCACCTTTTTTACTTTTAACAGAAATTTTGGCATTATTTGCTTCAGCAAGGTTTTTAGCAATAGCCAGCCCCAGGCCGATACCTTTCGCTCTCGTAGTAAAAAGTGGTTCAAATATATTTTCAAGGTCATTTTCAGAAATACCCGGTCCATCATCCGCAAAAGCAACTTCGATAGTTTTTTCATGCCGACTTGTTGCTACCCAGATTGTACCAGCATAATCCATAGCATCAACAGCATTTTCCAAAAGGTTAAGAAATATCTGCGCCACCTGAGTAGGATCAATCTCTACCGTCGGAATGTCTTCGTCAAAAACTGTAAAAACCTGAACCTTATCAGGCGTCGCCGCTTTTGAAAGCATTTCCTGCACCAGCAGATTGATGTTGCTTTCCAGACGTACCAGTGTGTTGTTCCGTGAGAAATTCAGAATATCCGTTATGATCTTGTTTGCTGATTTTATCTCTCTGGAGATAATATCTATATTTTCTCGAACAATAGGATCCGCAAACGAGTCTTTTTTCATATTAAAATAGTATACCGCATTACTGATGACCCCGAGAGGATTGCGCAGCTCATGACTGACCGCAATTGAAAGCTTCCCGAGAACCGAAGCACGTTCCTTACGTACCAGTTTTTCGTGGGCGGCCTTTAGCTCGCGTGTTCTCTCCTCAACTTTATTCTCGAGGCTGTTGCGAATCTGCTCAAGCTGATCAGCATACTGATGTAAACTCCGTTCCGCATTTTTCTGCAGCGTAACATCTCTGTCTGTTCCGCGAAACCCTTTAAGGGTTCCTTCAGCATCAAAAAAAGGCTTTCCATTTGTTGAAAGTGTTATCTGCTTTCCGTTTTTATGAACATTTATACGCTCAAGGTTAGTAAATGATTTTTTATTTCTCGCATACATTTTCAGTTTTTCCCTGAATTCTTTTGCATTCTCATCAGGCATCAAGTCAAACATACTGGTATTTATAATCTCTTCCGGAGAATAGCCAAGGACCGATAATGCACCGGAGCTTATGTTGGTATATCGGCCGTCAGCATCAACTTCCCAAAACACTTCATTAATTGTCGCCAGCATTATTTTTTGTTTTTTTTCAGACTCACTCAGGTTCTTTGTTTTTTCCTCAACCAATTTATTCAGCTGAAGATTCCATTTACTCATTAAATATATAAACAGCAATGATACACCAACAAGAACACCGATCACACTGATAATAACGATAGGGTATTCTCCTAAAAATGGTATAAGCAGCTTTCGAAACACCTGTTCTGGAGTAATAATCACCATCAAAAAGGTCTGTCCAGTAATCTTCACAGGAACAGAGACAATAGTATACGCATCACCACTTTTCGAAATATAATCTCCGGTATAGGCCGTTCTGGGATTTAGCTCTGGCATTAAAGAATTGAAATCTATATCGCTTTTTTTCTCTTTATCGGTAGCAGCAAAAGCAATGCTCGAACTTTCGCTCAAAACATTCCCTTCTTTGTTAATAATGCAGGCCTTGCTGCCCGACAAATCATAAGGAATAAAGGAATCAACCATCTTATTAAAAAGGATCTTATAGTATACCATCCCATAGAATTCTCCATTCTGACTCCTAAGCGGCTTTATAATAAAATGCGCATTTTGACCCGCAAGCACCCCCGTCCCCTTTTGATGTTCAAAGATAATATCATTTTGCTTTGCATCCTGTGCCTTTAGAAAATATGCCCATGAAGAATAATCTGCCCCCTCCATATGAGGTTTCAGAACACTTACCCTGAGCTTTCCTTTATCATCTATAAAAGCAAGGTCATCCACACATGAACATTTAAAAACATTAAACAATTTTGTTATAGAGTTACGAAAAGATTTCATTGAGGTATCACTAGAGACATCAAACACTTCATCAATCAGGCTCAAACCTCCAACAAAGGAAGCAAACTCTTCTTCAATGCTTTCTGCAACATGTTTAGCAACATATAACTGCTGCAAACTAAACTGCTCCTTAATAATTGAGAGGGCTTTACTGTTAGTCTGGTATGAACGGCCGACCAGGATCACAACAGCCAGGACATATAACACTGCTATAATCTTGATTCTAAAGTCATATTTCACTTTTCACACCGTATTATTGTTTTAACTGACTGCAACAGAGGGTGCTTCCGGATATATGCGCAGTTAATGTTTAAATAATTCTTACCTGATACTCTTACCCTGTCATTCCTTTTGAAAACCATCGGCACCAAAGGCCCCATACCAACCTTGACTTAAAAAGTCGTCTCAAATGATAAAAGTTAGGGTTCGGCCGTGATCTTCCCATCAACGATCAAAAGATCATATCGGTATCCCGACCCAAAATCTCTGTTAAGCATAACCTTGCCGCGCACTGTAACTGTATCCCCTATAGCTGCGGTCACCTTTACATTTGCCGTGATTGTGAGATCATTACTTCCCTTTTCACCTGTACCATCCTGCAGGTGAAACCAGTTCCGACCCATCACATTTGAAACAAACTTAACCACTTTGCCTCGCACCAGCACCTCTTGTTCAACAAGTGCTTCCTTTGACGCGTAAATCTCTTCGATGGTTTTGCCCCCTTCCGGTTTTTGTATTTCTGAAAAATCCATTCCAATCGGTTTTGAAACAACGGGGTTTCGAGTGGAAATTGGCACATGCCCTTCAGGAAGACCACCGGCTTTAGATTTTTCACCTTCTTTTGATACCCGTGCAACAAAGAAGATCTCTTCAAAAGTCCGGTTAAGCGTTTTACTGTGAAAATTACGCATGAGTGAACCCTGTGGAACAATTACCCGATCTCCGACCTTGATCTCAAATCCAGGCGCAGCTGCCCATTGTTTGTCCCTACCGTTATCAACCAACACATATGTGTAACCCGCGGCATCCATGGTCTCCAAAACCGTACCAGCAAAACCTCCGGGAGCCATGTTCTGTCCCGTAATTATTTCAGGCTGTTTACTGCATCCGGACACAGCTGCCAGTAAAAGCACTGCTGCCAAAAAAACTGGTTTTAGCTTCATTATACATCTCCTTGCATAATAATTAGGAGAAACCACGTGAACCACGAAAACACGACTGGGCCTCCTTGTTTAATATCTTCAAAAACACCCGACAGATAACGTATTTTAGGAACGCCTAAAATTCAATATCCACACCGGGAAGTTCGGATTCCTGTAAAGGCTTTTCCTTTTTATTTGGGTTATAAGGTTTCCGCTTATACCAGCCCAGTTCCTTGTCAAGCTGCAGCATGTGTTCGTAAGGCGATGAATGCGGATCATGACATCTCGAACATTCTTTTGTAACAAACTCCTGATGGATATTTACAGCAGCTGAAACTGATTCTGACATAGTCCGCTGAACAAAACTATGGCATTGGGAACAGGTCTCAAGAGAGATCGTTTTCGCGTATTCCAGATGCGTGACACTATGACAAAAACCGCATGCCTGTTTCCTGGGTATATCTATTGTCTGTATAAAATCACTATATACAGTATGAGAAATTTTAGATTTTTTTGACGTTTTTTTCTTAACCCGTTTTTCTTTTTCTGCTGACTGTTTAAGATCTTGAAGTTTTGTTGACGACTCAGCTGCCGTGTCCTCTGCAGCATTTATTTCAAGTGACGTTAAAATTGTTTCCTCAGCCCCTTTCAAAAGCGGGTGACAGGAACGGCATAGTTCTTGCTGAGGATGTATGAGAAGATTTTTATTTGCTGTAGCATGGGGATCGTGACACAGATAACAGTTTCCATCAATATTTTTTATATGAACAAACGCTTTCTCTACCAATTCACGATTATGGCAGCCTTCCTGAAAACAGATCGACATGGCTTTTGGCTTTTCCCGGTTTTCAACAGTTGAAACATGGCACATCCTGCACTTTTTTTCATTCCACGCTTTATGGTATGAAAGATGCTTTATACCGGTAACCGGCTGCCCTTGCCCTGCTATTTTCTGTTCACCGGACAATTGCTCTAAAGATTTATCCGAATGGCAGCTTACACAGAGATCATAATTCTTATCAAGTCTCATAAAATATCTATCGCCTGATCCGTACTGTGCCGCTTCGCGTTTAACTACGCCTTTTTCATGGGGATTATGACACGTGGCACAAATAATCGTGTCATTGTTCAGAGGAAGCGCAAC
The DNA here is from genome assembly GCA_024640785.1 of Pseudomonadota bacterium. GTDB lineage: Bacteria > Desulfobacterota > WTBG01 > CAIYCZ01 > CAIRTM01 > JAHEEI01. The sequence continues at coordinate 5,431 of JAHEEI010000016.1, forward strand.
CCCCCTCTCTTCAAGCAATGCGGCAAGACTTTTTTTCATTGAGTCCTTTATCTTGACCATGTGATCAGCCCGGGCAGGATGGAGTTTTTTTTGACGAGCATGACAACCGAGGCAATAAAGAGAAAGGTCCCCTTTAAAAGTAACGTTTTCTATTGTATCCGTAGGTTTCTGCTCTGGAAAAGTCCGATGACAGAAAAGGCAGCGCTCCTCAATGATTTCTCCCTGAGCATTAAGCTGGTTATGTGGACTATGCTGCTGATATTCTTTGCCGCTGTGACAGGAAAAACAGAAATCTGTCATCTCTGAGTAGGGGGCACCCCGGATAAAATAAGGGTTATCCATTTTCAGCATCATATTATCATACATTTGGGGAATCACGTTATGACAGGTAAGGCAGGTTACCATATCATTTTTAAGCGGCCATCCTTCCGGAATCTTTTCACGCATAATCCCATCTGGAACTATCCCCACCGAATGAGACTCTGTTTTGGCCAGCCCTGCCATGTGACACCGGTTGCACAACTCTACCGAATCTCCCTTAAACCTTAAATCGGGATTTTTCCCCTTCGGTTCGGCTTCGAGGTGACATTCTTGACAATGTTCTCCCGTCCAGTGCGGATTTATAACCTCCGTTATTTCTACCGGCTGCGGCTGAACTTTTTCAAAACGCTCGTCAGGATGACACATCAGGCAAAGGTCATAGTCCTTCATCCGGAGAAAATCTTTTTCCCCGGCGCCGGTCGAAACAGCTTTTCTATGTATCACACCTTTCTCATGGGGGTTATGACACGTTCCGCAAAAAATCGTTTCATTGTCAAGCGGAAGTTCTATGCTGCGCCGTGTGGATTCGGCCTGCAACAGCGCTTTCATAGATTCGGACAACGGGAGAAGGTGGTCTGCCCGACCCGGATGATCATGGTTGAGCTCTTTATGGCAGGTAATACAATTAAGGGCAAGCTCATCCTTGAATGAGACACTTCCAATATTTTCAACCATATCCGAATCAGGAAGAGACTGGTGGCAAAAGAGACACTGGTTTTCAATAATTTTTCCCTCTTTATCAAGTTGCTTATGCGGATCCGTATTCCTGTAATCCTCTTCAAAATGACAGAAAAAACAAAAATCAATCAGTGACTCATAAGGAGCACCCCGTATAAAATATTTATTCGTTTTCTGAACAGCTGCATTCTCTTCCATCTGAAGCAGCGAGTCGTGACAGGTCAGACAGCTTATTTTTCCGTTTAATAACGGCCATTTTTCAGGATATTGTTCAGTCATCTTTTCAGAAAGCTTAACACCTACAGGATGCAGGTCCGCACGGGCAAATTCTGATTTATGGCATCTGTCGCAGAGCTGTACAGGGTCATCATTAAACCGCAATACATGGCTTTTGTCAGAAGGCTGAGCATCTTCATGACATTCATTACAGTGCTTGCTGCTCCAGTGCGGGTTAATCATATCTGCAAGAGACTCTTCCTGAGCGCACAATCCCTCTTTCATTGCCCAGGAATTGAACATCAGCAGCGCAAGCGCGGCGAGAAAAAAAACATGCAACAGCCTGCCAAGGACAAAGACTTTTATATTTTTTTTACAATAACGCATTTTATTATTTATCTAAACAGGGATACCGAAGAACACACCGGGAAAAAGCGTGTCATCTGTTTAAAAGGACCTATCGTTTCTCACCGCAAAAATAATAAATTAGTTTTTCGGTTTTGAACATCATCTTATTTCTCTGCTCTACTGAACTTGCTGTGAAAGTATTTAAACTTAATAAGCCCGTCCTTTGCATGGCAGTACGCACATAATTCCGAAGGAAGATTGAGCCGCAAAAAACTGTTTGTCGCATTCCCTTCTATATCTGCCCCCGCACCTTTTATCTTGCGGTGCGGATCCCACTGATGAGGATTATGACAGGTCGAACAGACAATATCCCCATCCGTAGACACATCACCTGATATTGTATAGAACGGATACTCAAACTCAACAAGATCATAATATGCGCTGGAAGTCACAACCTGCCCGTCATCTTTGGGATGAAGTCCGAACTTCGGAACATGCTGTTGACCTGGTCCACCGGCGGAATGACAACCTGTACACAGCTTTATCATATTCTGATTCTCAACCGCATAGGACTGGTTCCACCACGGCAGCACATTCGGCCCGAGCGGCGCTGCCCAGAGGAATCTCTGTGATTGCGCATTATGTGCAAGGTGGCATGGGCTGCACAGGCCAGCCTGCTCCGGTATTTTCCCTGATGAATTAAGCGTGTTGGGTGCGGTAATACGCAGATCATGATCCGTGCCCTCAACAAGGCCCTGCCGGGGATGACAGGTAATACATATACCCGAAGCGCCTTTATCTGACATCCGTAAAAACATGCTGTGCTTTTTCCCTTTTTGAACGGGATCATCATATGCTAGGGACGCGGTATGGAGGTCGTGACAGGTGGCACAGCCGATCTTCATCTTGGATCGGTAAAATTCCCCGGATTGAAAGCTAACATCCATGGGATGTGAAAAATCTTTTGGCAGCACTTTTTTTGCCAGCCCGCTTGAAGAATGACAACTAAAACAGTACTCGCCTGTTTCACCCTCAATAGCTTTTTTACGCGCCCACATCAGCCTGCCTGACCCCCTGTGCACAAGATGACAAGAAGAACAGGGGCCAAGATCTAAAGCACGGTCCCCCTGAATGTTTTTTTCGTCCGGCGCAAATTTACGCACATCATGCGAACTTCCGGCAATCTGACTGTTTTCAAGATGACACTTAAGACACAAAGAATCTTTATGATTTTTTTCGACAAGAAGATTTTTTTGGCTCACCGCGTTATGCGGACTATGACAGGTTATACAGACAATCTCCCCTTTTGTTCCCACAGCCAATGCTTCACCATTCGACCACTGGGGAGGAAAGGTAGTATGCTCGGACGGCACATTTACCGGATGACTCCCCGGTGCGGAACCGTTTCCTCCTGATTTTTGGGCAACCGGGTTTGTTCCGTGGCAATTAACACATAATAAAGATTCCTCCCTATTATCAACTGACAGCACCAGGAACTTACCGTCAACACCCCCATGGGCGACATGACAGGTTTCACAAACAACCTGGTTCTTCATCTCTCTGCCGAACTTTCCTCCGCTGTTAAGAATAGCATACGGTTTTTGCTGTGCACTTACATCAACTGGATGATTTTTCTTTTCCGGCCCGCCGCTTTTATCCGAATGACAAAGCTTACAAAAACTGGAATTTTTATTTTCAGCACGTAAAAAAACCTCTCCTGTAAACTCCTCTTCTAATTCGCTTGAAAGGGCATGTGGGGTGTGGCATGTTGCACACTGGATTCTGCCTTCCCCATCCAGCGGAAATTCTTCCGGTATCGTTATTCGTTTTGACGGAACAGCCCCTGCCCGGTGACCGGCACCATGAAACGCAGAGGCCCGAGAATCGGCAACTGACCCGTCATGGCACGAAAAGCACATCTCTTCATTAGCAACTTCTTTTTTCTCCGGCTGCTGAACCAGCTCGCCGTCTCTTTGTTCAATATAAAAAGCGTACACCCATTGATAATGGCAGATCGCGCATTTTTTTGCAGTGTCCGGCTTGCTGGCATGCACCATGTCAGCAGATGAAATTTCCGGGAGCATAAGCAGGCACGTCCCGACAGCCAACCCAACAAACCCTTTGCCCCCGATGAAAAACTTTATGATCCTTTGAACTGTTTTCATAATATAAATATATCACTGTATTATTTTATAGACCGACACCTTGTGTGCCAGCATCTCAACAACATAAAGGCGCATATTCCCATCAACATAGATCCCTGTCGGCGACTTGAACTTAGCCATAAAACCGGAGATATCGCCCACGACACCCTGAAATTTTTTGTTCCTATTAAAGACCTGTATTACCCCGAGGTAGCTGTCACTCACATAAATTCTGTCCTTCGCATCAATTGCAACACCTTTTGGCCGATACATCTGTCCTCGATCAACGCCCCACTTGCCGACAAATGCCATGGCCCTGCCATCACTGTTCAATACCTGAACCCGGGTATTTAGGACATCAACAACATACAGGTTCCCTTCTTTATCTGTGGCCGCTAAAAAAGGAAACTGGAACTCGCCGGGGTTTTCACCCCTCTTCCCCCACTGGTCCATCAGCTGCAGTGTTTTTTTAGAATAGACACGAATCTTATGGTTGTCATTATCTGTGACATATAATAAATCCCGGGTTTCATCAACCGCCACATCAGCAGGATCCGGAATCCTCTCTTTATCACCGGCCGTGAGCCGCACCTGCCTGAGAAAGCGGCCGTCAGCATCAAAAATCTGAACGCGGTGATTCCCTGCGTCAGCCACATAAATCTGGCCGGACACATCGGAGGTAATCCCCAGGGGATTTAAAAATCTGCCGTTCTCGCTGCCCTTTGACCCAAACGATGTCCTGTATTTCCCGTTTTTATCAAAAATCATTACCGAATTACTGATACCGTCAACGACATAGATCCGCCCATCGGGATTGACCGTAACATCACACGGGTACAAAAAGTCCGCATCCAGATCAAACAGATGCTCTGTCTCAATGGTCGGAACGGACTCTGCACTGTAACAATACTGTCCGGAAACCCAGCTTATACCGGACAGACACAACACCGTAAGTAAAACAATCTTTAAAGCCGAAATCATCTTCATAGGCATCATTTTATATTCCCGGTTCAAGAAATTCTGGTTTATAAAACATATCATATTCTTTAATCATCTTGCTTATCTGATCATTTGACACATTCGAGGCCCTATCCTTGGAATAACCAGCTTGACGAAGCGGGAGAAAAGATCTTTCTTTGTTATGACATTCAGAACAGTTGACCGGCTCCTTGGAAACGTTACGATGAAAAAATTTTACAATCTCTTTCTTTTTATCGATTGGCGTCTGATCCGTTTGCAGCTCTTCCATAAACCGTTCGACCGCAGCCCTTTCTTTTTCAATCTTATTTTTTTCCGGCTCAGTGCCGCACGATTCACAGGGGGTCAGTTTAAGGTTAAGCTCATCAATCGATGTGTTTCCAAGCTCGGGTTTCTCAACCACCTCACCTGTTGTCCGGTCATACCAGTAATAGGCAAGATTACGCTTTCCCTCCTGAGGTCTGATATGGCAGGTCTGACAGGCAAAATACAGATTGTGCATATTCAGGAAAGCACGCACATCTGCTGACTTCGCATGGGGAAGATCTCCATGGCACTGTATACAGTGCGATATTTTATCAGGGACGACCTCCATTTCGATACGATGGTAATGATCCTTCACCTGCTTCTCCTTCAGAAAGCGGTATCCGCGATGCAGTTCTGAACTATTATCTTTCTCAACGCGGACCTCTGCTAGAAAGTCACGCTGTACAAGCGGTTTGTCCACAACCACTCTCTCAGTGGTAACGATCTGGTACCCGAAAACATAAACAGATTCATAGATAACCTTACAGATGTAATAGGATGATACCACAACTGAAAGCGCCATGACTACCATAAACCCCTTCATAAAACTTTTTTTAATAATACCCCCTTCATACACAAAGCTTTGAGTGAGCGGCTTGATCCTGTGTTCCAGTCCGGATTCCTGCATGGCCGCAAGATAGTCTTCATAATGATACTGGATTATCTCCTGTTCACCCATATACCCATTCAGCCATGCTTTCCCCATGGGAAATACCGCCGGAGTCAGGTGAACATTATAGATATGCCATATAAAAATAACAATACTTGCCAAAAAAGCTTCATCACTGTGGGCGATATAAGCAAAGTTCAGAACATTCCCGGAGAAATACTGGGTAAAAAACGACTCGCCCCACAGAAAATATCCGGACATTCCGATAACCGGCATTCCCCAGAAAACAGCCAGATACCCGAATTTTTCCTTAAGACCATGGGCCACCAGTGAGGGCCGCTCATTAGTGAGAAAAAAGAAATATTTCATCGTCGCAATAAGTTCCTTCAGATCTGTCAGGTTTGGAACCATGGGCAAACCGGCCAACGCCATCAAAGTATTTATCAGCGTCAGTTTCCCTTCACGTTTGAGGGGCAGAAGATAGTGTTTCCAGGTACAAAAAACCACATAAAAAGCGTGATAAACAAAAACAATGGTTATAACCACTGCACTGATGCGGTGAATTAGCGGGGCATAGGTAATGCCGCCGACAAGGGAATACAGAACCTCTCCGATGTGAGTGTGATGAAATTTCAATGGCAGCCCTGTAATAGCCAGCATGGTAAAAGAAACGAACATAACAAGATGCTGTATTCTCTCATTCAGTGTAAGGCGCTCAAAATAGAGCTGGCCGTCTTTTTCAATTATCTTAGTATGTTTCATCTTGTTTTTTTGACCTCTTTCTAAAAAGGACATAGTTTGGAAAAACATTTCTTAACATGTCAAGAACCGTGAAAATCATTAATGGAACAAAACTTCCGATCGTCAGACAAACAAAAAAACTGCATACGATAAACTCGACCGGGTTTCTTTTCATCGTTAGCATCACGTGTGCCTTATATCCCGCAAGGCTCATTTTTGCTTTCGGATGACAGTCTATATTGGAACATGTTTTATAGATATTGTCTTTATGGGAGGCTGATTTGGGATCGTGCATTGAGTGGATGGAATGGATCGACTCTCCTGGCGACACATGGCAGTCCGTACAATCGGCAGCCTTCTCATCACCAAAAACCAGCGCTTTGCCGTGAAATGTTTCCATGTATGACTTAAGCAGGTTCGGCAGACCGTGACGTTCCATCATATCCGCGTCACCATGGCATGAACCGCACATTTCAACAACCTCCATGGGCTTTCGGAGCTTTTGCATCCTGGAAGTGAAATGATTAAAAAACTTCGCCATAAACGCTTTTCCCTCATGACAGATTGCACAGCGGGCGATTGTCTTTTCTTCAAGGCCGGGCATTGTCTCTTTCAAAAATGAAAGCGGCCGGTAGAGCGGGTCCATATGGCAGGTCTTACAGTCGGGATAATCTTCCTGATATTGTTTCGGCTTTCCCTCGTCGTCAAACCGGCCGTGCACACTCTGGACCAGATTTTCACCAACTTTCTGGTGGGAGAAAGGCAAACCCGATGAGGGATCATCCATATGACATACTTTTAGACAATCGACTTTCGGTGTTTCCACATGGGGAAATTTAACAATCTCCTCATGACAGTCAGAACATTTCAGGCTGCCGTGAGGGCTGTTCAGATATAAGTCCTCGGTCACGTACAGAAGCCTAAAATCTTCCTCCTTATTAATGTAACTAAGTCCACGGTACTTATGACAAAAAAGGCAGTTTTCTTCATCAACAGCTCCGGCACCGACCGGCAGGATGCACACCATAATAATAATAAGTAAAATAACAGACAGGACACCTCTGAACGTCCGCTGCCTCCTCATACACCCTTTGTTATACATAGTTTATTCTCCAATTTTTATTCTATTCCTTCTGTCCTGCTGATTCAACACATCTGAAACCAACAAAATAGCTCTTGTCGCCGGGAGGTAGCTTATGCCGCCTTGTTATTGTTGCAAGTCTTTTTCTGTTATTCCAAGACCATCCTCGTAAAATCTTATATTTTCCCTCGGAAGGCCCCTGGGGATTAATTTTCGGTCCTTTTTTGTAGTAGTCACGATCATACCAGTCCGAACACCATTCCCACACATTACCGATCATATCATAGAGCCCGTATCCGTTTGGTTTAAGACTCGCAACAGACATAATACCAAATGAATCCAAATTTGCATAGTCGGGATCAGGTTCATTCCCCCACGGAAATTTCCACCCGGCAGCCCCGCCGCGCGCTGCACATTCCCACTCAGCCTCGGTAGGAAGCCGCTTCCCCGCCCATGACGCATAAGCAACTGCTTCTTCCCAGCAAATACCTGCAACCGGCTCATCCAGACGTCCAATATCGGGAAACCAGAAATCAGGCTCCGGCATTCCGGTTTCTTTAAGATATTTCTGATACTGACCGACCGTTACTTCATGGATATCCATATAAAAAGCATCTAACCGCACCTCATGCTTCGGCAGCTCATCCGGATAACCTTCTTCTGCACCCATCATATATTGGCCTCCCGGCACCAATACCATCTGAACCGGATCTTTTAGGCTTCCGCCCTTTTTCTGAAAGGCACCGGAAGTGCCTGGATAACAAAGCAATATAAAAAACAGCAGCGGAAATATTTGTTCAAAAAATATTCTTCGTTTCACAAGGTACCACCATCTCCTTTGCTGTGACACGGGTCAAGTGACATCAGCTTTATTAGAAAAAAAGGCTCCTGAGCGCGGCAGTTCATCTAAACCTCCTGATCCGGTTAGTCTGCCCTCCCTGGAGTAGCTCCGATGCAGTCCCGGCCGGATATGACCGCCGGTCATGGTCCACATTATGGCATTTAAGAGAGCAGGTACCAGCAAGCATGCCGTTATCTTCAAACCCCAGCAGGCCGTTTTGATTTGAAGCGACAATTGTCGTGTCAAAATTGATCAGATGAGCTGTATCTTTAACCCCGTGAGAATCATGGCAGGCAGTACACGGCGTATTTTCGGTCACAATATGCCTGCGGTGTTCAGAAAAACTTTGATCCGCAAGAATTGAATTGCGGTCATGACACTTGTAGCACAGAGCATATGCACCGGGACTTTCAGAAGTCAAGTCAGCGGTTACCAGCCGGCGTTCTAAAATAGGGCTCCATAGAGATCCGTGCGGCCCGTTTGGTGCAGAACCGCCTGCACTTGAGTGGGAGTCACTGTTATGGCAGTCCGTACAGTAGATTCGGCTCGATGGCGTCATCGGAAGCAGAAGACTCGGCACAGCCCTGTTCCTGCCGATATTTTCAACCGGATGATATGATGCGTTTGACGGCCGAAATTTCAGCCTGAGGTTCTTTTCAAAAACCTGACGCGTCACCACGGGCGGTTCCCTGCCGGGATTGTCAGCATGACACCGATAGCACAGCTCATACTCAAAACTAATGGGTTTAATGGGCATGCCCGCGGAAGACACACCGGAGACGGCGGCAAGGCTGCCCGGCGCTGCAGGCACCCGCGCCGGTGATGCATTTGCAGCATGAGGATTATGACAGTCAGAGCATTCTACATGCCGTCTTGCCCAGAGCGGGTCCTCATCCGGATTATGTACGTTAGCAAAATACATTACTGGATGTCTGGAGGGTTTTTTAAATTCCCGTTCTATATTTTTACGGGCAACATTTCCATTATGACAGTCATAGCAGTTTTCTTCTTCGAGTTCATCTCGCAAAAGCCATTCTTTTCCCCCCGCCGCATGTGCCTGGTGACAATTCTGACAGGCATTGGCAGCAACAGTCGTATACTCGGTATTAGGCCAGGGATCAGGCAGGACACCGTTCCAGGTTGAACTAGATTGACGGTGAACCGTCATCGGCCAATCCTCTATACGGTGACAAGTAGTACAGAGGCCTGAAAAGACGTTGTCCATGGTCAGAAAATTTCCAAACTGGTTATTATGAGGAGAATGACAGCTGGTACACTGCAGACGGCCGGCCTCATCAAGCGCAACCGGGCCAACCAGTGAAGACGGATGCTCAAGCTGACCATTCCGCGCTGCAAGGGCACCATCAAAAACAAATGACACCGGATGATCATCCGAAAGGTCATATCCCAGATTAGCCCTGCCGACCGGCATTTTTTGGCTTAATCCCGAAAAGGAGCGTTTTGAACTTTTACCGCTAACCATACCCATAGCAACTGTCCCGTCATGACAGGCAAGACAGAGCCGTGAAGTACCATTGGGCTGTCCCACCGCAGCCTTCAGGGTTGAACTCTTATACGTGATATAGTTTACCCTTCCCCGCCGTGACCAGCCCTGCGTCTGAGCCCCTCCGGTCATATGAGGAGTATGGCAGAACACACATATTTCCTGTTCATTGAAAGCCTTTGCTCTCCCTGACCCTGAAACGGAAAGGTTATGCATCGTCTGAATAATGCTTTTACCGCGCTGTCCAAAAGCCTTCTCGTTAAAAAGCACAGTGATAATCAGCAGCATTACTGCGAAGCAACCGGCTCTTTTCATAACCCTTCCCCGCCTAGAAATTTAAAAACCTGTACCCGCTTATTATACGAGTCTGCAATAAAAATACGGTCTGTACCGTCAATATAAAGAGCTGTCGGTATCCAGAACTGTCCGGCGGCCTGCCCCGCCTCACCGAAAACCAGCAAAAGCTCTCCCGCAGTATTGAATACCTGCACCCTGTCAAAGATTGCATCAGTAACATAGATGTGCCCTTCACTGTCAAGGGCCACCCCCTTGGGGTTTGACAATTCTCCAGTTCCGTCACCATGTTTCCCAAACAGCCTCAAAAACCTACCATCGGGCTTAAAAATCTGAACTCTGAAATTCAGCGAATCATTAATATAGAGGTTTCCCTCTTTATCCAAAGTAATCGCTGTAGGATAGTTAAACGCTCCCGCTCCATTTCCGCGCTTACCTATACTGAAAAGAAAGCTCCCGTCACGGTCAAACACCTTAATTGCATGGGCCAGGCTATCAACCACATACAGACACCCTGACGATGGATCAACAGCAATACCCGTGGGCCGCTGCAGAAGCGCATCGCTTCCGATTTCCCGCAGGGCTGTTCCTTTACGATCATACACAAATACCCGTTTTAGCGCAGAGTCAGAAACATAAAGCCTTCCACGGGCATCAAGGGCCACACCGATCGGCGAAACAAGCTCCTGCTTTCTAAATTCGGTTATCTTCTTATATTTCTTCTCCTTAAGATAGAACCTGTGTACCAATCGGGCGCCGGGATCCGCTACAGCCAAAACCTCATCCGGAGTGATGATGATCCCGTAGGGCCGGACCATCATACGGTTTTTATGCTGTCCGGCAAAAAACGCAACTGTTTTTTCAAGAAAAGACGGCGACCAGCCAAGATCAGCCGGCCCGCTGATATCGTACAGATATCCAATGCGTGGCTGTTCAGGGGGCAGCGGCCACATCAGTGGCACAGAGACTTCCCCTACCGCATCTTCTTTAACCTGCCCGCGCATCTGGCAGCCGAAGAACACGAAAAAAAGCACCGCCAGTAAAAAAACGGGGGGATTCGTGATGCGCCGTTTTAAAGCCCTTATTTTTTGTAAGGGCTTATCCTCTGTTTCTGTTTTCATAGCACTCAAAGCCTTCCTGTTTGACCTGCTTCCGGTGTAAATTACAGCCGGTTTAAATATGCTTGCTACAAAATTGAAAAGTGGCGGATGACCCTGAACTCCAAACGCAGTACTTCCCTGTCCTGATAAGTTTCCTGTCTGTCAACATAGACTCCCTTAACCTCAAAATCAAGAAGTCTGAACCTGCTGTTCAGATCAAAACTGTATTTCCACAGTTCCTCGTCATAATAAAAGCCGTCATCTTTCACAAACTCTATATTGACCGCTGCATTTATATTCCTTGCAATTGCTGTATCAAACGAAACACGTGTGCTGGTAAACTCTTCGGTTCCCCGTTCATCCTGATAACGTATTGTTGAACGGTTAGCGCTTAAGGTCAGGCTGGAAGCCCGAGTCGGACTGATGCTGAAATCACCTCTGAGCCGCCATGCTTTATAGGGAGTAACGTCAGAAGAATCCTTTTCCCACTCAGTGAAAAAATCAAACCACTTCCAGCGAAGTTCAGCTCCGTATGACTGTCTCTTTGTATCCGTAAGCGAACCCGCTATAAAGCTCGAAGTCTCTCCCTCGATATTTTTCTGCTTAACGGAAGTGTGATTATAAAATAGTGAAACAAACTCTGTCAAGTCATACCGAAGGTCTATCAATTGACCCACCGTATCATAATCAAGGTCAGGAGATCCGAGATATGAATAATCAACCAGCACGTTACTATTATCAGGAAGACGTGGAGTATTTAAACTGCGTATTTCCGTACGGATTCCGTTTTGTCTCAGCTCGTAATCAATACCTACATCATAAATGGTGGTACGACCTTCATCCCAAACCACAACGGTTCCATTGTCAACATTTATATTGTCCAGGGACGTCCAACTTGAGCTTTGCAAAACATGAGGCTCCGAAAAAACGCGCCGGATATCTGCCCCTGTAGCACTGCTTTTGCTCTCAGACTCTGTTTTCCGCCAGAAAGAATCATAAACTGCGGAAAAACGTCCGAACGGAACCTTCTTTGTGTATGCCAGGGAAAGGTTCGGTTGATAGTAAAGTTCCCTGTAGCTATCATCATCAGTATGGCTGACTTCAGCAGAAAGCCTTGTTCGGAGGCTTTCATAAAGCTGGTGGCGCAGCCCCAGTTCCCCATAATTTATCTTAGAAGTAAAATCACCCCCGCCGGTATCATACTGGCTAAAATTATAATTATAAAATGTCTGCAGCGTATCAGAGTGCGTAACATCAACATTTTCCATAATAAAGAAAGTATCACTCTCATAATCGCCTGTTACCTGGTAATATGAAATAAAAGATCTGCCGATGATATTCCCATATTCCAGGGTATTGGTCAGGATCAGATCGTCATAATCCAGATCCGTAGAAATAGTTAAATCATCAGTTGTCATCCTACGGGTATATCTGAAATCAGTGTCAATAAGGCTATCCCCGAGAGTTGCAAACCTAAACTCAGCGGCATCTTCTGACCGTTTTCTAAAATAATCGGGCGAATCCTCTTCCGTATCAATACTCTGCATACGAAAGTTCAAATGATACCCCTCAGCCAGGTAACGCACCTCACCCCCGTAAGTTTGTACCTGCACATCAAGCAACTCCAGGAACTCACGGTCAACCTCATATTGCTGCTGTGCAGTAAAAAGCCTGGCGCTCAGCGGTTTTTCTTTCAGCAGGGAAGCGCTGATGTCGTACTCGTTCATAGCTTCATTTTCACTCTTGCTAATATCTCCGCTATAACGCGTCTGAGATGGTCCCAGCGTAGTATCAAAATCGATTTCCAGAAAATTAGGATGGTACACGGATGCCTTGCCATAGAGGTTCAGCCTCTCTTCAAAACGTATCTGTTTCTGGTCCCGGTCACTGGTCGTCGTCTGATAACTCTCATTCTCATCCCTTAAGAATGCCCCAAAATCAAGAGCACCGTTAAGTTCCTGCAGCAAAAAAGGTCTCGTCTGATATGACGGATCAAAATTCTCTGAAGCCCGGCCCTGGGCATGGCCTCTCCCGACAGGCAAAAAACATAAGCCTGCTATCAAAATTATGGGCCATACAGATATTTTTAGTGCCGATCTTAAAAGCGCCTTGTGCATATCATTTTCATGTGATGATTAACTGGCTTTTTTTCAAAGGAAAAACTGCCCAGCTTATAAACTTCAAAACACCTGAGTCAGCAGCCGGTTATTTTACGGTTTTACTGTGCCTCCAGACCCGTATCTTTTCCGACTGCTGTTAGAGGGTCATCGGGTTTTATAAAAAACCGGTCCTTTCCACCGTGGGGATCATGGCAGGGAAGACAGACCAATGCGTCTTCCTGTAAGGTCCGATGACCATCAGGCGCGTACATCCGCTTCCGGTTCTGTATATAATGGCAATTCAAGCAGAGTAAAGGATCAGCCTCTTTGACAAGAGTCTTTTGCGTACTTTTATGCACGTCATGACAGGCCGTACAGTCTATAACTGCCGGTCCGTGGATAAAGGCATCGGCCTTGTTGATATCCGTATGACAGATAAGACAAATGTCAACCGAGGGCTGTATCATTTTATTAATACCCCCGTGACAGATAATACACTTATTGCCTTCACCCCGACCTGACGGGTGCGAATAAAACACAGAGAGAACTGTTTTTTGAGTATCAGCGGCTGCCGTCATATTATCATCAAGCGTTGCTATGTCAGGATTCGGAACACCGTCAAAAACAATACTGAGTGCCCGATAGCGAACATTCCGGTCGCAGGACACACATAATGCCGGCATCATTGCGAAAATAACCAGGACTGTTGTAAACCGCTTGCCAGTGAACACGCTTCAAAGACTCCTTATTGTTTTACAAAAAAGCCGCACGGATAAACACGTGCGGCACACAGGGTTCAATTACATCCGCAGTTGATTCCATTATTCGTCCATATCACTTTCAACCCCGATTGTTCTTCGGCCAAACCCATACACATTGACCATCCGTGCACCGAACTGACTGGTAACGATAACAAGGTACTCGACCTTAAAACCGGGAGATGCATATTTTTCAAAAAGAGCAACATTATCATAATCAACAATAACCTGTGCCGGAAGCGTGAGACAGCCGGGTGTTTCACCCGCCTCACCAAAAAAGAGCAGCAGCCTGTTCTCCTGATCAAAAAGCTGAACCACATTGTTCATGGCATCAGCACAGTAGACCCTTCCTTCACGGTCAACAGCCACCCCCCGCAGCCGGGCAAACTCACCGGGCGAATCACCCAAACCCTGCCCAAATATTTTCAGAGGGGTTCCGCCCGCTGTCAGTTTCTGGATCCGGTAACCGCCGGTTTCCGAAACATAGATATTTCCGTTCCCATCAACAGTCAGGTTAGAAGGCAGATAAAACTCTCCCGGCTTCTTTCCTTTTTTCCCGAAGGTATACAGCTGTTTCCAGCTCCCCTTCTCAAAAACTGCGACCAGGCAGTTTTTAATACACACGACAAAGATTTTATCCTTGTACACTGCAACGCCCGTAGGTTTTTTAACATCCTCGCTTTTGAGTGTTGCCACAAGATTGTCATCACGGTCCAGCACGATAACTTCACCCAGCATCGTATCGGCAATATATTTGAAGCCATTTTCAGAAACCGCAATATTGATGGGTTTTACTATTTTACGTTTCTTTTCCGAACGGATGTTCCGAAAACCGCCCTCGGCAATATCAAGGACATTGATAACATTTTTCTTAGTATCACATACATAGATAATGCCGTCCCTGATGGCAACCCCGTAAGGTTTCTCCACCCTGCGTTTTCCCAAATCCTCTTTGCCAATGACAAAATCCTTAAACGACCATTTTTCAGGCAGGGCAAAATCATTGTAATTACTAAAGCCCGTCAAAAATTGAATGCGGGGCTCCTCAGGCAAAGGCGGGAAAAAAACATATTCTGGACCCGATGCTTCGGTTCCCTGATTTTTCGGTGCCTTTATGGCTGCACAGCCCCAACAGCTAGAAAACAGCAATAAAGCCATAAACATTGTCAACCGCTTCCGGTGTTTTTCTAAAAAATCATTTTTCATATTTCCCACTTAAAATAAGTGCCTGTTCAGAGACTGAGCTTTCCCTCTTAACCGGCAATATATCTTCGAAAAAAAGCCCCTCAACTAAAAAACATACATTAAAATAAAGAATTATTATAATCTTTAGAGCTATGTCCAGTACAATGAACCCTTTGCAGATCAGGTGAAAGCGCCAAAGATACACACAAAAAAACCCCCCAAGGACTATTCCGGTGGGGGGTTTATAAAGTTTAAAAAACCTTACAAGTTGTGGCAGGTTAAGCACAACTGACTACCGACCATAGTCTCAGCAAGGAAATTTCCAAATTCCATGTTGTGCGCATTGTGGCACGACGAACACTCGACTTGACTGTTAAAGGTCTTTACCGGAGAGGTATCATCCGTAATATTATTATATTCTGGACCTGGTGTATATACAGCATTCGTCCCGATAGGGTGATGCTCACCCGTTGAGTCAATCAATGCATCGCCAGTGAGAAATGTGGAGCCTATATTCCCCCCATAACTGTCAACGGCAACTGTGCCGTCATGACAGCTCAGGCACACCTGAGATGCGGGACCTGACCCTGGGAATATACCGCTTACATATTCAGTCCGGTTCCACAAAGGATAGTTAGCGTTTTCAACAGCATTATGGGGCGTATGACAGGGTACGCAAATCTCATTTATTCCAAGTAGGCCGCGCATATCATGGCCCGAACCCGCAATGCCGGATTGAGCTGTTGCCTGTCCTGCAATAAGAAGTCCTGCAGACAGTGCGATTAAAAAAATTAAACCTTTTTTCATTTTTTTCCCTTTCAGTTCGGGTAAAATTTTACTATTAGCAAGATTTTTTTATCTTATACGTTAATTATTAATTTTGATATAAAAATATCATAAATCTTGAAACGTGTCAAGTAAAAAATAAATATTGTATCACTTTTTTTGATAGTTTTTATAGGCTTTATACTTATAAAATTCTTAAAAAATATTGAGCCGAAGACATTTTTTAGTTTTATAAGCAAAAGCCTGTCCTATAAATTTTTTAACAATCTAAAACCTGCAAAATAATATTTAAAATCCGTATATAATATATAAATATATATTTCGAAAAAAGGCTGGGAAACTTAAATTTTTAAATATATTTTAAGGTGTTTTTTTTGTGGCCTGCAATGACTTTAACTCCTGTAATTTTGAGAAAATCATATCTGTTCTCCTGCCGGGAGAAGCTGACTGGAGATATTTTTCCCATGTTTGCACAGCACCTTCAATATCATTGATATCATATGCCAGAACAATTCCCAGGTTTGCCAGAGTATTTGTATGGTCAGGCTGAAAGGTCAGACTTTTTTTGTATTCCTCTACCGCACGATCAGGCCTGCCGATTCTCCTGTAGCAGGTACCCATGTCTGTGCGGACATCCACGTTTTCAGGACGGAGATCAAGTGCTTTTGTATAGTATTTAATGGCATCATCGTATCTTCCACTATCCATATGGGTATTCCCGAGCTTGACGAATTCTTCAAGGCTCTCAGGCTTTTTTTGAAGGGCATCAGGGTACTGATGCTGCTTCTCAGAATCCTCATGGGCCGAAGTCACAGGTTTCGACCCTTCCTGAGTCTCCGTTTCAGTCGGAGTCTCTTTGCAACTCCAGATACTAAACATAAAAACAGTCAGGATCACCCTCAGAATAAAACGCTTTTTCATGCCTTCATCCTTTCCCATAAAATTTTCATTTATTTACGCATTTTTAGCACTATGCAATTATCTTCATACCCTCTGTATAAAAATATCCAGTAAAGCTTCCGATACAAACATAAAATCAATTATTTGATAAAATATCAACTATATCTTAACAGCAGTTAAATTATATGCCATTACGTAAACTTAACCAGATTGAAACAGACTCCTAAAAAATTTTACTAATTCACAGACAGCATCGGATGCCCACAAGGATGAAACAATCGTATTCTAACTGAAATCGTTTATCGAACAGTTCAGTGCCCCAAAAAGCACCCAGCTTTCTAAAGAAGAGCCCTAGGAATATTTATCACTTATATATAAGCAGAAAAATTCAACCAATAACATATAAAACGTAATTATTTTGAAAATTTTCCATTATTACCAACGTATTTATAATTTTTAAATTGCTGCCCACTAACAATAAACTTACACACAGTCAATAAAATTTATTGATTTACAGACATAATACAATTATAATTCTACGAACAAAACGAATCACTAATATTCATAATAAACAAAGGAAAAAAAATGAAATCTTATATCAATTATTCAGCAATCCTTTTTTGCAGCTTACTGCTCCTACCCTCCTGTAGCAACAGCAACAATCAATCAGCACAGAAAGAGGCTTTAGCTCCACCTGTGGCTAAAGAAACCAAAAGCACACAACCTGTACCTGAAGGTGTTGTTGGCAAGGTCATAGAAACTATTTCGACTGCAGGGTATACCTACGTCCAGGTTGATACTGGAACAGAAAAAATATGGGCTGCAGCTCCTGAATTTAAAGTTGAAGAAGGTGAAACAGTAACTGTTCCTCCTGGTTCACCCATGGAAAACTATCAGAGCAAAACTCTAAACCGAACTTTTGATGTAGTCTGGTTTGTACCTTATATTAAATCCGGCACAAAGGATTCTATGGCGCCGGACTCAAAGCTTAAGGAATCCCTGGCGACAGGCGCTGCTCCCCTGACCGAAACAGATCTAAGCAACATTAAAAAGGCGGAGTCAGGAAAAACAATTGCTGAACTTTTTGCAGAAAAAACCTCTCTTGAAAACAAAAAAGTAAAAGTCAGGGGAAAAGTCGTAAAATTTAGCCCTGAAATAATGGGTAAAAACTGGATTCATATTCAGGATGGCACAGGATCTAAAGGAACGAATGATCTTACCGTAACCACAAAAAACAGCGTGAAATTAGGAGATATTATTCTTGTAGAAGGCACTCTTGAGTTAAATAAGGACTTTGGAGCTGGCTACAAATACGACATAATAATCGAAGACGCGAAAATAACAAACAATTAAAGTTTTTAGTTAAAACATTAGCTAATTTTTATAGCACCACTTGAACTAATAAAAGTAGATGCTATATAAAAAGATAGGCCTTGCATGATACACAAAAGAAAATCTTTGCATCTTTTATGTGTCATGGCAGGTTTCAATATAGACCGGCAGGTTATGGTTGTCTCCGTAATCTGCCGGTCATTTTTTTATATGTGCATAAAGGTATAAAAAAACGGGTGAAAACCCGCTTTTTTAAGTTTGAATTTAAGCTGAAAACTATTTTGCCGGACCAAAAGACCTTTCAAAAAGATCGTTTATGGCTTTTATGGCATTTTCAGTGGGAAAGCGTGTACCGGTTCCGGTAAAGCGGGTGTTCTTTATTACAGGCGGCTTTTCTTCTTTCCAGGCATCTTCCTGCCAGAAAAACCACTGGTTTTTTTCCTGATCATAAACATGAACCGGTTTTCCCCAGTGCCGTGCAAGCTCAACAGCCCAGCCTGTTCCGCCTTTAACCGTGTTATCCGTCATGACCGTACCCACTGCAAAGATCTCACCTGAAGTGTTCACCTGGTGCCAGAGAGACTGAAGCACTTTCTGAAAGATCGGTGTTTTTGGATATGTTCTGTGCATACATGAATTTATATATGTATTGCTGACATGTCCCTGTTCAAGCTCGACAGCAGAAAGCAGAACAATACCGCGTTTTCTTGCTGGATCATGACCTTCAAATGAGTAGTTCTTCTCCTTTGCTCCCCATTTTTCAGCGCAGACCCCAAAGGCCTCTTCAGAACCTTTGGCCCCTCCGGATAGAAGGGTAAAGGATGAAGCCGGAAGCTTTACAGCAGAACCCCTGCTGTCTGAAGCAAGAGAAAGGCTATCGCAGTCAAGCACAATGTGCGTATCAACAGAACCTTCGGTTCCATGATCCTTTAAGACAAAGACACCTATATCTCTGCCCTGGGGCTCAAGAAATATTGCCGTATTAACAAGTTTTTTGTAGGCATCACAGGGGGGCATTATTTTAGTCGGATGTCCTTTGGTTGTTGATCTGTGAGTAGAAGCACTCATCCACAGTTCTGCGCTAAGCCTCTGAGCCGTTGATTTAAAAGCACCGATCGCAGCAGCTGTTTCAACTTTTGACATCTTTTCCCAGTTAAAACCGTCAATCAGAATAAGATCGGGTTTAAAATCAATGGTCTCATCAAAAAGCTTTACTGATTTTTCAAGGCGCTGCGGATTAAGATCCTTATCTGAAAAGGTCTGAATAAGTCTGTGCCTCGGCATCTCGGCCTGAATGTCACTTATCTTTTCTGGCTCAAAGTTTCCTGAAATATTTTTAAACAGAGTGTCATACCAGCTCAGCACATGGTCGGTACTCTGGGCAAGCGCAACATGCAGGACTTTTTTTCCGCTAATTAAGGCATCTATCCCGAAATACACGAGAAGTGCTGTTTTTCCAACCCCTGCCCGTGCCATCACCACACCGAGGTTGTCTCTTCCGAGACCACCGGAAATCGAGCTTTTTAATGTGGTCAGCAGGTTTTTATCTTTTGATGTTTGTTGATTCATAAAGTGCTCCTTAGTAATAGGCTATTTTTTCTCGGCGGCTTTTTTTCTGGCTTTTTCGATTAATTCTTCAGAAATATTTTTAGGAACCTGCATATATTTTGAAAACTCCATTGTAAACTCTGCTTTTCCCTGGGTGCTTGAACGAATTACAGTTGCATATCCGAACATATCCGCAAGCGGGACGTCAGCTTCAACGGTTGCGATACCGCCGTCTTCATGGGAACCGATGATCATCCCCCTGCGCTGATTTAAGGTTGCCAGGATGTTCCCTGAAAACTCTGCCGGGCTCTCCACCGTCACCCGCATGATAGGCTCAAGTATTCTGGGCGCTGCTTTTTCATAGGCTTCCAGCCAAGCGCCTCGCGCTGCCTCCTGAAATGCTTTTTCCGAGGAGTCAACAGCGTGTGAGTTTCCATCGTTTATGGTAACACAAACATTTGTAACCGGCGCCCCGATGAGTCTCCCCTTTGGAAGCTGC
>JAHEEI010000133.1 GCA_024640785.1 Pseudomonadota bacterium
GTACTGGTCTGCCTCAAACGCTCTGACCCCGATGTCCTCATAATTGTACGCCTCCCGCTGAGGGTCCTGCCAGCAAAGGCTTGTAGCCGGGTCACATACAACCGTATATTCAGTTGTTGTTATATAAAAATCATAAGGCTGAATTATTGCCTGAGGAATATTAACCCAATAAGCCTTAACAGAATAACCACTGACATCAGGAACAACAAGATATCGACCGTTTGGAATATGCCCTTTTGAATAATAGCCTTGCACATCAGTTATTAAAGCTGCATAAGGCTGCTGGACACCGCAGGTAACAGTATAGATGTATACGGTAACACCTTCCTGGACGTCTCCAGCAACAGTTCCGTAAATCGTTCCTTGAGAAAATGCGTTTGTGGCAACAAACATTAAAGACAATACAAAAAATAAAGTTTTTCTCTTCATAGCTCCCCCTCATTCAAATATGCTTTTTTATAAATAAGAACGCATTTTTTTTGTTTAATTAAATATAAAAATATCAAAACTATTTTCAAAGGTCAAGGATAAAGCCCTTTACTTTAAAAAAAATAAAAATTATTATATATATTTATTATATGTATATTCCCTGCGACACACCTATGCATCGCTCTTGATCCAACAGGGCGAGTCGCTTGCGTATGTTCGGGACCAGTTGGGACACCATTCAATCAAGGTAACGGTGGACACCTACGGTCATTTGGTGCCAGGAGCAAACAGAAAGGCGGTAGATAAGTTGGACGATCTGACGCAAATATCCGCAACCAAGCGGTTTTTTAGATACAAAAAAAGCACTTAAAAAAAAGCTAAGTGCTTGAATTTACTTGGTGGAGCTGACCGGGATCGAACCGTCAACCTCTTGACTGCCAGTACTGAACCCCTGGCTTCCTAACTCCTTGTTTTACATAAGTTATTAATATACCAATTCTTTATTTTAGCAGATTTTCCATATATTCCATGTTTTAACTAATTTTATACAAAAAGTCCCGCACTAATTCACACACTAGTAATTATAAACATTATCAAAACACACAGCTAAACAGAAAGAAATAAACTTTTATAGGAGTATTATATGCTGATACCAAACGTAGAATAAATGATGTCTTGCAAGTACTTGTCACGATATACTTTTTTTAAAAAAGTCGCTTCTTCACAAGTATTCAATGCGATAGACGTTTTACATGGGGGTTGAGCTGAGTACGGTGATGGTGATGAGACGACTTTCTCACAGATATATAAAATTGAGATCGGAGAATGGACTAAAAATTTCACATTACCATAGGTACTATTAACTTTTGCCATATTTAAGAGTAGGGCACTTACTGTTGAATTTGGGTTTTGTTAAGGTTGCTGGTGGTTATGTTAACTATGATTCATCTTTATAAAGGTCAGGTTATAATTTTTTTGCACATTCAGGACAAATACTATGACTGAAATCTACTTCTGAATGTTCCTTGATATATCCTTCAATTTGATTCCAGTAACCTTTGTCATCCCTGATTTTTTTACAGTTTGCACTGATAGGCAGATGACCACTTAAAGTATTAATCTTTGATAAATCGTCCTGAAATTCACTTAAAAGTCTTCCCCGGTTAATTTCAGCCTTGATGCGCATTTATTCAAATTTCAGATGAATTATTTTTGTCATCTTTCTCATCACAGGGATAAGCAGGAACATAATCCGGTTAAACAGGGAAAACCGATTTCTTCCTCTATCAACAACGGCTTCTTCTCCAATATAATGGATGCCCTGCTCCCATGTTTCCATTTCTTTACCGCTTTTTATTCCCCACTGAAGCAGGCCGGAGGCTTTTTTATCAAGTGGGTCTTTTCCTCTAATATATGAACACATGGTTATATAGAACGGGTCAAACGCTTCCATGTAAAACTCAACCTCTCTAAAGTTTTGACGAATAATGGAGATTACTTTTTTATTTTGCTCATCAGTAAGGTAGAAGGACAGACCTTCCATAAGAATAAGTAATTTCTTATTCTTAGGTATTTCGTCTGCCCACGAAGGATCCAGCACTGACTTTGCAATAAATTTGTGACGGGACGTTTCAGTAAAAAAATTTTTTCTGATTTTAATTGTTTCCGGCAGGTCAAGGTCAAACCAGGTTATTTGACTGTTATCAACTCTTGGGAAGCGGGTATCCAGCCCGCATCCGAGATTAACAATTATGCTGTCAGGGTTTTCCCTGGTAAAATCAAGAACGGCTTCGTCAAAAATTATAGTTCTCAGGCAGGCGCCAAGCTGGCTTATGGGAAATAGTTTTGTGTTTTTCACATCATAATCAAGCGCTTCGATTATTTCAACTGACTTTGGATCTTTTATGACCCCGTTTATTTTTTTTGTTTCAACATATCTTGATATCAGAGGGTAAAGAAGTGTTTCTGCAATATTTCTTAAATCTTCAGTTGAAACTTTAATATTTTTCTCTGCCATGTTTCGTTCCCCGTTCTTATTCTCTTATAAAGATATTATAGGTTTTTAAAAATCTTTTTGCCCTCACTTTTCTCGAGTATAAATTGTTAAGAAATTGCTTTTTTGAAGGGTCAAGTATAGGAAAAAATTTCTACCTTTACAAACACAATATCGTCCAAGTAGCTTTCTGTAAGTTTTGCTATCAAGACAACCTAATATATATCTTTTCCCATATATCTCGTGATAACATAAACTTTTTTAAGTGAGGTAAAAGTTCAGTTTACTCATGAAATATAACGTAAGTAAAAAACAGAATAAATAATGAAAATACCCGGAAATCTTCTAACAACAGCTATGGCAGTCATGCCACACAAAGATCTTAACAGAGCTCTTGAGTTTGCCCTGTCTATGGACGTTCCGTACTGGCCCCAGCTACCTCACTATAGCTATTATGAAGACATGTATGTGCAGGCCTCAGAACACTTTCCCGGAATAATCTTAGATATGGATCAGAGAACACTCCGCTTTTCAATGGATAAATTCATACAAGAAATTGAAGAAACAATGGCACATATAGATGATCCTGGATATTTTGATATAAGTGAGACTTATTCAGCCGTCTATCACCGTTTTTTAGAAATGGATCTTTCCGATCGTCCAGCAATACGTGGTCAGCTTGAAGGCCCCATAAGTTTCGGATTCAATGTGGTCGATCAGGACAAACGTCCTATTATCTTTGAAGATACAGTAAGACCTTTTATGCTGGAGTTTATGGCCCGTCGCATAAATGTACAGCTTAACAGGCTGAAGACAATAAACCCAAATGCTTTCATGTTTGTTGATGAACCTGGATTGCAGTTTATTTTCAGCGCATTGTCTGGATATAACGATGTGGCTGCCCGTACTGACATGGAAAACTTTTTTTCACTTGTTGAAAGGCCTCGAGGTGTCCATCTATGCGGTAATCCTGACTGGGATTTTTTATTAAAGCTTGATCTTGATGTGCTTTCTCTTGATGTATATACAAATGGTGAGGCCTTTACCGCCTATGCACCGTCGATAAAGAAGTTCTTGGACAAAGGGAGCATTATTGTCTGGGGAATTGTCCCCACTAACATAGAGTCCTTTGAAAAAGAAAACGTTGAGAACCTCACAAAAAGGCTTGAGGGATTATGGGATAGCTTAGCTAGTAGGGGAATTGATCGGGAACTGCTTATAAAAAACGGAATGCTTTCTCCGGCAACCTGTTGTCTGGTTAATCCTGATGCTGAAAAAACCGTTGAAAAAGCATTTTCTGTCGTCAATGAATTGTCTCAAAGGCTGAGAGAGAAATACCAGAGAATTTTATGAATAAATTGGGGCTTTTTTGTTTTAAAGGATTTGTATGCTAGGAATTTATTAAGGTTACCATTAGACATTAATAAAAAGTACTTTGAAATGATTATCACGAATTGTTGACTTTGTTTTTTGTTAAGGTTACTCATGGTATGTGAAAAAGGCAGAGCCCCAATTGTAAAGAGCCCTGCCTTGTGTGTTACAAAACACACTTAAAAAGACTATCTTCCACAAGAAGAATCAACTCTTTCTTTAATAATATCATCTTTTTCATCTTTTGTGATTAAACCCTGTCGAACAAATTTTCTGAGTTCTTTGCTCGAAGCTAACATGTACTTCCTATGGTTTCTCCATGACCCTGTTGTGTCTTTTGGACCTTCACACGGTACAAGCTGTTCAATGGAACATCCATTAGTCGGGTCAACTCTTTCACCAACAGGAGAATCTAAACATTCGTCATTTTCATTTGTAACTCCATCGCCATCATCGTCGTAGTTGTCTACATCATCACATACACCGTCATCATCTCCATCCAGACAATCGTCACAGGCATCACCGATCCCGTCACTGTCAGCATCTTCCTGATTGGGGTTGGATGTTGACGGACAGTTGTCATCAACATCACACACAGTGTCATCATCTACATCTGAACAATCATCACAAACATCACCGATTCCGTCATTGTCTGCATCAAGCTGTTCTGCATTGAAGTCATCTGGACAGTTGTCAGTGTTATCCTCAATTCCATCACCATCACTATCATTGTCAGCAGGAGTCGATTCGTGGCAGGGATAGCAGGAATCCACAGGAACGGTATCACCATATTTTTCAATATGAAAAGTTTGAAGTTGCTCTGAACCCATGTCACCCCTCGGATGACATACGGTACATTTAGAAGTTACTGGGGTATCAGGTACAGAAGCATGACAATCCGAGCAAGACAAAAAATCTTGATGGACATGCACATCACCCTTACTATGACACTCTTTACAACCTCCATTATCTACAGTTGGATAAGCAGCTGATGTTTGGACAAACATAAAGAGCATTCCTAAAATCGCTATCATTAAAACCGTTGAATTAAACAATCCTTTTCTTTCTTTCATCATTTTCTATCCTTTTATTTTTTTTATTATTATTAGATTAAATGTCTTTTACACATTTAGGTTACGCTTAAAACCTTCGTTTTAAAAAGGTGGATTCATCTTAAGGAATCGATCGTATTTCTCTTTATGGTTCCGTAAACTTAAAGTCAGAAACAGAGATATTCATTTAATAACCATAAAATAAGGGGAATATGACGATGAAAACTATTGCATATTTAAGGGTCTCAACAGTTGAACAGGACTTAGAAAAAAATAAAACTGATATCCTGACTTTTGCTAATGACAGGGACTTCGGCAAAGTAAAATTTGTAGAAGAGAAGGTCAGCGGCACTAAAAGCTGGAAGCACAGAAAAATAAAAGAAGTTACTGATGATCTGAGTAAAGGAGATCGTCTTATAGTACCTGAGTTCTCCAGACCAGGCAGGAGCATGCTCGAAATCATGGAAATGCTGTCCATCCTGAAAGACAAAGAAGTAAATGTCTCTGCTGTCAAAGGTGGCTGGGAATTAAATGGCAGTCTGCAGTCTAAGGTCATGGCGATGGCTTTCAGTATTGCCAGTGAAATAGAAAGAGCCCTGATCAGCAAAAGAACTAAAGAAGCATTGAAGGCTCGGAAAGTTGCAGGGATAAAACTCGGCAGACCTAAAGGAGTCGGCAGATCAAAACTGGATGAACTCAAAGAAGAGATTATTGCGTTATTAAGGAATGGGTCTTCTAAAAAGTTTGTAGCAGACAGATATGGGTCGAGTCAGGTGAACTTGTATAACTGGATAAAGAAGAATGATATTGATGTTAGTTCGCAGAATATTTGTGTGTAAAAATTAAGAATATTTTTTCCAAGAATTCTTCATAATCTCAGGAAAATTTCGCCTTCTGTCTCCATGCATCCTCCGATCAATCATACTTACTCTTCTCTGAGGATTTTGATCAAGGTATTCTTGTTTAAGAAATAAACGCCTGTCCTCAACCTCTCGCCTGTCAACAGATCTGCGATTGTAAAAAGCTATACTACCAAAATCTTTTTCCAAGGCCATACTCCTTTTACTTCTTTTATATAAATAAAATCATAAAATATTGTTATTTTCAAGTATCTATTTTAAAATTAGCTCCTCAAGTTTTATTCTGAACAAAAGATATTATTTATTGTTATGTAAAATAAATTAACTTTGGCAAATATTTGCAAAAATAATCAAAATTAAAATAGCCAGTGATTCATTATGTATCAGCCTTCTGTACTTATTATATATAGTTTGGTTCATTCGTAAAAAAGGGAATTACATTATCTATATGTTGTATGAAGCTTATGTGTGAACAGCATATGTTGAAATCCACAGCTGCTGTTAATTGCCTGTGGAATTCTTTGTTAAAAAAGCACAATTTGCCTTAAGAACAGAGGGTGTTAACCAAACTGCTACAAAATGTAGCACTTAAAAAACGATGCAATATCAAATAGTTATAGGTTTGCCAAGTTTAGTCGTGATTATTCTATGGAGTATAAAAAAAACAAAGGAATTTCAAAAACTAATGTTGAAAAACAGTTTATAAGTGACTAAAAAATAAACTTTTAAAATATTAGGGCTCATTCGTAAAAAAGTTGAAAGATACTAAGGAATATTTCTACAAGGCTACTGCAATAAACCTCAAGGATAATA
Source organism: Pseudomonadota bacterium (assembly GCA_024640785.1). Classification (GTDB taxonomy): domain Bacteria; phylum Desulfobacterota; class WTBG01; order CAIYCZ01; family CAIRTM01; genus JAHEEI01. The sequence continues at coordinate 6,519 of JAHEEI010000133.1, forward strand.
AGCTCAACCACCCCAAAGACGGTTTTATAAAAACCATGAATCCTCAATGATCATAACCCTGATCATCACCATCCTTTAACCTTGCAACCACACCAAAGACGGTACTGTCTAAGGTCATGAATCGGCAGTGATAATGAGCTTGTTCGCTTCCATTAGTATGACATGCCCCCCTACTTTTATTCTGAACAGCAAATTTTGTTTACCCAGACAGACACCCCACCATAATCGGCCACGCTGAATTCGTCAGGAAAACAGGTCAGATTTTTGTTAATTTCAGAAAAATGGGTGTATATTCCCAGAAAAAAATGAGGTGATATACCTATGGACAAAGATCTGAATTAAATGTATAAAAAACTTATAAAATTAATATAATGGTATTTATGTTTTGATTATTGTATATATAGGCTATAATATTAATTAAGAAGCTGAATAACGTTTAAATAAATAATACCTGTGCTTTAACGGTGAGGGTTAAAACGATTATTAAATAAATGTAAATAGGGAGGGAATAAATA
>JAHEEI010000134.1 GCA_024640785.1 Pseudomonadota bacterium
CCTTAATCTTTTCGAAAAAACCGCTGCCAGACTTCCCGCCTTTGGTTTTTTCTTCGATTTCATCAAGTTGAGAATTTAAGTTCTTTAAATTCTCTTTGCTGCCATATCCTAAAGCTTCAGCAAGCGCTACTTTTATACGTGCATCCTTAAGATAATCTGTGAGAAGTTTGTTTTCTTCCTCGCTTCGCTCCGTTTTTTCTGACAGTTTTTCTGCCTCACCTAACAAATATTTTGCATTAACAATAGGCAGTGGAATAATTGTATTTTTTACAACCATTGTATTTAGGGCATTCAGCAAAACTGTTTTGGCCGTTTCTATCTTGCCGTCATCTATGTGTTTCGCAGCCAGCTTGATAGCTTCCGGGTAAGTTCCTAGGGGGATATTGCCCACTCTGATAACCGTTTCGCTAGCCAGAGCTCTGATCATCTGACGGGCTTCCTGGATGCGTCCGTCTTCCAATGCATCTTCAGCTTCTTTAGTTAATGCCTTGATATTATCAGGAGTACTTATGATGTCATAGGTTACTGTGTCAACACTATAGGGAGCAAGAACAAGTTCAGGTTCCCGTGCCAAAATGATTTCCAGTTTACCCGTAGCACGCTCAAGAGAAGCAAGTGCTTCTTTGTTTTTATTTTCATCTAATAAATTTAATGCTTTTTGAGTTTCGTGAATGGCTGAAGTTGCTTCCTTTAGAATTTCTTTGCGTTTTTCTTTGGTTTGTTTATCTTTTGCCCCCTCTATTTTTTTATCTGTTTTTTCAGAATCTAAAGGAGTCTTGTCTGCTGCAAAAGCCACAGGGCTTAATGCTAAAAGCCCGGCCAAGATTCCTATTATTAAGATGGTGTTGGTTTGATTTTTTTTGTAACATTTCAAGGCTCCTTTCTATTGGGTTCGACTAAGGTTTTTTTAATAGGTGCTCAGCACCTTTACTTATTTCTGAATTCTTCGATTGTCAGTTTTAACCTGGGCTTTCCTGAAAATATTATCTATTCGAATCAGCAGAGAATATACCGGCGCCCACCGGTCAGGAAGGTGCCGGGTCATCTTATTCAATCTCTATCTTTTTCACCCGTCGTTTCTCAGGGTTTTTCATCGGCAGGGTAATCGAAAGTACCCCGTTTTTATATTCACCCTTAACCTCTTCTTCGTTAATCTCCTCGGGAATTTCAAATGTCCGGTGAAAACTTCCGTAAGACCGCTCGATCCGGTGGAAGTCCTTCTTCTTCTCCTCATGCTCAAATTTCTTTTCCCCGAGTATCGTTAGATAGCCGTCCCGATACTCAACCTCAATCTCATCCTTTTTCATCCCCGGGATTTCAGCCTGAACAATGTATTTATCTTTCTGCTCCTGGATATCAACCACCGGAAACCGCATCAAAGAGCCTTTCTCACTGAATATACTTTCACCCTGGGCTACATCCTTGTTTTTTGAAAAATATTCTCCGAACCATTTATCGAGCTGCCCCTTTAGGTTGTCTAGCATGTGTGCGGGGCTCTTATCTTTCCACAGTGTCAAAGCCATCTCTTTCACCTCCTTTTCGCAAACAAAAAAAGTTCATTTTATGAACATTTAATGGTGATCTTCTTTGGCTTGGCCCGTTCGGCCTTGGGAAGAACAACCTTCAGGACACCATTTGTCAATTGTGCTGAAATCTTTTCCCGGTCAATTTCCTCTCCAATGGTAAATGCACGGTAATAGTCTCTTTCCGGCATTTCGGTATAATGGTTTTCTGATTCCTTATCTGTCTTCAGAGTCCTTTTCCCGGAAATTTCCAGGGTATCCTTGTCAATATGTAAATTCAGACCGGCTTTAGGCACACCGGGCAGATCCGCAAAAAGGGTCACGCCGTCCTTGTCTTCACAGATATCTACCGGAGGTACCAGCGTGTCATTTGACGTTTCCGCCAGATTTGATTTGTCCCTACGCTCGATTGATTGTGTATTTTTTTCACTCATTTTCATTCCTCCTTTCTTATTCTACTGAAACAGAAATCTGTTTGGGTTTCTTTTCTTCAGCTTTTGCAATGCTGATATTTAAGATTCCATCCCTGTAATTGGCCTCGACCTTTTCAGAGTCCATGCCTTCGGGCAGGCCTACGATTCTGGAAAATGAGCCGCTAAACCGTTCCCGGCGATGATAGTTTGTTTTTTCATCTGTCGAGTCCACATCACGGTTACCCTTAATGGTAAGGGCATTGTCTTCCAGGTTCAGCTCTATTTTCTTCGGGTCCACACCGGGAAGATAGGCCTGGATGGTTACATCTTCCTTTCCTTCCTGCATATTAATGGCTGGAAAAGTGCCTCTGGGGACGCTGCGTATATTTGACAGAGGCAGCCCGATATCAAACAGCTGATCCAGTTCGTCCCGCATTCTGAAAAAATCATTAAATCTGGGCGTAAAGCCGTCATAGTATCTTACCTTCATGGTTTTACCTCCTTCTTTATTATTGATAAAAGTAAAAATAATTTTTGTTTCTGGCGCCTTATGTTGAAAGAATAAATACGGTTTTTTTTAAGTCAAGTAGCACGAATAATTTTTTTTATGCCATAGCATTTTTAAGAATTTATCTTTCAGGCCTGTAACATTTTAAATATTGTAATGCAATATGTGATAACCCATCCGGCTCTATTTCTGTATCATAGAGATATTTCGGAGATAATCCCGCTTAAAAAGACAGGGATTCTTTGGTAGTTTTTGAGCAGTCTTATTTTTCAATTTCTGCTGATTTAAGAATTTTGATAATTCAATGAGGAAGACACTTGACTTGAAAAATTTCATTATTATTTTTAAAAATAGAAATTGTTTTTAGACATAGAGGTTCTTTTTTTGCGCGAGGGACTGTTATGACTAAAGATTATTACGTTGTATTAGGTGTAACCCGAGGAGCCGACCTGAACAAAATTAAAAAAGCCTATAGAAATGTGGTGAAAAAACATCATCCGGACATGGTTTCGGAAAGGGAAGCTACAAATAAATTTCTTGAGGCAAAAGACGCTTATGAGACTCTGTCCAACGAGAAAAGCAGACGGCTGTATGATCAGCAGCTTGAACGTCGGCAATCCGGACCGAAGCTGTCCAGGTCACCGAAATTGAATAAACAGCAGTCACCGGCATACAATGAGGTGGACTCTTTTACTTCGGTTGTTGACGAGTTTTTTGGAGGCTTTCTGCCGGGGTTTTTTCCTGACTTTTTTGAAAAAGAAAGGAGTAAAGGCAAGGAACTTTTTCTTGAGGTGATCCTGACCCCTCATGAGGCATCAGAAGGCGGTCTGTTTCCGATAGCAGTGCCTGTAATTGCTCCCTGTCCTCAATGCAGCCGTTCGGGGTTTCGGGAAGACTTTTTCTGTCCTGTTTGTGGCGGAAATGGGAGGGTCCGTTCCGAACAGGAATTCTCTCTAAGCATTCCTCCCCATGTCAAACATGGAACACAAATTCGATTGTCATTGGAGGATATTGGTCTTCGAAATGTGTCCATAAATATTACTGTTATTATTGATAGTTTTAGTGAAAAGCTGTGGTAAAAGCCCTTTAAAATTTATTAAAATTTTTAATAAAAGAAAGGAGGAACAAGCTATGAAATTATGGGATAGAATAGCAAGAGGAATGGAAGCAGGTTTTGAGGCAGCACTGGTTTCTGTTCACCATCTGACAGAAAAGGCAGGTGAGAGTATTGAGCTTACTCGCCTTCGTCGGGAAAAAGCTAGGTGCGAAACCATTCTGACACGGTTGTTAGCCGAATTGGGTAGTGTCGCATATGATAAAATTTCCAAGGAAAGACTTACTGATATTTCTGAGAAATTAGGAGTTCAGGACAAAATCATGGAAATTGCCCAGAACGAAGCCATTATAACTGAAATTGACAAAAGGATTGGGAAAGAATTAAAAGATTAATAGCAACAGATTCAATAAATTTATCGAAAGGAATTGACCCCTGATATTTTGAACTTAATTTTTAAACAAGCGGATGGGGGTGGTTTAATGCTCAAAGGATATTGAGCAAACACCCCGGAAAAAACCAAAGGGAATAAACTGTTTAATAAAATTAATGAATTTAGTGTGGGGATCATAGAAAGTTTCAACAATAAATTCATTTGGAGGATAAGCAAACAATTGGATATTGAAAGATTGTTAAAAACCTCCATCCTTTACATTTAACCGAAATTGGGTCAGGTTTGAGATAGCTATTTAAAAGAATTGATTTCTGCCTCAGGGCGAATCGGCATTAGCGCATTTAACATACACCATCCCCTCACTTGTCTGAATTATCTGAAGTGAGGGGTTTGTCTTTAACAAAGGCCATTTATGATTAAAAAAATTCTTTATAAAGAGAAATCATCATGGAGCAAAAAAGGAAATTTAAAATTATCATCTCCCTGGTTATTATACTGGCTGTGTTTTGTGTAGTTGAAGGATTTGTCATATACAAACAGCATAGAAATAATTCGGAGACAGATATTAACGACACTTTTGAGACGTTTTCATCTTCCTTGCTCGACAAATTTAAAAAAGAGCGAAAAGAACGAGATGATATGTTAGACCGTTTTTTTGATGATGACTTCTTTTCCAGACAAGCAGATCCATTTTCTGAAATGGAGCGGATGCAAAAACAGCTGGATAAAATGATGGGAAGGCAGAACCGAGGAATTTTTAATGATTCCTGGGATTCATGGTTCGGAGACCGATTTTTCGGAGGTTCGGATGATGTTGAGTTTGACCAAAAGGAAAAAAGAAACGCCTATATTATCACCCTTAGGATTCCGAACCTTAAAGAAAACAAGCTTGATATAAAGATTGAAGAAGACGGGATTGGCATAAGCGGAGAATTTTCACAAATAGCTGAAAGAAAGGATTCGGACGGAAATGTTATTTCAAAAAGAGAAGTATATCGCTCAATTTCAAAAAACTTTCCAATTCCCGGAGACGCTGATCACGCTAAAGCTGAGGTGAAAAACAAAAAGGACAAAATTATCATTACTCTGCCTAAACGCGATGCCAAATAAGGTACTTTGTGAAAGTATAGCCTGAATGTCTAAAGCAAAACCAAAAAGAGCTTTTAATGTGCGATTGTTTAGAAAATGAACTTAATCAAGATTTATTACGGGAACAAAATATTGTGTCGGTTCAAAGGACAGTGGACAGATCCAGGAAATAGCCAGGAGAAGGTTTTAGGTTTATCTTTTTATTAAAACATAGTAACTCAGTTTTAGAATCTTCCTTCCATCAATCAAAACAACCAAATATCTGCTTTTAATATGACTCATAATACTATATGCTTTTTTCAGCTTGTTAAAAGTTAAAGGGATTATCGCTTATGTTGGCTTTGGAAGTGGGTTGAAAAGTTAAGATTATCTGGAGTAATGTTGAAAAATAATCGTTGTAATGATAATTTTAATAGACAAAAGAACAACAGTGTATATTTATAATAGAATGAACAAGATAGATTATTAAAAAATGTTATAAATATCGTGTTGATTTTGGCAGACAATATCAACTTACAGACAAAAACAAGAGTCTATCTAATATATAAGTTATACTGTCCTGAAACCGTTGCTCCACATAATAAGAAAACGTCAATGAAAACAAGTCTTAGTATTATACTGATACTTTCGTTCCTGATCCTTTCAGGTTGCGGGACCTCGAAAAGTCCAGTTCTCTACCCCAATCACCACCTGAACCTGGTCGGCAGAGAAGTGGCTCAAGCAGATATCGATGATTGCATGCAACAGGCCTATGCAAGTGGCGCCGATGAGGGTAAGGGAAGAGAGGTCGCCAAGGAGACGGCTACAGCTGGTGTCGTCGGGGCTGCGACAGGGTCGGTCATTGGGGCCATTTCCTCCAGCAGTGATGTTGGACGCGGAGCTGCCATAGGAGGTGCCGGTGCCGTCACCGCCAAGCTCGTCAGGGGGGCATTCAAAGCATCGGACCCATCACCGATTTTCATGAGATTTGTTGATCAGTGTCTTCGAGAAAAAGGATACCAGACGCTCGGCTGGCGGTAAAATGTTCCTTTTTGGTTTATGGTATTTGCTGGAGATATCTGCTTTTAAGATAACTAAAGGTAATATATACTTTTTCCAACCTACTTAAAATCCACATTATTCTCGCAACTGTTAACTTTTGACGACCACTGAACTATTAAGGATACTAGAAGTACTGTTAACTTATTCAGTCCCTAAATTTTTTCCTAAAAAACCATCCTGTCCCCCAGTCTTATATAGTTCATGAACAATATAAAATACATTTTTAATTTATATACGATTTTATACGAATATTGTTGACTTTTCAAAGTAAACAGTGTACCATTATCTCAAATCTAAAAAGATAGATGATAAAATTGAACACAGGGTAATAACAGTTAAGGAGAAACACAGATGCTTATATTATTATACATCTTCTTAGGACTTTTAGTATTCGACTGTTTAATAGCCTGCCGCCTCTACTTTTTGAAAGAGCGCTCCCTTAAAAGAAATGCAGGTCAGTTTCACTCCCTAAAGACAGAAAAATCAACTCAATATGGTAAATCTCCTAAAGGTGACAGGACTCTTGGGGTTTTTTCACCCATCATAAGTACTTTCTATTTCAGACTTAAGTAGTAAGAGATTGATAATCTTTTTACTTTCCAATTGTGTGCCGAACGGCAGCAATAGAAACATGAACATATTTTTCATTATCCGAAGTTATTTTCGATTTTTTATTTTTATTTCGATTTATATTGACATCAATGTTTATTTAATGTTAATATAACAATAAAAGACATATTTTTAAAATTTTAGTATCTTGCTAAGAAAAAGCCAACCCAGATGTGAGTCTGGTGCGGAAAGTCACGGATCTTATGAATGACAGGAGATTGCCGGACTGCCTAAGCAAAAGGGGCAGTCCGGTTTTTTATTAGGAACTAATGAATGTAATTGAAAGGAGAACAAAAATGAAAAAACTAATACAGGGTATAATAATGGTATTGCTTGCAGTGTTTATGCTTATTAGCAATGCAGATG
>JAHEEI010000017.1 GCA_024640785.1 Pseudomonadota bacterium
TCTGACAGCAGAAATTCCTTGTCCATAGCCCTGTGTGGTTTGTGGCAGGTACGGCAAACGATCTCTCCATTTTTACCAAGAAAAACATTTTCACCAGTAGCCCATTTTTCCGGTATTTGCACGCTTTTCCCCGGTCTTATATCAACAGGATGAGAGCGCACTTTGCTGGCGGCTTTACCGGGCTTGAGTGCGTTTTTACTATGACAAACCTCACACAGTACGGATGTGGACGAAATATGCTCAACCGGGAGTACTAAACGCTGGTTATTGACACCGCCATGAGCCCGGTGACAGGTCTCACATAGAATCTGATTTACCATTTGTGTACCGAATTTTCCGCCGGCATTACTGATAATCGTCGTATTTGAATTAACAGAAACATCTATCGGATGATTCCCTTTAACCAGCCCGCCTAGCTTTTGTTTGTGGCAAGTTTTACAGAGAGATGAATTTTCATTTGGAGCTCTCAGAAAATATTCGACCATTGAATCGCTTTCCTCCGTGACCGCATGCGGAGTATGGCAGGTGGTGCATTTGAGTGCGCCCTTTTCATCAAGGGGAAAACCGGAAGGAATCATAATATCCTTGGAAGGAACGCGGCCCACCTGGTGGCCGGGATCATTACATATACTGCTTCGGGAATCCCGTATGGAACTGTCATGGCAGGAAATACACAGTTCGCGTGAAAACATTTCCAAAGCCTTTTCTTCAGCGTGTGCAATCGGGGTGTTGCGGTGTTCAATGAAAAAGGTTGACACCCATTTGTAGTGACAAATAGCGCATTTTTTTGAAGTATCCGCTTTAAGGGAAAGACCCTGTTCTGCAAGTATCTGCCCGGCAGGCAGACACAGCAAAAGGACAATAAGCAGTCCAATCCTTTTTGAATAAAGGTACATGCTATTCTTTTGTAATTTTTTTATCGTATAAAATATCATAAACTCTGACACGGTTAGGCAGCATCTCAACAACATAAAGACGCTGACGATTGTCTATGGTTATACCGAGGGGTGTTTTCCACTTCAGCACTTCTCCTTTTTCTGTTCCCAGAACAGCACTGAAATTGCCATTGGGATTAAATGTCTGGATGACGCCAAGCACACTGTCGCTGACAAAAACCAGATCGTTTTGATCCACACAGACCCCTTTCGGGCGGTAAAACTGACCCAGATCAACACCAAAGCCTCCTATGGTTTTCACTGCCTTGTCCTGCTCCCACACCTGAACCCTGGTATTAAGCACATCAACGATGTAAAGCGAAGCATTATTCCCAGCGGCCATTAAAAAGGGATAACGGAACTGATTGGATCCCGGCCCTTCAGATCCCAAGGTTGAAAGAAGTTTATAGCCCGGATTAGAGTAGACCCGTATCCGGTGGTTGTTATTGTCAGCGATATAGAGCTGTTTGAGGTTTTCGTTAACAACAATATCAATGGGCTCAGGTGGTTCGTCATTTTCAGCTTTAGGTATTACAATCTGGTTTTCAAATATGCCGTCAAAAGAGAATATCTGTATTCTCCGGTTGTGGGTATCCGCGACGTATACACGGCCGGCGCTGTCTGTGGTAATACCCACAGGGTCGTTAAAATTCCCTTTTTGTTTTCCCTTTCTGCCAAAAGAGAATTTATAAACACCTTTTCCATCAAAGACTTTGACGCGGCTGTTAACGCCATCCATTACATAAATCAGGTTGCTCTTTCCTACGGCAACATCAGTCGGCTGTAAAAAGTTATGGCTTATGTCAAATTGATGTTGAAGCGGCAGAACGGTGTAAGCCGGAGCTGAAACCGGCATCAGGATAAATATTAAAAGAAATATTATGCAGGATAATTTTTTCATAAAGAAATTATTTATATAATATACAAAGCGCAAGGAAGATGAATAAAAAGAAAATATTATTTACTCAGTAATTAACAGATTATTGTGCGGTTTATGCCGAAATGTTCCTGACAGGATTGGAATAGCCAGATGAACAAGCCAGGAATAGATCAACATGCCCAGAGACCATATTCCTACGCAGATCAATGCTTCATCCAGTGTCGGGAAATATTCTACGATCTCGCCCAGGGGGGTCGGGACAAACCCGGAAACAACCATTCCCGGGCCTTTTTCAATCCATATACCGATGATTGACAGAACACAGGCCACATTAGAAAAAGTGAATTTTCCGGCCAGGGTCGGAACGAGAAAAATGACAGCGGCAATTGATTCTATGAAGATTGCAAACCAGATATACGGTACCAGCATATGGTGTCCATGAAGTCCGAAAAAAAGATATCTTGCTGAGCTGGAATGTGCAGATTCTGCGTAAAATTCTTTAAAGACCTCACATCCAACCATGAAAAGATTGATCATCAGGGAAACAGTAATGATCTGACGAAGAAGCCGCAGGGCTTCATCGCTGATCTTGTAATTGGTGAGCTTTCGGATAATTTGAAAGGTTATAAACATGAAGCCGGGACCGGCAGTAAAGGCAGAGCCGATAAACCGCGGTGCCACAATGGCAGCGTTCCAGAACGGACGACCCGAAAGGCCCACATAGAGAAATGCGGTTACCGTATGGATGCTGACTGCCCAGAAAATCGCTATAAAAACAAAGGGGATATATACTAAAGGGTTCGGTTTTGTTCCCAGGTAATGTATATATAAAAGGTATCCGCAGATATATACATTTAATACGAGGTATCCGAGCAGCACCACCACATCCCATGAAAGCATGGAGATGGGAAAGTTGAATTTTCCAAAGGGAGGTAACAGATGCCAGAAACGGTCCGGCCGTCCCAGGTCTACATTAACGAAGAGCAGACACATAATAATTGCTGCGATAGCCAGAAGTTCACCGAGAATGACCACGTCATGGAGAGCCTTGTTATGATAAACATAGGCAGGTATAACCAGCATCACCGCCGCCGCAGCCAGTCCCACAATGAAGGTGAAGTTGGCAATATAGAGTCCCCATGAAACCTGGTTGGACATTCCGGTTAACACCAGTCCGTGTGAAAACTGCCGGACATAGCAATAGGCACCCACAAATGTTAGAAAGGTGAGAAAAGACATCCAGGTATAGAACAATTTGCTTCCACTGAAACTTAGGCGATATATTCGCCATTGGAACATAATAAAGTCTCGGATCATAATTTAATTATCCAGAAATTATTGTTTACATAAAATCCCGGCAGTTTCGTTCCAAAACGGAATCATCAATGTGCAGGGAACATTACTTTTCAAAAAAATAGTAAAAACGAGGGAAGGTTTGCAGTTCTTCCTTCATCACATACACTCTTTTATTTTCAAGGATATAATTAATGGGATTACCCTTCTCTAAAATGTTGCCAAAAATACGGGAGCCGGTCGGGCATACTTCCGCACAGGCTGGAAGCATTCCGTTGCGTGTCCGCTGGATGCAAAACGTGCATTTTTCCGCGACCCCCCGTGGGCGGATTCTGTTTCCAAGATAGCCCATTTTTGGGTTGATGTCTTTTTTGGGTATTTTTGGCTTGGCAAAATTAAAACGGCGTGCCCAGTAGGGACATGCTGCCAGACAATAGCGGCAGCCGATACACCAGTTGTAATCCACAACCACAATACCGTCAGGCTCCTGCCAGGTTGCCTTGATCGGACAGGCTTTGACGCATGGCGCATTATCACACTGATGGCACTGAACCGGCATGTAGAATTTACCCTTTTCAGGAACGGTTTCCGGATCGTAATAATGATTGGAAGTTTCAAAATTCATTGAACCTTTTTCCATTTCCAGGACACGAATGTACTGTATCTCAGGATCGCGGGACTGGTTGTTTTCATTCATGCAGGCATATACGCAACGCCTGCAGCCTATGCAGCGGCCGATGTTGAGCGCATAGGCAAACTGAACCCCCGGAATCGGTTTGGTGTCTCTGAGGTCCGCATCGATTTTGTGCTCCCGTTTTATTTCCATTTTTATTCTAGAGATGATTTTCTCCATCTTTTGAGGTGTGAGCTCTTCATAATGCTGCTGAAGAAATTCATCCAGACTGAGAGGCTGATCAAGCTCTTTGATCGGGCTAAGTGTTACGGCACCGCCTGTAGTTAACGCCGTCGCTACAAGTCCGGCCTTTAAAAAGCTTCGGCGGGTTAAAGGCGCATAGGTGATGTCCTCAAGTGACTGAGGCTCTTTTTGATTCTTACCGTCTTTACTTTCATCACTCATGATGACTGTCCTCTTTATGCAATTGTGCTCCCTGTCTTTTGGGAGGCGACATGGGCTTTAAACTTGGAAATTTTGGATGATGCGGGTTGTGACATTGATTGCATGCAAGATTTTTTTTGGGTCCAAACTTTGCATTCCAGAAACTGTTAACCCGTCCGTGGATGCCGGCTTTCCAGTCCCGGTAAGTTACACCATGACATTTCTGGCAGAGGAGCACCGGATTATCTTTGGGAATAATGCTGCCATCATGACCTGTAAAGGCATCAGGGTGATCAGCATGATGGCAATTCAGGCACCGAAGATTTAACCCATGGGTGAAAAACATGTCCAGGTGTGCACCAAAAGGAAGGTGCGATTTCTTAGGCTTGGACTTCAGATCTTTTTCATGGCATTTGGTGCAGGTGTAGGTGAATTCCTGTGTGTAAAACAACAATTTTGGCTCTTTGTAAACAGGGGTCGTGTCAAACCAGCTTTTGGGTAAAGATAATATTTTAAATGCAGGGACATCGATGTAATCAGTATTTGCGGCTGTATCTGTATCCATTGCATACCCCAGCTTTGGGTCAAGCATGCAGATCACGATAAGAGACAATATGAGGAGATATGATCTTTTCATTGCGGCGTTTTATTTGTTACGGTTAAAAATTTTAAGATGACGTTAAATCTATAAAAACGGTTGATTCGTACTACACTATATAACATAAAAAAACGTTGTTTTGAAAAATAATTCATTTAATGGATATTATTTATAAACAGGCTAATCTTAAAAATTTAGAGCTGTATACTATTTGAATCGTTTCTTACCCAGCAAATGTTCGCAATTTATTTTATAAGCGTTAAGCGCTGCCTGTAGTTTCCCCTGTTTCTCATATACCTGACCTAAGATATAATATAAGTCATCGTCAATGTAGTTAGCTGAAATCACTTTGTTTAAGAGTTCTTCAGCGGCGGCTGTGCTGCCGCTGAAGAAATTAACCTGTGCCATCCCTTTAAGCGCGGCAGGGTTATCCGGGGTCAACTTGAGAACAGTTTGAAATTCGAATTTTGCCATATCAATTTTAGTTCTTTTAAGAAGAATATTCCCGGTCCCAAGATGTGCATCCGTAAGGTCAGGGGACATTTTAAGGATTTTTTCATAATAATCCATCGCGCTGTCATAAAATCCGCGTCGATAAAGATTGTTTGCAAGGGATAATGTGCGTTCAAGCTTTTCATCGATTTCTGCAGTCTCGTTTTTAGAAGTCATTACGTTTTGCAGCTCATTTGTATTTATTTTACCCAGAAGGTAGCTCAGTTGAGCTTCAATCTGATCGTAAAAAGCAATGGTATAGCTTGGAATCCGGGTAGCTATTTCACCCTTTTTGTTGAGGATGATCGTAGTGGGTATGGCTTTGACCTCAAACTGAGCATACGCATTACGGTTATTATCAATGAGAACCGGATATAAAAGGTTTAAATCATTCATGAGATTGATATACTTATCGGATTTGTTTTGTTCAGAGATTATAATCAGAGTTTCTACTGATTTTTGAAATAAGCGTTTTTCAGATACTATTTTATTAATGTCCTGGATTGCTTTCAGTGTGTTTTGCTGGTACAGCTCACCGAGAAGTAAAATTACAATTTTACCCCTGAAATCTTTCAGGGAAAGTTCTCTTTGGTTCAAATCTTTTAATTTAAAATTAATTGCATTGTTAAGTTGTTTGTCTAAAGCGATTGATGATGTTGAAGTCAGAACTGATAATAAAAGTATGCAGATGACAAGAATGAATTTTTTTTGGGTCCCCGCTGTATTATTCATTGGTTTTCTCCGGTAAAAGTAATGCCACTAGATTTTAAACAGGCCAGTTTATTTTATGAGCTCTGTTTTATTATCGTTTATGGGCTCTATTTTTTTATATTTTCGGCTGTATTTTTTCTCATCATGACAGCCTGATTCACAGGTTCCGCCGTCGATATTTGCCTTAAAGCTAACCGGAAATTCCCAGTTCCCAAAAGGAACTTTAGAACGGACATGTGCCTGCTGTTCGCTGGCATGTATCGCATGACATGCTCGACAGGTTCTTCCTTTCACTTTTTTATTGACATGAAGATAGTGCAGGTTCAAATCGCCGTCTCTGAAATTAGTTAATGCCGTAGTCTGCTCTATTAAAAAGGTATCTTTTGTATGGCACTGAAAACAGAGATTGTACTCTCCCAAATCAAAAGGCGTGTAGAATTCCCTGGGAAAATAACTGACGAGACGGCGAAAGAGATTAGATGCGTGCGGGTTATGGCATGCAATACAATTGTTCTGCTGGATCGGGCCATGTTTAAAAGGATTTTTATCCATTAGATCGGCGATGTTCCTGAGTATGGTTCCATCATTCCCTTTTATTTCCCGGTTGTGACACGAAAGACAAATCTCAAGCATGGGTTTGTCAAGAAGCCGGGGAAGTGAAGAGGCATGGGGTGCATGACAGTTTGAGCAGCTCTCTTCACTGAAAATTGCATCGTGCACATTGCTGCTGGTCTTGATAAGCTGTTCTATATCTTCATGACAGCTAAAACAGAACTCGGGTTCGCTTTCAGGTATCAACATGGGATTATTACTGCCATGGGGATCATGACACTTTTGGCAGTTTTCCTCTACGGGTTTATGAATATGTCTTTTTTGCATTAAAGGTTTAAATTCTTTATTGTGACAGAATAAACAAAGTTCGTTGCCGTCATCAATTAAAAGATTTTTGTATGAGGATGAATGTCCCTGATGGCAGAGGATACATGCGCCCTGGGCAGCCGGTGCATGCATATATTCTCTGGAAAGGTATTCTTCCTCTTTTGTGTGGCATGATGTGCAGAGATCTTTGCCGGGGTCGCTTTTTAAGAGAGAGGGAAAGTCTGATCCATGTGAATCATGGCATTTTATGCACTCTCCTTTTTTTACGGGTTCATGGATGTTGGTGTTCATTCTGAGTTTATGACAGAATGTACAGAGTTCCGGCCCGGTTGAAACGAGTTCAAATATGTGGCGGTTTTGAATCACTTTATGACAGACATCACATTTTTCTAAAATTACAGGACTGTGTTCGTATTTTTTTGTCTTTAACTTTGGATGACACTCGGCGTCCACGCAGGTTGCACGGAGAGGGATGTCAGATGTGTTATCTTTTGCATATAGATAATGTTCCGATGATATGGAAGCAAGTAGTAAAACTCCCAGTGCTGCGGGGGTGAATTGTGTTAGGAATCTTAAAGTTTTTGTCCGGATCTTCGCCATAATAAATGTTCTTTAATTTGGTTAGTCGATAGCGTCATGAATTTTTTTAAATTCATCAAACTGCAAATTAAATCAAATTAAATGTAACAGTGGAATCTGTTACAAGAGGTTGAATGCCACTGCGGGCCTTCTGCAGAATAGTTATTGTATGTAAAATGTTGGTACATGTAAATAATTGTCATGGGTAAATTATTTATTATATAAAACCGTTTGATACTTATATAATAAATGTAATTGCAAAGTCAAAAAAATAATCATGATTAAATTATCAACAAATTGGCTTAAATTAAAACTAATCAAACGAGAAAAGGAAACCTCGGGTGTTTCGGGGGCAGTACACTTAAGTTGCTACAGTTCATACCTTCGTGACAGCTTAGTTGCCCACTTAATTGAAAATGGGGGATGACATGCGGACGGTAAAGGAGAGTTTAGGACATTTAAGTGGGTAGTCCACCTTGGTCTATACCCATGTTGCCCAGAAGAAACTCGATGTTAAGAGCCCGATAGACCGGCAGGGGGTAAGAAAAGGAAAACTTATCTCCGCCGTATCTCTGGGATGAGTTTACGATAAATAATTAAGTAATTTTAAGATGTTTTCCATATTTTGTTAAATATTTTTTTCATGCTTTCCGCAATGGAATTCGAAGTCATTGAAAGCGCATATTTTTCTTCAGAATCAGAAAAAAATATTACCTTATCATCATAGAGCATTATGGAGTTGTCCAGTAGAAGTTCTTCTTTTAAGAAACGGGTTTCTCGTTGCTCTTCTGAATCTCTTCCTTTGTATTCTATCATTGCCGGTGTTTCAGGGATCAGCATCCTTAAAAATACGTTTCGTTCTATTCTGGTCGGAATATAATATTCCCTGTCATAATCCTCATCAAAGACTGCTGAAAGGTTTTTAACGCTTCCCATGTAATATATGGCTTTTTCCTCTGACTTAAGGCTCTGTGTTGCGAGTGTCTTGAATTCTTCATTTGTTTCATAGATCTCGATCTTTGGCAGATTTTTGCCTGTTTTCTGGGTTGTTTCCATGTAGTACTTTTCCCTTTAATGGTTATAATATGTTTTTGATTATCTATTTTAAATAAAGTTGGGGCTCTCAGCCCTCTGATAATAAGCGAAAAATTATATCACAAAATACGAAGGCATACAATCGGAGAAGAAAAAATGGTCTTTGTTTAATTGTTGAAATTTTAAATTAACCGGCGTTTTATAAAATTTATTCATAATAAAAAAGCAATAACATTGTATTGAAACAAATAGTTAATGTTAAATATATATTATGTTTGCCTGAGGAAGAGGCCTTGAAATAATTTATGTTCACTTGAGTGGAGAAAGAAATGAACAGAAGAGGAATTATTATATATTAAATTTTGGCAGGTTAAGTGCTATGCTGGTTCGATGTCAAAGGCATCAATTTTGACTTCTGCACCCTGCTTGATAAGGTCAATGGAAAGAACCAGAAAGTTATGGTTTAGTTTTTCCATCAGGATTCCTTCCACTCCTGCAAGCGGACCGTTTGTAATCCTGACCTTTTGTCCTTTAATGATATAAGGGTGCGGGTTGATCTGCTCCTTGTTTTCTATAATTTTTTTGAGAGATATTATCTGCTCATCCGGTATAGGAGTGGGTTTTCCTTCTAGGGTTAAGAAACGGACAACTCCCGGGGTTTTCAGAATTGAAAGCAGAATTTTATAGTCATCCGGAATATTAATAAAAATATATCCAGAAAAAAGAGGGAAGGTGACGACCTTTTTACGGTCTTTCCATTGTCTGATTCTTTCAATTATTGGTAGAAATACTTCAATATCTTTTTCCAAGAGTTTTTTTTCAGTCTTAAATTCATGCCTTGATTTAAGGTAAACTGCATACCAGAATTTTTTTTGTGACTGTTCCATAAACTAGTGCAATATTTTAAACTAAAATTTTGAAACTTAAACTGATCAAAATGAAAATATTAGTTGAAGAAATGTTTTGTCAAGTACTTAATTGACACATTAATTTTCAAATGATATTTCATCATCAATAAATACCATATAATTCTTTTTAAAATAATTAAAAGGCTTTTTTTAGAATGAAACACTAGTCAACATAATTTGCCAAAAATTTAAATATTGATATCTCCATGATAGCAATTACTGCGAGTGTTCATTTCTTTTGATATTTTGATATATATAATTAAAAAGGCTACTCATTATTGAGAAGCCTTTTTGTTCCTGCTTATTGACCTAACCACTAAAAAGTTAAGCCACTTTTTGGGGCTAGGTCATTATTTCAAATTAATTGGTATGATTATTATGAAGGATTAATTGTTATCATTTAGCTTTTTATTTTCATCTTCATTCCGGGCTGATGTATCATCCGGATCATCTTTACCGGAAAGTGAATTTTTAAAGTTTTTTATTCCCTTTCCAAGTCCTTTTCCGATTTCAGGAAGTTTTCCCGCGCCAAAAATTATGAAAATTATTACAAGAATTATAATTAATTCAGGCATTCCGATCCCAAACATTTTTTCTCCTTAAAGTTTATTATGAGTACTCAGAAATTTTTTAGCTTATAATATTATATTATAGTTGATATATATTTTGTAAAAAAAAAGCAAGAAATATTTTTGAAGATAATTGAAGTATATTTGAAAATAATTAAGATCCTGCTCATGTATTATCATATGAAATACTATTTTGATAGTATTTGACTGAATATAAATTTTACTAAAGTTGAGGTTATACAATAACAGTCTGTTTTATTATTTTAACCACTTCGTCTGGGTCATCTGCCAGTCTGATAAGGTCAATATCCTGTTTAGAGATAAGTTTTCTTGTAATAAGAGTCT
This sequence comes from Pseudomonadota bacterium, assembly GCA_024640785.1. Classification (GTDB taxonomy): domain Bacteria; phylum Desulfobacterota; class WTBG01; order CAIYCZ01; family CAIRTM01; genus JAHEEI01. The sequence continues at coordinate 10,282 of JAHEEI010000017.1, forward strand.
CCTTAATCCAGTCCAGAAGTCCTGACCAGTAGTCAGTTCCCACCAAAATCACAGGAAAAGGTTTGATTCGTTTTGTTTGAATAAGGGTTATTGCCTCAAAGATTTCATCAAGGGTTCCAAAACCGCCCGGCATACCGACATAGGCCTGGGCATATTTGATGAACATTACTTTTCGTACAAAAAAGTAATTTAGCTCAAGCTGTAAATCAGTAAATGCATTTGCCTGCTGTTCCATGGGCAGTTTGATGTTTAAACCAATGGATTTGCCTTTGCCTTCCTGTGCCCCCCTGTTTCCGGCTTCCATTATGCCGGGCCCGCCGCCTGTTATGATATTAAAACCGTTTTCAGAAAGTTTTTTTGCGATCTCAACAGTTTGGGTATATGTTTCGTCCTCTGGTTTTATGCGTGCTGAACCGAAGATGCTTACAGCAGGGTAAACTTCTGACATCATTTCGAAACCTTCAACAAATTCAGATAATATTTTAAACAAGCGCCAGGTATCACCAACCTTGAAATCATCAATTAAAAACTGTTTTTCCATTTTAAGCCTTTCTCTTTTGATTTTATTTATAAATATTTTTATGTCAGTTCAAAGGACTGTTTAAATTCAGGTATAACCATCAGAAGTTTTTGTCATCGATATAAAGCAGGTGTCTTGAACCGTTTCCGTATCTGTTGCGCCAAAAAAGGATATTTTTGTAGTCATTTTAAGTTCCTATTTGTGTTTTAAGGGATATTTTTCAAATTGTTTAATAGCACATTAACAAATAAATAGTTAAAAATATAGGGTTTAAGTGGCAGGTAGTTTATAATTTTAAGGTAAATTTCTGACTAATATATGTTCATAACTAATTTGTTAATACAAAATTCTTGATATTCTTAAAGTTAAGATTTTTTATAAGGGAATCTGGCTTGTGTTTTAGGCAGGTAGAACAATGTGTCTGGATTTAATCAAACAACATTTTAATTGAATTAATAACCATTATGTTTTATAAATTGAAATTATTAAACTCAGAATTACGCTATCTTCTTCTGTGTTGTTAATAATTAACATGAAAGATATTAAACAAAGCAGGTGCTGAAATTGGAAAAAAGACCAAAAATACTTGTGGCTGATGACAGTGAATTTATTGTTCAACTTATAGATCGCACCCTTAGTGATTGCGGATATTTAATTTTAAAAGCTTATGACGGCGAAGAGGCTTTGAATAAAATAGCAGTCGATGAGCCGGATCTTATTATTCTGGATGTTATAATGCCGAAGATGACAGGGCTTGAAGTCTGTAGAAAGCTTAAAAGTGATAAAAAGACAATGCTTATCCCCGTGGTGCTTCTGACCTCCAAAAATTTTGTTGAAGATAAGGTCAGAGGTCTTGAGACCGGTGCTGACGATTATATTACTAAACCTTTTAATAGCAAAGAATTACAGGCCAGAGTTCAGGGGCTTATTAATAAGAAGATATCTCAGGTTAAAGTTGTCGAGGGGGAGAAACAAAAAGCGCTTGAAATCCTAGCTGAAGAAGTCGCCCATGAGATTAGAAATCCTGTGACTGCAATAGGCGGTTTTGCAAGACGGATAATGAACAAACTGCCTGAGGAAAGTCAGCTTAGAGAGTATGCTCAAATGATTATTAATGAAGCAGAACGTCTTGAAAAAATGGTTGGTGAGATCGCTGGGTTTAAAGATATAGTTGTTTCAGCAAATGAGCTTGTGGATATACGCGAGATCATTGATTCTGTTCTGGAACAGTTTAATGATGAGATGTCGCGGAAAAAGATAGAGGCTATTTTACAGTATGACGCTGAAGTTATTTGTACAATGGGTGATAAAAAAAATTTAGAGCTTGTTTTTAAGCATGTTGTTGAGAATGCTGTTGAGTCCATAGATGGCGCCGGAACTATCACGATAAAGACAGGTGAGATCGATGAATCTCTAATCATTGATCTCATAGATACCGGGAGAGGGCTGAGCGCTGATCAACTTAAGCTTATAACGCAACCGTTTTATACTTCTAAAATGTCAGGTGCCGGCATGGGCCTGGCGATTGTTAAACATATAATAGAGGCCCATGGAGGAGTTCTTGCTATCTCAAGTGTTTCAGGCGTTGGTACTACTGTCAGGATCTCAATACCCGTAGACGGGAAGAAGTAAGATCGTTTTAAAAGTGGGTTTATTTAAGTACGGCTTTTTTAATTTCATTAACCATGTTAATTCCCATCTGAAAAGCTTTATCCAGCTTTTTATTGAACTGCTCAACTGTTATTCGCTCCAGGCCTCCGCAGAACAGTTTTTCAAAAGTATCGATCTGTTCAAAGAGCAGGTGCGACTCAAAAGCTTCATAACAGGGGTCGCCCATTACTTCTTCTAGTTCATCAGCAACATTTGCGGTTACAATAAAAGAAGCTTTCTTTTTAAAGTGTTGTATGATTCCGGGTCTGGGGGCAGGCATTGCTATCTCAGCTGTTTTATCAGATTCCTTAAAGGTAAAAGCAATTTTTCTTTCAAGAAATGTTTTCATTAGTGCAGTGGTAAATCCATCATATGCAGGACTCGCATAGAAGTAGCCGTCAAATGTGAGGTACTCTTTCAGCATTTCCTGTGTTTCGTCTTTTATGGGACACTTCCCAATCTGGAGATTCGGTTTCTTTGTGTAGCAGTCGCCGCAGCCGATGCAGTATTTGACATCCCTTTTTATGAGTTTGAATACTCCTGTTTCTGCACCAGCGCTTTCAGCTCCTTCCAGTGCCCTGTTCAAGAGTTTTGAGCAACATCCATTTAGCCTTGGGCTTCCGAGTATACCTAGTATCTTCATGAGTACTTTCCCTGAGCATATTTTGAGCAGTTAATAGTGTTTTAGCAAAGCTAATATTTTACAATAAATATTGTTTCAAACAAAACATTATTTGTTTTTTGTAGCCCTTTTATTTTTTAATAAGCTTTCTATTGACAGTAAATTAATCATAAATTATACTTCGAAACTGCTGACAAACGTCTACACCAATTGGTTGTAGTTAGAAAATGGAAAACAATAATGAACTTTATTTCAAAATTATATTATAGAATAATTTTAAGCCATCCTGCGGCTACAATATCACTGCTTGTTTTGATTCTCCTTTTTTTCTCTTATAATGCAAAAGATTTCAAGCTGGATGCATCTGCGGACACGCTTATACTTGAAAATGATAAGGACCTTAAATTATTGCGTGAAATAACAGAGAGATATAACATAAAAGAATTTTTGGTTATTACCTTTACTCCTACAGAGGATCTGTTTACAAAAAAATCTATTAAACGTCTCAAAGAGCTTCGTGAGAAACTATTGCAGCTTGAAAGGGTGGACTCGGTCATTACGATACTTGATGTTCCCCTTTTAAAGACCTCTGGCGTGAAATTGTCAGAAATTACCAGCAAAAAACTCCTGACACTTGATGATCCTGAAACTGATTTGCTGGTCGCAAAAAAAGAAATCCTTTCTAGTCCTATCTATAAAAACCTGATACTAAGCCCGGATGGAAAGACAACAGGTATCCAGGTTAATTTAAAGATGGATCAAAGATATGATGAATTGCAAAAAAAGAGAAATGCACTTTTAGATAAGAAGAAAACTGGGAAAATAACCAAAGTGGAAGAGGCTGAACTTAGAGCTTGTCAAATTGAATATGAAAGAACATATGCGCTCTTAACTAAAAACAGGCATCAGGATATTACCGAGATCAGAGAAATAATTGCTTTGTTTAAAAATCAAGGCAAACTTTATCTTGGGGGTGTTCCGATGATTGCTGATGATACCATTGTCTTTGTAAAAAATGACCTGATGGTTTTCGGTTTTGGGGTATTTATTTTTATTGTGGCAACTCTGACTCTTGTGTTTCGGGAGATCCGGTGGGTCGTCCTTCCTCTCTTGAACTGTTTTTTTTCTGTTATTATTATGATTGGAATACTTGGTTTTCTTGGCTGGAAAGTAACGGTGCTTTCATCAAATTTCATATCTTTAATGTTGATTCTAACCCTGTCGATGAATATTCATCTTTCCGTCCGATATAAACAGCTGCTAAAAGAAATGCCGTTATCCAGCCAGATTGATGTGGTATTCCTTACTGCAAGACGGATGGTATGGCCGTGTCTGTATACTGCACTTACAACAATTCTTGCTTTTTCTTCACTTGTATTAAGCGGTATAAAACCGGTTATTGATTTTGGCTGGATGATGACAATAGGTCTGACTGTGACCTTTCTTACCTCTTTTCTTTTGTTTCCTTCTATTCTAATGCTGTTGAAGAAATCTGGGATAAAAGACCAGACAGAAAAAGATTTAGAGGTTACTAGATATCTTGCTTTGGTAGCACGCAACCACGGAGGCAAAGTGATTTTTGCAGCAATCATTTTAGCAATTATTAGTGCGCTTGGCGTTTCAAAGTTAAAGGTTGAGAATGGTTTTATCAATTATTTCAGAAGTAAGACAGAGATTTACCAAGGGATGAAACTTATTGATGAAAAGCTTGGCGGTACATTTCCGCTTGAGGTTATTTTGAAATTTGATTTGCCTAAGACCGTTAAACCTGAACCGGATGAAGATAATTTCCCGGAAGATGATTTTGGCTGGGATGAAGAAGAGAAGGACCCCAATGATTACTGGTTTACGCCATATAAAATAGATCAAATTAAAGAAGTCCATGATTATCTTGATTCTCTTCCTGAAATCGGCAAGGTGCGTTCGATTGCTTCTATTGTCAGAACAATGGAGGAAATAAACGGCGGGGAAGAATTCAGCGGTCTTGAGCTTAGTGTGATAAATAAAAAAATTCCTGATGATATAAGGAGGGAGGTCCTCGACCCTTATGTTTCAGCTAAAGATAATGAAGCCAGGATATCCATGAGGATTCTTGATTCTCTTGAGGGCTTAAGGCGGGGCGAACTCATTAAGCGTATCCAGAAAGATTTAAAGGATAAATTTGGTCTCACAGATGATAAAGCGCAGGTTGCAGGAATGCTTGTTTTATACAATAATATGCTTAAGAGCCTTTTTAGATCACAGATATTGACTCTTGGTATCGTTCTTCTCGGGATTGCAGTAATGCTTTTGATTCTTTTCAGGTCAATGTCTCTTGCTGTTATCGGAATTATTCCCAACCTTTTAGCAGTGGGTATTGTGCTGGGTATAATGGGCCTTTTTAATATCCCCCTTGATATGATGACGATAACCATTGCAGCGATAACCATGGGTATCGCAATAGATAACAGTATTCACTATATTTACCGGTTCAGAGAAGAATTCAGCAAAAATAAGAATTATCTTGAAACCATTGACCTGTGTCATAGAAATATCGGCAGGGCAATTGTGAACACTTCAATTACGATAATATTCGGCTTTTCAATTCTGGTTCTTTCAAATTTTATCCCCACTATATACTTTGGGGTACTGACAGGGCTTGCTATGCTTATTGCAATGCTGGCTATACTTACGCTTCTTCCAAGACTGATCCTGATATCTAAGCCTTTTTAAATATGTTGAAGCCTCAAATTTTTGGTATTTTTTGAGAAAACAGTATATTTATAAATAAGGAAAATTTAATGATAAAGAAAAGGGTGAACTGAGGTTTTGTCTATTTAAAGTGGGATCTTTTATTTGGATAAGTTTTTTAGAAACATCAGATACTGCTTGAAAATTTATGAAATATTTTTTAGTATGGTTTATCAAAAACTGAAAAATGGATTCAAGACTTTAGAGGAGCCGTGTGATGAATAGAGTTTTAAAGACAGCTTTTTTCCTGTTTTTAATCCTAGCCTGTTTTACCAGTTTTGTTTATGCCGGAGAAGCAACTGAACGGATTAGAACCACTCTGGAAAAAATTATTTTTACCTTGAATGATCCTGACTTGAAAAAAGACGAGATGACTGACCAGAGAAAAAGGGTTCTGCATCAAGTTCTAAAAGAATCATTTGATGAAGAAGAATTTGCCCGAAGGTCGCTTAAGAATCACTGGGTTAAACTTTCAGAAGCTGAGAGAAAAGAGTTTGCCTCTGTTTTTATTGATCTTCTTGAAACTACATATTTTGAAAAAATTGATGCTTATGCAAAAGAAGTTGAATATTTTTCGCCAGAAAATATTACTTATATAAATGAGAAGATAATGGACAACAGGTTTGCCGTAGTGGAGACGAAGGTTAATATTGGTAATAATGGATGTGTTTCGGTTGATTACAGAATGATAAACAAGAATCAAAAATGGGTTGTATGTGACCTGGTAATTGAAGGAGTAAGTATAGTTAAAAACTATCGCGCCCAGTTTAATGAAGTTCTGGCGAATTCTTCTTTTAATGATCTTCTTCTCCGACTGAAGGGTAAAAAAGGTTAACCTAAGATATTTAGCTGGTTGAACCTTTCTGCTAAATAGAGCATTATAGTTGATCTATATAAGTGGATAAAAGCGTCTTGCTGTAAAACATTCTATTAATGTTATTTAAACCTAGATTAAGGAGGAGTTATGAGGAAAATATCAATAGCATTTTTTGCTGTACTGCTGTCACTGCTTGTGCTCAACGTTTATGCTGACCAGTTAAAACAGGCAAAAGAAGCCGGAGAGGAAAAACAGATGGCCTTATTGGATCTTTTTAACTCAAAGTGTACGAAATGTCATGATGCTAAAACTGCTCAGATGATTCATGAGTCAGGAGAAAAGCCCGATTCTCTTGTAAAAACAATGCAACGAAGAGAAAATTCCGGCATGTCACTCAGAGAAGCAGACCGCATTGCTAAATTCCTTGATGGCCCCACTCTCAGTCTACTGGAGACTGAATGTAGTAAATGCCATAATCCCTACAGAATTTTAGCGGCATGCAGGGCAGGTAATATTTCAAAAGAAACGATCAAAGAGATGCAGAAGAAGGGCGCGCAAATAACAGACGAACAGGTTGATATTATTTATGATGCGGTAAAATAAGCTTATTTATAATTGATTTAAACGCAGTAACAAAAAATAATACCCGGCATTTAAGCTGCCGGGTATTATTTGTCTGTATGCTGTTTAATTATTTAAAGCACTTTGTCTGTGCTGAAAATATGCATTTCTTAAGGCGATATATGGGTCAACGGCAGATTGTTTTAAGTCCTCGTATTCGCCAAGTCTGAGGGAGGCATCGTTTACTGTGTAATAGCCTCTGATTGCGATTTTTTCCCAGAGCTTCATTTTTACATATGTTAATGGATCGAGGGCAATGTCAAATACTGTTCCAGCCGTTCCTCTAAGGCTTGAAGGACCAAGGAACGGCCATACGATGTACATTCCCGAACCGATTCCGTAATGGCCGAGTGTTTGTTCGGAATCCTCATTGTAATCTTTGAAGTATTTTCCTGCAGGGTTAAAAAGACCGCCGAGTCCAATGGTGGTGTTTATTGAGAACCGGGCAAGTTCTGTTCCCGCTCCTTGAAGTTTTCCCTGCAAGAGACAGTTTACAAAACGTTTCGGCATGGCGGCATTATAAAAAACCTTATTAACGCTGACTCTTGCTGGTTTGGGAACGATGAACTTATATCCTTTTGCAACGGGTTTTAAGAAATAAAAATAGAACTTATCATTAAAAGCATGTATTGCTCTATTATATCCTTCAATCGGATCGAATATTTCTTCGGTCGCTGTCCCTGAAGAAAGTTCTTCATCACTATTTTCAAAGGGGTCAAACTCAATAGGTTCGACTTTGTTCTGAGTGCTTTCTGCTAATACTGTTGCATAAAAAGAGGTTATCAAGGTAAGGATTGTTAAGATTACTATGAGTTTTTTCATAAGGCCCCTTAAATTTTTTTTCAAATATTATCAGACAAGTTTTTTGTTGTCAACCTTTGCAGTATTAATATGTTATTTATTATTGCTGATATTTTTTTAAACGGTCATATGGTATACATTTTATTATTTTATTTTTTTTGTAACAAATTATTAATTCTATTTTTATGGTGTAGCACTTGGAGTATGAAATTTCTATCGGTCTTGAGGTTCACATACAGCTCCTGACAGAATCCAAACTGTTCTGTAGTTGTTTAAATAAATTCGACCACAATCCGAACACAAATATCTGTCAGGTCTGTGCAGGCCTGCCCGGGGCTCTTCCTGTTTTAAATAATAAGGCTGTTGAATTTGCAGTAATGACATCAGTTGCTCTGAATCTGAAAATAATGCCTGAAATAAAATTTTCTAGAAAGAATTATTTTTATCCGGATCTCCCGAAAGGGTATCAGATATCACAGTTTGATGCTCCGGTTTCAGTAGAGGGTTGTCTTGAGATTAAGATTGGTCATGTGTTTAAAAAAGTTGTAATATCGAGGTTACATCTTGAAGAAGATGCCGGTAAATTAATACACGGGTTTAACCAAAACAAAAACGAAGCCGGTTTTATTGATTATAACAGGGCTGGTGTTCCTCTGATTGAAATTGTTTCAAGACCCGACTTGAAATCGTCTGAAGAAGCGGCTGAATATTTAAGAGGTCTGCGTTCTATTGTAAGGTATCTAGGTGTTTGTGACGGAAATATGGAAGAGGGCAGTTTGCGGTGCGATGTTAATGTTTCTCTTCATAAAAAAGGTTCATCAGAATCCGGAACAAAGGTCGAAATAAAAAATTTAAACTCTGTCCGACATATGGTTAAGGCTATAGAATTTGAGAGACAAAGACAGGCAAAGATAATTGATTTGGGGGGCTTGATTTTTCAGGAAACACGTTTTTGGGATGAGAAAAAACATGATACAGTATTAATGAGAAGAAAGGAATATTCAGATGATTACAGGTATTTTTTAGATCCGGACATTCCCGGGGTAAAGATATCTAAAGGATTAATAAAAAAAATAAAATCAGATATCCCTGAGCTTCAGGTGGGAAAGATAAACCGGTTTGTCAGAGATTATGACCTTTCTTTTGAGCAGGCTGAAAAAATCACGGAGACACGCCAGTTGGCAGACTATTTTGAAAAGACAGTTGCGTTTAACTGTTCTCCCCGAGATGTTTGTAACTGGCTAATAAATATCATAAGAAGCAGGCTGTCTGATTTAAGAAAAATAGCTGATTTTTCTGTTCAGCCCGAAGAACTTTCTCAATTGATTGGTATGGTTGATAATGGTACAATCTCTTGGACGACTGCGAAAAATGTTTTTGAAGACATGCTTAAGTCACGAAAGAGCGCAAATGATATTGTGTCTGAAAAGGGCTTGTTTCAGATATGTGATAAAAATGAAATAAATAAGATCGTGAAGGCATATATTGATAAACACACGGAGAAGGTCGATGCTTATAATCGGGGGAACAAAAACCTTTTCAGCTATTTTATAGGCCAGATAATGAAGGAGACAGAGGGAAGATTAAATCCTCAAATCTTAAATAAGGTGCTTAGAAAGAGACTTCTAAATGAATAGTTTTAAAACAATTGAATGGGAAGATGATTTTATCAAGATCCTTGATCAGACGAGGCTGCCGTCAGAGGAGATCTATCTGGAATGTCGTGATCTTGAGTCTGTGGCTAAAGCTATTGAAATGCTCTCGGTACGCGGTGCTCCTGCAATAGGGGTTGCCGCTGCCATGGCTCTTGCCTATGAGTCTCAGAAATTTGAAGGGAATGATTTTGAACTTTTTCTAAGCAAGGTTAACGATATGTGTGACCGTTTAAGAAGAACCCGTCCTACTGCGGTTAATCTGGGCTGGGCCCTTAAAAGAATGTTTCAAAAGGTTCTTGACTCTAAAAATAAGAATGTTTCAGATGTTAAACAGATTCTAAAAAAAGAGGCTGATATTATTTTAAATGAGGATATTGCAATCAATCATTCCATGGGCATGTTCGGTCAGGAAATATTGCCGGATTCAGGTACAGTCATGACAATATGCAATGCAGGCTCCCTGGCAACAGCTGGATATGGCACTGCTCTAGGTGTCATAAGAGCAGCCGTTGAAAAGAACAAGGATATTTCCGTGGTCTCCTGCGAGACCCGTCCGCTTTTACAGGGTGCGCGTCTGACCTGCTGGGAACTTCAGAAAGACAATATTCCAGTTATTCTGATTACTGACAGTATGGCGGGGTACTATATGAGGGAAAAAGGTGTTGATATTGTGATTACCGGTGCGGACCGTGTTGCGGCAAATGGTGACAGTGCCAATAAGATTGGAACATATTCCCTCTCAATTTTGGCAAAGGAGCATAATGTTCCCTTTTATATTGCAGCTCCGATATCAACAATAGATGTTTCCGCTCAGACCGGAGAGGATATCCCTATTGAAGAACGTTCAAAAAACGAAGTAACACAAATTAAAGGCCATCAAATTACACCAGAAAATATAGGTGTCTGGAATCCTTCTTTTGATGTGGTGCCGAATAAATATATTTCCGGCATAATAACGGAAAAGGGTATTTTGAGACCGCCTTTTATTGAGAATATAAAAAAGATTGTATCAAATTAAATATTAGATATAATAAAAATTTGTACTTATTATAATGTCTGAAATCTTTTGTTTAACTTTGTAGGGGACTATCTATGGAAAAAGTAGAGAAAATATGGCTTGACGGGAAGCTTGTTGACTGGGACGATGCGAATGTTCATGTTCTCACACACTGCCTGCACTATGGCCTTGGCGTATTTGAGGGAATCAGATGCTATAAATGTGAAGACGGCAGATCAGCTGTTCTCAAATTGAAAGGCCATGTGGATCGCCTCTTTGCTTCTGCAAAAGTAGGTTTTATGAAAATCCCTTTCACCAATGATGAGATCTGTGATGCGATTATTAAAACATTAAGGGTGAATAAACTTGAAGAAGGTTATATTCGTCCAATTGCTTTTATCGGTGATGGTGAGATGGGTCTGTTTGTTAAGGAGCCTAATATTCGTGTCAGTATTGCCTGCTGGCCATGGGGCGCTTATCTTGGAGACGATGGACTGTCAAATGGAATTAGAGGTAAAATTTCATCCTTTGCCCGTCATCATGTAAATGTGGGCATGACCAAGGCAAAAATATCCGGAAATTATGTAAATTCTATTCTTGCCAAACGCGAAGTTGTTATGGCCGGTTATGATGAAGCGATTTTACTAGATGCGGAAGGGTATGTTTCCGAGGCTAGCGGAGAAAATATATTTATTGTTAAAGACGGCCTGTTAAAAACAACGCCTCCAACATCAATTTTAAAGGGACTAACCCGGGATGCAATTATTGAAATCTCAAAAGATAATAATATAACGGTTGTGGAGCAGCGTTTTACCAGAGATGAACTTTATATGGCGGATGAGTGCTTCTTTACAGGAACGGCAGCTGAGGTAACGCCTGTAAGGGAGGTTGATGACAGGCAGATTGGCACTGGAAAACCGGGCCCGGTAACCAAAAAGGTTCAGTCCATATATTTTGACGCGATCAAAGGTAAAGTTGAAAAATACAAATCATGGTTAACCTATATTTAGGGTCTTGCCAAATTAATTGCTTTGAAAGGGCTCTTCAAGGGCCCTTTTTGTTTTTGTAAGGGAGTTAAAGTGCCGGAGAACATAAAAGCTAAAAAAGAACTGCTCAGACAGAAGCTGCTGGCGAAAAGAGACGCGCTGTCAGCTCAAGAACGTTTAAAAAAAAGCGGTGAAATCGTTTCCAGATTGCTTAAACAGCCTATTATTATTGAGGCAAAAAATATATTTACATATGTTTCTTTCAGGAGTGAGGTTGAAACTCACGAGATGATCAATATTTTTTTAGATCAGGGGAAAGCTGTTTCTGTTCCTTTCACGGATACGAAAAAAAAAATGATTATTCCTTCTATTATTAAATCAGTAAAAAATGATCTTGTACCGGGTACTTTTGGGATTTTTGAACCTGTTGCTGAAAAGCTTTGTCCTATGCTTGTTGATGATATAGATATCGTTATTATGCCCGGAGCTGTTTTTAGTTACAAAGGCTTCAGAATCGGTTATGGCGGTGGATTTTATGACAGATTTTTACAGAAAAGAAGTATACCCACATATGCCCTTGCATTTGATTTTCAAATTATCGATGAAGTACCTTTTAGTCCGCAATATGATGTGAAGGTTGATTATATTGCCACAGAGAAACGCATTATTGAAGCGAAATAAAATTTTTATCATCAGTCTATAAAGTTGCTTAGCATACTAAATATAACTTGTTTTTAGAATACACAGATGATAAAATTTACTTTTAAATAATGACAAATTGTCAATTTGACATTATAGCACAACTTAAAAGAAAATTTTTATTATTAAAAATGCATAATTTGTATGAATAAATTAGAATTATAAAAAGGAGATATTTATGCATATAGTTGTTTGTGTGAAAATGGTTCCTGATACGACACAGGTAAAAATCGATCCGGAAACCAATACACTTATACGTGAGGGAGTTCCCTTTATTACTAACCCGTATGATACAAATGCTGTTGAGGAGGCAATCAGATTTAAGGATAAATATGGCGCTTATGTAACGGCAGTGTCAATGGGGCCACCTGCAGCAGAAAGTGTGTTAAGGAAGGCAACTTCAATAGGAGCTGATGAATGTATTTTATTAAGTGACAGGGCTTTTGGCGGTGCAGATACTTTGGCAACAAGTACTGTTCTAGGTCTTGCAATAAAAAAAGTACATGAAAAACGTCCTGTTGATATTGTGTTGTGCGGAAAACAGACCATTGATGGTGATACAGCACAGGTCGGACCGGGTATTGCCAGAAGATTGGACTCTACTCAGCTCACACTTGTGGATGAGATGATATCTGTTGATGAAGAAAATAATACTATAAGAGTCCGCCGTAAACTTGAATCATATTATGAAATTATTGAGGCGAAAATGCCTGTTATGATAACGGTGGAGAGGGAGATTAATACTCCCCGTTACCCAACCGTACCCGGAAGGCTTGATGCCGCAGAAGCAAAAGTTCAGGTTTGGGACAATAACTTTCTAAAGCTTGATCCAACCACAATCGGACTGATGGGGTCGCCGACTCAGGTTCGAAGAATTTTTGCCCCGGAAAGAGAGCAGGGCGAAGTTATCTCAGGTGAAGGAGATCAAATGCAGGCAGCAGTTGATTCTGCTTTTAGCAAGCTCACTGAATGGGATATTGTAAAAGTAAATTAATAAAATGTATAATTTCTTTTTTTGGAGGATAAATGGAGCAGAGGCCGGAAACGAAAAAGAAACCAAGAGGTAAGGCACGGGTCATAGAAGGCAAATGCATTGCGTGCGGCGCGCGTTGTCAGATGTCCTGTCCTGTTGATGCCATCGAGATGAATGAAAAGGAAGAGCCTATAATCCTCGAAGATAAGTGTATTGGCTGTAAAAAATGTGTTAAACAGTGTCCTGTTGGAGCGATTGAGATTTTTTTCACCCCGGAAGAAGAAGCTTTGTTAAAGGAGATTGGAGCTGAAGGCGGTGCTGCAGAAGAAGCCGAAGCTGAAGAAGATGAGGCTGGTGAGGATGGCGCAGAATCAAACATAGCGCTCTGGAGTGGTGTTTGGGTATATGTTGAGCAGTTTGAAGGTAAGGTTCATGTTGTTTCATGGGAACTGCTGGGTAAAGGAAGGATTCTCGCTGACGACCTCGGGGTTGAACTGGCGGCTTTTGTGCTTGGAGATAATATCAAGCATCTGGCAGACGAAGCATTTGCGCACGGGGCGGATAAAGTATACGTCATGGAGAGTGCTTTACTAAAACATTACCGCACCAATTCATATCTTCACGGCACAGTCGGGTTGGTGAATAAATATAAACCTGAAATTGTGCTCATGGGTGCAACCGGTCTGGGAAGAGATTTGGCCGGTGCTGTGGCTACTGATTTAAAAACAGGTTTGACCGCAGACTGTACACAGCTGAATATTGACAAGAAGATGAGGATACTGGAACAGACGCGGCCTGCATTCGGCGGTAATATCATGGCAACCATTCTCACCGAGACCAGAAGGCCTCAAATGGCATCTGTTCGTCCCCATGTGATGCCAATGCCTGAATTTAACGCTGATAAAAAGGGTGAACTGATTGAAGAACCTTTCACACTGTCCGAAGAGCAGATCCCATCAAAAGTTGTCGAGATCATAAAAGCGGCTCAGGAAACATCCGTGAATATCTCCGGTGCCAGTATTCTGGTTTCTGGGGGACGCGGTATGCAGACAAAAGAGAACTTTGCCAGGCTTCAGGAATTTGCAGATCAGATCGGCGGAGTTGTCGCTGGTTCAAGATGTGCATTTGATGAGGGGTGGATCGAGCATCCGCGTCAGGTTGGACAGACCGGCAAGACAGTACATCCCAAGTTATATATTGCCTGTGGAATTTCAGGAGCTATACAGCATCTGGTGGGGATGCAGGATGCAGACCATATCATCGCAATTAATTCGGATAAGACAGCTCCTATATTTGAGGTCGCTCACCTTGGTATTGTCGGAGATGTTATGGAAATCATTCCTGCCTTGTCAGATAAACTAAAACAAACAAATGCTAAACCTGTCGAGTAGAACAAGAAAGGAGTAGCCTTGAGTCCTATAGAAAATATATTATTTGTAATTATCTTTACCTGTGCAATTGCTTTTTTTCTTAAAAATGTTTTCCGCCTGGTGGCAACAATCTGTCTTGGCCGCTCTGAAAACAGATTTGATAGTCTCTGGTCCAGATTTGGAGCAATGCTTGCTTACGGATTCGGCCAGCTTAGAGTCGTAAAAGAAAAGTTTGGGTATAACCATCTCCTGTTGTTCTGGGGATTTATGACACTTGTTCTCGTAAATTTCGAGTTTCTTCTGGCTGGTATTTTCCCCAGGTTCAGTCTAGATTTTCTTTGGTTCCCCTTATACAACCTTTTAATGTTTGCCGCGGATATAATGTCTCTGGTTGTGTTGTGTTGTGTTGTGGTAGCCGTGATTAGAAGAACCTTTTACAGGCCTGCTCATATTGATCCAACAGCAGATGCTTATTTCATCCTTACATTGGTCGCCGGTCTGATGATCGCGTATTTTGGTATGGGTGCATGTGATGCTAAACTGGGTGAACTTGAAACTGCGTCATGGATGCCCATAACCAGTATGCTGACCTATTTTGTAGCTGACGGTGCAAACTTATGGGCACGGATCTGGTGGTGGCTGCATGCATTAATTCTGTTGTTTTTTATGAACTATTTGCCGTACAGTAAACACCTTCATGT
>JAHEEI010000018.1 GCA_024640785.1 Pseudomonadota bacterium
GTATCCATTGTCCTTTATGAAGCTCTTCGTCAAATCGGTCCATCCTAAGCCGATAACCTCTTCGAGCCCGCTGCACCCGTCATTAAAAGTCCTTTGAGATTTCAATAATCCGGTTATATGTTCAAGTCGCTATAGAGAACGGGTACGGTATTAAATTGCCGTTAGCCATTCAACACATTTCTCTGTTATCCCGGCAGACACTTCTTCTTCAGTTCTGAACAATGATTTTGGTGTTTTAAAGGAGTGATCTCCGCCGTCAACAACCACAAGCTCTTTTTTTACCTTTATTTTTACCAGCACACCCTTCATCGTATCCAGATCGCAAAGCGGGTCCCGGGTTCCCGCGAAAAAAAGCATGGGGGACTTAATCGTGTACAAATGATCAGCCTTCTTCCTCTCTTTTTGCCCCGGAGGATGGAGCGGATATCCAAGAAAAATAAGGCCGTCCGGAGATATGAGCCTGTCAGCCGCCATCTGTGAAACAACACGGCCACCCATTGATTTACCTGCTGTAATGATCTTATCTACGGCATATTCTTTATGTCCTTCAAGAAAAGCATAAACAGAAAGCCATGTCTTTATAAGCTTTCCCTGAGAATCAGGTGATTTTCTTCCCTGCTCCCTGTAGGGAAAGTTAAACCTGAGCGATAAAAACCCTCTCCTTGCAAGCCCCGTTGCCACGGCAGCTATAAGAGGATTCTCCATATCATTCTGTGCGCCATGGGCAATAATAACACCGACCCCTTTGCCCGCCACATGCTTTTCAGGAACAGAAATAACCGCCGAGACCTGATCCCCGGTTTCAACGTCTATCTTTACGGCAACATTCTTCATGATCAAAAGATCTTTTCGTTCTTTACTTTTTCAATTCATTCAGCTCATTGACCTGACGGTTAAGGGTCCAGTAGTCATAGAGATAACCAACCCCTAAAAGTCCTCCGGTTAAAAGATAGATAATACCTGTTATCCATTTCCCCATGTATATACGGTGAACACCAAAAATGCCCAGAAAAGTCAGGAGCAGCCACGAAATATCATAGTCAATATCTCCCTGTGTATATTTTATATCAGCCTTCCTGTCCATTGACGTTATCAGAAAAATGTCTATCAGCCAGCCAATTCCCAGAAGCCCCAGAGTGAAAAAGTATATTGTTCCGGTTATTGGCTTACCATAATAGAACCGGTGAGCTCCGATAAAACCAAAGATCCATAAAAGGTATCCAATTATAATATTATGCGTAGAACTTTTCAGCTTCATTTCACTCCTCCAGACATAAATTTCTTCAATATCTGCTTTATTCCTTTTGCTTCATGTTTTCTTTAAGTTTATCGGCAACCTCAAGAATCGTCTCAACATAAACCTTGCTGTGATTGTACGCCCAGACGGCTTTCCTGTTTTTTTCTTTTGCCTGTCCCTTCTTCCACCCATGCGCCTTTAAATAGTTAGAAACAGAAACAATAACATCCGGTTCATAATCAAGGTTTGGCCTGCTCCCATTATCTGCAGCTCGCGCCCAGTGAAGATAACTTGATGGCAGAAACTGAGGAATGCCAAAGGCCCCGGCATAACTACCGTTTAATTCGTAAATATTGACTTTAAACTTTTTTTCCATCTCAAACAGAGCAAGAAGCTCAGCCTTTGCCCAACCAGATTTTTTCTTAAGACGTTTTGAATAGTTCTCCTTTTCTTTTTCGGTTTTAAAGGTCGTTAGAATTTTCTCCTTCCTCTTTTCCTGATCCCCAAGCAACATTGAAGAAAAAACAGAGATAACCGGATCCGTACCCTTATACCTTCCAAATCTTGATTCCACTAAACAAATAGCAGCTATTATTTCTTTGTCTACACCATATTTTTGCTCTGCAATTTTCAGTCTTGTCCGCCAAGTTCTTAAAAAATTTTTTGCCCGGCTTATTGCTGCCGGCTCCAGAAATTGTTTATAACTAAAGGGTTTTTCGATGTTTATAACATTCTGTTTTACAAGGTCCGGCATAAACCTGATACGCTCGTCCTTAAAAACACTTTTTAAATATGCCTCATCAAAACCGCTTGCCCTGAACAGGCTCACAAGGAAAACCCTATCTTGTTCAGATAGTTTTTCATTCGTGCTCTTTGACGCAACACTTCCGACGACAACATGGGAAAGCAAAAAAAATATACAAAAAAAAGTAATGCGGATTTTATTTTTCATGTTTTTTTCTCTTTTATAAAAGTCCCTGATACTGAGCGATAAGATATAACAATATAATAGAAATATGCGAATAAAAAGAGTTTATTTTTTAACTTTGGCCCTACTTCTGGAATAGTTTCTGGTTTATTCAAAATCCTCTTTTGCACGTTTCCGCATCAGGCAGGCCCAGGCACGGATACGAAATCCCGGCGGCAGGCTAAACTCATCATTCTCTTCCTTTTCAACCTCGTCCAGTTCCGTGGCTTTAAGTGACAGGATCTCAAAACAGGGCTCTGCGGCAGCAGTAATGTCACAGGCAGAAATTCTCGGCGGGCCGAATTCCGGTCCATCCGAACTTCCGCTGATACTTAACCACAGACCTTCATCTACAAGGCACTCGGACGCTTTGCGGGCAAAAAGGGCTCTGTCTTCTTTCCTGCCGATACCATGAAAACAGCCCAAATCAAAGATAAATTTGAAATCCGCCCCCGGAACCGGTTCTTTAAGAAAGTCCGCATGAATAAAAGTGCACAAACCGGAATCCTCTTTAGCGCGGGCCAGTTTCAGGGCTGTTTCTGACAGATCGGTTGCGATCACCTCAAACCCCTGTTTGGCCAGCCAAACCGCATTGGTTCCGGTTCCGCAACCAAGCTCAAGCATTCGGCAGGGCTGCGCAATCTTTTCTGCCACCAGTTCCATCAAGTGGCTGTCTGGTTTCTTCGCATCCCACGGGGTAAAGTCATCCTGATAAAGCTTCTCCCAGTCAACATCCTCACCACTCA
This sequence comes from Pseudomonadota bacterium, assembly GCA_024640785.1. GTDB lineage: Bacteria > Desulfobacterota > WTBG01 > CAIYCZ01 > CAIRTM01 > JAHEEI01. The sequence goes on from JAHEEI010000018.1 coordinate 2,951, forward strand.
TAGCTGCTCCTTTCATTTTTTTAACGGTTTTTTCCTATATATAATTTATATATAGGAAATGGATTTAAAAGTGTCAACTTTATATAATTATTCTTGCCTATTTCAAGCTTTAGCGGTAAAAACTTTAAAAGACGTAAAATTTTTTATTCAGAGATTTTTATGCTTCGCTTACCAAAATTCAAACATGTTAACCCGTCATCCCTTAGTGAAATGCTGGACATCTTAGTAAAGAATTGTCACGAAGCTCAAATTCTTGCAGGCGGCACAGACCTTCTGGTCAATATGAAAAACGGGATTTATAAGCCAAAAATCATTGTGAGCCTGAATGCTTTTTCCGACCTTTCTTATATTACAAAAACACCTGACGGATCTATACGAATCGGAGCAGGCACAAAGCTTGTTGATCTTTTAGAAAATCCTCTCATTATAAAAAATGTTCCTGCCCTTAAGAAAGCGGTGGCTGCTGTTGCTTCCTGGCATATCCGAAACATGGCCACCCTTGGCGGAAACCTGTGTCTTGACACCCGCTGCCACTACTATAATCAATCCACTGTCTGGCGTAAAACCCGTGAGACCTGCCGTAAACTGGGCGGTGATATATGTCATGCGCTTCCAGGCACAAAGCGCTGCCATGCCATAAACAGATCAGACACTGCCCCGATACTTATGGCCCTTGACGCCATCCTTGTTCTAAAGAAGAAAGGTCATGAGCGGTTTCTTCCGATCAACCGGTTTTATCAGGATGACGGCGCAGCACCAAACCTGCTTGAACTGAACGAACTGCTCACAGAAATACAGCTGCCAAAAACAGTCGGTACCTGTAAAACAGCTTTTATAAAAATAAGCAAACGTAAAGGCATTGATTTTGCCGCAGGAAATATTGCAGCATGTCTAAGAAAAAACAACAATGGCGAATTTTCTCTGAAAATTGTGCTGGGCGCCATGCATTCTGCTCCCCTATTCCTTGAAAAAACAGAACAGATCATTAATGAATCCGGCCTAACCGAAAAAACAATCGAAGCTGCATCAATGACTGTCCGTTCAGAACTGGGGACCCTGACCAATTTGTTTAACTCTTCAGGATATAAGCGGGATCTGGCACAGACACTTGTCAAACGAGCCCTGGTATCAATTATGAACCAGCCTTAAAACGAGGAGAAAACCTAGGTTGAAACAGATCATCTCTTTAAATGTTAACAACGACATTTACCAGATTGCCGCCTATCCCAGCCAGACACTGCTGGATGTTCTGCGCGATGATCTGGGCCTTACCGGCACCAAGCGCAGCTGCGGAACCGGAACTTGCGGAATGTGCACAGTTATCCTTGACAAAAAAGCCGTGCTCGCCTGTCTGACCCTGGCAGTAGAGTGCGAGGGAAAGAGCATTACCACGATCGAGGGAATCAGCAATCCTGATGGCACCCTGCACCCGATTCAAAAGTCCTTTGTTGAGAACGGAGCTGTGCAGTGCGGTTTCTGTTCACCCGGCATTATCATGACAGCCAAAGCCCTGATTGACAAAAATCCAAACCCCAAAGAAGAAGACATCAAGGAAGCCCTGGCCGGAACTATCTGCAGATGTACCGGTCACTTCAAAACAATTGAAGCAGTACAAAAAGCAGCAGAGCATATTAACAAGGAATCCGGTAATGGCAGCAAGGCAGAATAAATACAGCGTTGTAGGAAAGCGTCAGCCAAAGCTCGATGCACCTCTTAAGGTTACCGGCCGTTCCGAATTTACCGACGACATACGCTTACCCGGCATGCTCCACGGCAAGATCGTTCGAAGCCCCATCGCTCACGGAAAAATTAAAGCAATTGATACTTCACGGGCTGAAAAGGTTCCGGGCGTCAGGGCGGTCATCACCCATAAGGACACAAATGGATTAATGGTGGGGCCTGACCAACCTCTCCTATGTGAAGAAAGTGTCAAATATATCGGTGATGAAGTTGCCGCGGTTGCCGCAATAGATGAAGACACGGCTTTAGAAGCAGCAGAATTGATCACCGTAGAATACGAACCTCTTCCCGCTCTTTTAACGTTAGACCAGGCAATAAAAGAGGATGCACCTATTCTTCATCAGTATTACGAAGACAACTTTGCGGATGAACGCACCACTGTTCTTGGAGACCCGGATGCTTCATTTGAAAAAGCTGATCATATTAGAATCGATGAATTCACTTCCAGCCCCAACCACAACTGCTTTGCAGAGCTGCATACTGCCCTGGCTGACTTTTCCCGGCCGGATAAACTGAGCCTCTGGTCCCCCACTCAGTCCGCCCTTCTGTTCCAGAAAGCTCTGGCACAGAATCTTGGGCTTTCTGAAGGTAATGTCCGTGTACGCAGCCTCAATACCGGCGGCGCTTTTTCCGGAAGAGTCTCAGCAAAACCTCATCATTATATTGCGGCCCTGCTTTCGAGAAAAGCAGGCCGGCCGGTAAAAATCCTGGCAGATGCTGATGAGGAATTTATCATCTGCCGTTCCGGCGGAAGGAACAAGTACCGGCTAAAAACAGGATTTATGAATGATGGGACCCTGAAGGTTTTTGAAGCCGATTTTCTTCATGATTGCGGCGCCTATGTGGAAGAACAGTTTGTGGTTTTACTCCTGGCAGAATGTATCCTGCACATGCTCTACAAGGTTGAAGCCCTGAGATATCAGGGCCGCCTGGTATACACTAACAACATTCCCTATGTCTATCATCACGGCGGCGGTATGACACCGGTACAGTTCGCCCTAGGTCAGCACCTTGACCGCATTGCACATGACCTGGGAATGGATCCGGTACAACTCCAGCTTAAAAATGCGGTGGATAAGAACTATACAACAATTCACGGAACTCACTATGCCAGCTGCGGTCTTACAGAATGCATTAATAAGGTTGCCCGCAAATCCGGCTGGGAAAAGAAACGCAACAAGCTGCCGCCCTTTCGCGGAATCGGGATCGGGTGTGGGGTGATGAGCTCCGGGGGCAAGGGCATGTGGGTCCATGACACCTCAGCCGCCTTCATCAAGCTGACAGAGGACGGGAAAGCCTCTTTGTTTACCGGCCTTCCGGATATGGGTCAGGGCTCCCATACCACCATGGCCATGATTGCCGCCGAGACCCTGGGCATCTGTGCTGATGACATCACGGTTGTTTCCGGTGATACGGACATAGCTCCCTTTGACGTTGGGGCGTTCTCCCAGCGTGGCACCTTTACCACGGGAAACGCGGTAAAGAACGCCTGCCTAGATGCACGAAAACAGCTGGCTAAAACCGCTGCGGAAAAGCTTGGAGTAAGGCCGTCACAACTGGTTTTCAATGACCGGAAAGTTTATCCTAAAGGCAGAGTTGACGAAGCAATATCTTTTGAAGACATTGTTTTTGACACCCTTCACTGTGCAGAAGGCCGCTTTGTTATGGGCCGGGGATTTTACAATTCTCCCACGGATAAACCTTCGCTGGCCTATTCCTTCGGTGCACAAGTTGCCGAGGTCGAAGTCGATCCGGAAACCGGAGAAGTAAGGCTGCTTAAGATGACAGTTGCCCATGATGTGGGCCGAGCCATTAATCCTCTGGCTGTAGAAGGACAGCTTGACGGTCAGGTCTTCAGCGGCATCGGACAGATTCTTTTTGAAGAGTGCATTATGGAAAAGGGCCAGGTACTAAACCCCTCTCGCCTCGACTATGCCTTGCCCCGTCCTTTTGAAATTCCCCAAATAGAGCGCATCATTGTTGAGACCAATGACCCCTATGGACCTTTTGGCGCCAAAGAGGTAGCCGAGGGCCCAATGGTAACCACTGCTCAGACAATTGCAAATGCCGTAAGCAATGCCCTCGGCCATCCCATTGATGAAATTCCAATCCGTCCTGAGCGGATATTAAAGATCATCAAGCAAAAAAAACAGGCCTCGTCAGAAAAGAACCGCCAGCCGTCCAAAACAATGGTTCATCACTCGGAAGCAAACAACACATAAAGAAATCTCTTGCCTCTCAGCCGAAAACCATCCTAGAATATCGTCAAGCTCTAACAATAACCTTAAATACTTTTAAATGCAGAAAATAATAAATCAGACAGTTGTGGCAGTAAGGGGCGGCGGTGATATTGGAACAGGGGTCGCTCACCGGCTCTTTCGATGCGGGTTTAAAGTGATAGTGCTTGAAGCCTCACAACCCACTGTTGTCAGGCGCAAAGTCTCTTTTGCCCAAGCCGTTTATTCAGAAAGAATTGAAGTTGAAGGAACAGCTGCTGTTCTGATCCCTGATCCGCAGAAAGCAAAGGAGATCTGGCAGGACAAATGTGTCCCCGTTCTGATTGATCCTGCCTTGAGTTTTTTACAGAGCCTCCAGCCACAGGTTCTGGTTGAAGCAACCTTATCAAAAAAGAACACCTGTATGAGCCTGAACCTTGCCCCGCTTACCATAGCTCTCGGGCCGGGCTTTATTGCAGGCAAAGATGTTGATATTGTCATTGAAACCATACGAGGGCACAATCTTGGCAGAATCCTTGACAGGGGGACTGCAGCCGCAAATACGGGAATACCCGAAGCGGTTCTTGGATATACCGAAAAACGGGTTTTAAGAGCACCTTGTGACGGTGTAGTCAAAGAAAGACTTATTATTGGTGACGCTGTCAACAAAGGAGACATTGTGTGCTTGGTCGGCAATAAACCGGTTATATCAGCAATCAGAGGTGTATTACGCGGATGCATCATGAATGGCCTGCCGGTTAAAATGGGGGCCAAAATTGGAGATGTAGATCCCCGCGGGGTTACAGAATACTGCTTTACCATTTCCGACAAAGCCCGTGCCATTGGCGGCAGCGTTTTGGAAGTAATTTTAAACCATACCACTGAGTAGACTTAAACTCCAAGATTTATACCTCCACTCTTAAAATATCATTCGTGGAGATTATTAATAAACCTTAAATTCAAGAAAAGAAGCCATGAATATTTTTGACAAAATTATTGAGGTAAAAAACTCCGGTAAAGCGGCTGTGCTTGCCACAGTTGTTGATGTAGCCGGATCGGGTCCGGGCAATCCTGGAGATCGAATACTGATCCAGAAAGACGGAATACTTTTTGGCACCATCGGTGGCGGAGCTATTGAAAAGAAAATTGTTGACGAAGCCCAAGACCTGTTTGACAAAAGCCAAACCAGGCTCCACAAATACTGTCTTGAAGATCTTGGCATGGCCTGTGGCGGTTCCATGACCATCTTTCTTGAGTCCCTCATGAGCACGCCGTCCCTCATTATTTTCGGAGCCGGACACATCGGGTCTCATCTCTGCCAGTTTGGGAAACTTTTAGGATTTACCGTAACAGTTGTTGACAACAGACCCGAGTTTGCCTGTAAAGAAAAACTCCCATGGGCCGACAGAATTATTGCCAGAGACTATAAGCGCTCCTTTGATGAAATCGAATTTTCTGAAAACACCTATGTTGTAATTCTTACACACCGTCATATCCACGATTATGAGATTCTTTTTCACTGTGCGGGCAAACCTTTTTGCTACCTTGGAATGATCGGAAGCAAATCCAAAGTAGCCAAAGCCTTTCAGCAGCTTCGTGACTCCGACATCTCTGAAACGGTTATCAAACAAATTCACTCGCCCATAGGTCTTAATATCGGAGCCAACTCCCCGGTTGAGATATCAATGTCGATTGCTGCTGAACTTGTGGCAATAAGAAGCAAAACACCCGTGCCGGGCATGAATGATATTTCCCTTATTTCCTGAGGAGACAGGCCGCTTATCTTTTTATGGAAAATTTTCACTATGACGCTCTATGAGGCACTGAACATTGACCCAACCCTTCCAGAGCTTGTCTGCTTTGTCGGGGCTGGCGGAAAAACAACTTCAATGTTCAAATTGGCACACGAATTTAAGCAGCTCAACAAAAAGGTTCTTATTACCACAACAACTGCTATTTTTTGTCCTGAAAATTTAGACAGCGACAGGACAGTCATTACAAATAAACAGGAGCCATTTACCGGTCCTACTGAATCTGGCATTACCTGTCTTGGCAGCACACATACTGCAGAGAATAAACTTCTTGGCGTGAACCCTGAACAGATTAACGGACTTTTTAGAAAAAATATATTTGACCTTATATTGGTTGAGGGGGACGGAGCAAAACAAAAGCCCCTAAAGGCTCCGGCTGAACATGAGCCTGTAATTCCGGCTGAAACCACGAAGCTTTTAGGACTGATCGGCCTTGATGCATTAGGCCGCACTATTAATAAGGATCATGTCCACCGGCCTCAACAGTTCTGCCGCATAACTGGGCATTCTGAAAACGAAAACATTACTTCTTTCTCCGTTGCCAGCCTTATCACCTCAGAAGAAGGATTGTTTAAAAACGCACCTCACCTATGTCAACGATATGTACTGCTTAACAAAGCAGACTCTACCGAAATCGAACAGCAGGCAAAAAATATTATTGGCGAAGTTAAAAAAATCAGTTCTTCTGTTCAAACATTTATTATCTCTACCATGCTTAATAACCGCATAGCTGTTATAAGTTAAAGGAAACCCGTACATGATAACCGGTATTATTATGGCATCCGGCTTCTCTGCCCGCTTAAACCGGGATAAACTCCTGCTGGATATCGGGGGCATGCCCCTTATAGAACATATTATTCTGGCAGCAAAAAAATCCTGCCTTGATGAAGTTGTCCTGGCATACCGAAAAGAAAAAATCAAAAACCTGGCTAAAAAAAACCATATAAAAGCCGTCTTTAATGGCAATGCCCATGAGGGACAAAGCGCTGCAATTAAAGCCGGAATCATGGCTGCTGATACCAATACCAACGCCTATATGTTCATCGCTGGTGATCAGCCCATGCTTACCGCAGAAACAATTGCACGCCTGGTAAAAGAATTTCTTCAAAACCCCCTATCAATCATTGTTCCGGATTATGCCGGACAAAGAGGAACTCCTGTAATCTTTCCGTCAAGCCTGCAAAACGAACTTATCAAGCTTACAGGAGATTGCGGGGGAAGAACAATAATTGAGGCAAGGGCAGACCAGGTAAAGACTGTTCCTTTTTTAGACAAAAATGCAGGCCTGGATATAGACATTCCCGAAGATTATGAACAGGCAAGAAAATTACTTGGGCTTCACTAGCCTTGCGTTCTAAGAAGAAATTGAAATATTTGGCCATATCCATAAAATAAGGGAGAGATCATTTCTATTGAAACCTGCAGTTCTTTATCTTATACTTTAAAAATTATTAATTTTCTTGCCTGGAGAAAAAATGCGGCTTAAAAGATACACCTTTTTGATTCTAGCCTTCTGTTTATGTGTTTCAGCAGAAGGGCATGCCCTTGAAAGACATGTCCTTGAAAACGGGCTGGAAATTTTTATTGAAGAAAACCATATTGTCCCGCTGACAACCATAAGAATAACCTTCCGAGCCGGAGCCATTGTTGAAACAGAAGAATTAAACGGTCTGTGCCACCTTTACGAACATATGCTTTTTAAGGGAAATGACCTGTATAAGGATCAGGAAGAGTTTATGGCCGCCTTAAAACGGATGGGGGTGGGAAACTGGAACGGCGGAACCAGTACAGAATATGTTACTTATTATATTACGATCCCATCAGCCAAGCTGGAACAGGGACTATCTTTCTGGGCGCATGCAGTCATGTCCCCCCTTTTAAGCAGAGAGGAACTGATAAAAGAACGTGAAGTTGTTTACAATGAGATCGCAGGCACCCAAAGTTCTCCGGAATACGCCCTGTTTGAGGCTGAACTGCATGCCCTCTACCCTGACTACTGGTACAGACGGGATACCGGCGGAAACCTTGATGTCATTAATACTGCAACAGTAGAAAAACTTACTTTTATAAAAGATAATTACTATGTCCCCAACAATGCCGCTGTTTTTATATCAGGTGATGTTGACCCTTCGGCTGCGGTTAAAATGGTTAAAAAGTATTACGGAACCTGGCAAAAAGGTCCAAGCTTCCCAAAGATCACACCTCATAAACCTCTGCCAAAAAACAAATGGACAGCAGTTGATACTTCTCCCTCAAAAGGCTTGGTAAGTGTCTCATTTACCTTTAGAGGCCCTGATACCGGACTTGATACGGAATCCACCTATAGTGCCGACATCTGGGGACAGATCCTTTCCGCCCCGGAAGGAAAATTTAAACATAATATATACAAAGCGGTACCTGAACTGCATGGCGGAACCAGACATATCAGCGCCGGCTACTTCACCCAGAGGGACGCAGGAGAAACCTCATTTTCTTTTGTCATTGCATTGTCTCAAAAAACAGACCTGTGGGAAACCATCAATCGGCTGAAACATTCACTGATTCAGGAAATAGACAACATGGCAAAAGATGATTACTTCAGCGAAACAGAACTTATTTCGGCAAAAAAAGAGCTTGTGGACCATGATATTCTGTCCCGGGAAACGGCCGCTGGATACATGTCAAACCTTTCGTTCTGGTGGGCATCAACCTCAACCGAGTATTATCTGTCCTACCTTGACAGAATAAACAAGATCGAAGGAACAGACATACAAACCTTTATAAACAGTTATCTTGACAATAAAAATATGCTGACCACCATCTGGATAAACAGCGACGATAATAAAGAGCACAATATACTTAAAAAGGTTTCGAAAATAATGGGCAGGGAGGAGCGCAAATGAGAATATTTCGTTTTGTCTGTGCACTGACATTTCTTGTTTTAACCTTATCCTGCGCACATAAAAACAGCTTTATCACGGAAAACCTCAAAACATTTCATGAGTTTAAGCTGAAAAACGGAATACCGGTTGTGGTGAAAATTTCCAAACAAAGCAGGCTGAGGTCTGTTGTGCTCACCCTTCAGGGCGGAAAAGGCCTGATCCCTGAGGAAAAGGCCGGCATTGACACGGTCACCCTGGAACTGATGAATATGGAATCAAAAAAATATTCAGAAATTTCCCGAAGAACAATCCTTAAGAAAAGCTCCGCCAGTATAGAGGTCAGTGATAACATTGATTTTTCAAGCTACACCTTGAAGACCATTGATGCCTACTTTGATAAAACCTTTGACCTGTATGCAGACCTTTTCCTTAACCCCCTTTTCTCTCAAAAGTATTTTGACGAGATCATAACAAACATGAAAAACAGCTGCCGTTCAGATCTTACTGACGGATATACCAGAGTATCAAAGGCCCTTAACCTCAGCTTTTTTAAAGACCACCCCTATTTTTCCTGCCTTTACAATATAGAGACCCTTGAGAACATAAAACTTGAAGAAGTTAAGGCGTTCTATAATCAAAATTATGCGGCTTCAAGAATAGCCATATTTGCCGCGGGAAATTTTGATATCAAAGAACTTAAAAATAAACTTGATGAAAGTTTCGGCCGGCTCAAAAATGGAATGCCTTTTGATACACCTGAAAAAAGCTTTGCGGTTCAGGAAACCCCTCCCCTTATCCTTGACGCTTACAAAGAACTTAACAAAGCCTCCTCATATGTAAGGGGCAATTTCGCAACCGTACCCGTAACCCACCCGGATCACTGGGCCATTGGTATCGCATCAAACATTTTGTCTGACATCCTGACAAACATCATCCGGACAAAAAACAGTATGGTATATTCTGTCTGGGCTAACAACAATAGCAAAAAATCAAACTACGCCAATATCTCTGCTTACAGAACAAATGATCCAATAAAAGTAATTGACCTAATTAAAGAATCAATAGATATTGCTGCTTCCGGTAAATGCCTATCCCCGTATAAGGGAGATGGCGGCGAAGAGGATTACATTCCGATCTCAGAAGGGCTTGAATTCTACAAAGCATCCTCTTCAACAAAATACTTTTCAGGACTCCAAACAAATCAGGCTATTGCATCAAGAATGGCCGGCTCCTATATGCACACAGGGGACTACACTTCTTACCTTAAAACAATGGACCGCATTAATGCAGTTACAGCCGGGGAGGTTAAAACATCTGTCCAAAAATACTTTAAAAACAATAAAATATGGTGGGCAGTTACTGCACACCCGGACACTATTGAAGCACTGAAAAATAAACACGAATCCTATGCTTCGAAATATATTATAGTGGAGCTAAAGGAATAACCTTGTGAAAAAATTCTAGAATAGGTGAAAGGTGATAAACTAAGATAATTCATTATGCCCTTAAACACTTGTATATCAAACAGCCAGGAAGCACTCATAGACAGACTTGCTCAAAATACAACACAACCCCTATCTTCACCTCTCCAGCCGGAGACCTTTATTACCCAGCATAACGGCATGAATCACTGGCTGTCCACAAAACTTGCAGAAAGACGGGGTATATGCGCGAACATTCAATTTTTTTATCCAAATGCTTTTATATATAGCCTTCTAAAACAGACAAATACTGGCCTTCTCGAGAGGTCTCCTTTCGAGCCGGCCATCCTGACATGGAAAATAATGGGCATACTGCCCGCATGTATAGAAAAAAAAGGTTTTGAGCCTTTAAAATCATATCTGTCTGACCGCTCAGAAATAAAAACTTTTCAGATCGCAAAAAAAATCTCGGATGTTTTTGACCAGTACATAATTTTTCGCCCCTCAATGCTTAAAAAATGGGGAAAAGGGATTCTCTCTCATGGGACTAGAGATGAAAAATGGCAGGCCGTTCTCTGGAAGCAACTTGTTAAAGACGCAGGCCCCCTTTACCGTGCACGTCTTGTGGAGGATTTTTATGGCCAGCTGGAGAAAAATTCTGAGACAGCAAAAGCCCTTCCTGAAAGAATTGAAATTTTCGGGATATCAGTGCTTCCTCCTTTTCACCTGAACTTCTTTTCCAGAATTTCAGAACACACCCGGGTTGACCTCTTCCTCCTTAATCCCTGCAGAGAATACTGGGGGGATATCATGTCACAAAAAGAAGAGGCAAAGCTTCTAAAAAAAGGAATTGCTTCTGAAGAAACCTATATAACCCGGGGGCATCCGCTTCTTTCTTCTCTGGGCAAATCAGGCAGAGAGTTCTTTGACATGATTACAGCTCTCGAAGGCCCAGAAGATCTTTTCTTTAATGATATTGATAAGAACAGCATGCTCTCCTGCCTTCAGTCAGGAATCCTTGATCTTAAAGACCAGAATGAAAAAATAATAAGAAAAGACGACTTTTCCATACAGATGCATTCATGCCACAGTCCAATGCGAGAGATAGAAGTTCTCCATGACCAGATTCTTTTCATGTTTGAACAGGACAAAAACCTCAAGCCCCATGACATCATTGTCATGACCCCTGACATAAACACCTATGCGCCTTTTATAAGGGCTGTATTTGATTCCCCTGAAAAGGAGAACAAAAAAATACCGTTTTCAATATCAGATCTTTCCCTGCTTTCAGAAAACAGCATCATCAACACTTTTCTATCCTTTCTTGACATCAGCAGGGGGCGCTTCGGCGTAACAGAGGTCATTCCTCTACTGGAATCACCTGCGGTCCAGAAAAAGTTTTCTTTTTCCGAAAAAGATATTTCTCTGATAAAGTCCTGGCTGGAAAAAACACGTATCCGCTGGGGAAGAGACAAAGAAAGCAAATCAAGTCTCGGGCTTCCGCCAACCGGCCAGAACACCTGGCAGTCAGGCCTCGACCGCCTCCTTTTAGGTTATGCACTGCCGGGTCAGGGCCGTGACATGTTCAGCGGTATTCTGCCTTTTGATGATATTGAAGGCTCAAGCGCTCAAACCCTGGGCAGGTTCATCAAATTTACAAAAGATCTCTTTTCTCTTTCAAAAGACCTCTCTTTTCCGAAGTCCCTTAAGCAATGGGCCGCTGCGCTTATGAAAATATTAAATACATTTTTAAAGCCTGATGATGAGAACAGACAAAAAATGCGTTCATTAACAGAAGCAATTATTGAACTTGAAAATATCCAGCTTCTTTCAGGATTTAACCATGATTTAAATCTTGAAGTCATAAGCGAACACCTGAAAACGCTTCTTAAACAGAAAAGCTCATCCTCCGGCTTTATGGCCGGCAGTGTAACCTTCTGTGCCATGGAGTCATCAAGAAGCATCCCCGCAAAAGTCATCTGCCTGATCGGAATGAATGACGGAATTTTTCCCAGGATATCATATAAACCAGGATTTGATCTGATTTCTGAAAAGCCTCAAGCCTGCGATCCCTCGTCCAAAAATGAAGACCGGTACCTTTTTCTTGAAATATTGATTTCTGCATCGGAAAAACTATACATCAGCTATACCGGACAGCATATCCGGGACAACAGCATTATCCCGCCTGCAGTCCTCGTCAGCGAACTTACGGACTTTCTTGAAGAGAATTTTTTCCACCCTGAAAAAGATTTGCGCGAACATCTCCTGACAAAGCATCCGCTGCAGCCTTTCAGCCCTGACTACTTTTTAAAAGGGTCCCGTCTTTACAGCTATTCAACTGAGAATCTGAAATGTGCTAAAACACTTTCTGAAAATAAGCATATGGATAGCAACTTCATCGAAAGCTCTCTGCCGCTGCCAAAAGAAGAATTTATGACCCTTGATATCATGGATCTCTCAAACTTTTTTTTTAACCCTTCTAAATTTCTTTTACAAAACCGGTTTAATCTTTCGCTTGAGATCCAGGAAAAATCTTTTGAAGACCGGGAGAACTTTTCGATTAAAGGCCTTGAACGATATATCGTTGACCAGTTAATACTTAACGGCCTATCTGCCGGACTTAAGCGTGAAGACCTTTTTGAAATTGCCGAATCAAGCGGAATGCTTCCCCACGGCACAATCGGAGAAAGTGAATATGATATAGCCTTTAAAACTGTTTCCGATTTTTTAAAGCCCCTTGAAGTTTTCATAAAAGATAAAGAAAACAAAGCCATAGCCTTTGATGTTAATTTAGGTAATTTTAGACTTAAAGGTACCATAAAAAATCTTTATGAGAACAGGCTTGTGAAATACCGCTGCGCAAAGATCAAGCCCAGGGATATTATTTCACTCTGGATCGAACACCTTGCTCTTGGCTTGGTACCCCACATGGAAAAAAACAGCTCCATCCTGTCTGGGCTTAGTGAAAAAAGAACGTTGGAAACTTGGGAATTCAATCATATTGATAATAGTGAGACTATTTTACTGGGTCTTTTAGAACTTTATTATAAGGGGCTCACAAACCCGCTGCCCTTCTTTCCTGAAGCTTCTTTTGCCTATTTAAAGAAATTTCATAAAGAACAGGACAAAGACCTGGCACTAATAGCCGCAGAAAAAAAACTGGTCGGTGATGAATACAGCAGCGGAGACCTGAATGATGCATATCAGAACCTCTGTTTTAAAGACAGCAGCTGCCTAAATAAAAAATTTATAGAAACGGCTACAGCAGTTTACGAACCCATAATTAAAAATAGAAAAAAACTAGTGCTATAGATAATGCCGACAAGTAAAAACCCAGAAAGCATTCCTCTTTCCGGACTTCGACTCATTGAAGCAAGTGCAGGAACCGGAAAGACCCATACCATAACAGAGTTGTTTCTCCGGCTGATCCTTGAAAAGGAATTGACAGTGGGTCAGATTCTTGTAGTTACCTATACAGAAGCAGCGACTGAAGAACTTCGGGACAGAATACGAAACAAACTTAGAGATAAAAAAACAGAATTGGGCAGGGAAGAGGGCTCTCCTGAGAACAAAAAGAAGATATCATTGCTGCAACAGGCGCTTATCAACTTTGATGAGGCCGCGATATTTACCATTCACGGATTCTGTTTCCGTGTTCTAAAAGAGCAGGCCTATGAAAGCAGCTCACGCTTTGATACCGAACTGATCACAAACCAGGATCATCTCCTTCAGGAAACGGTGGATGACTTCTGGCGAAAGTCCTTTTACAATGCTTCACCTGCTTTTGCTTCATATGCCCTGCAGGCTAATTACTCTTCTGAAGGTTTTTGCAAACTTGTATCAAGACATTTACAAAATCCGCTTTTAAAGATAATCCCTGAAGCCCAGGAAGTTGAAAGCGAGGTTCTAGAAGAAAGTTTTAACCGGACATATAATGAAGCCGCAGACTGCTGGAAGCAGACCAGAGATGAAATAGAAGAAATACTTATATCTACCGACAGCCTTAAACTAAATATTTACAAAAAGGAAAGCATCCCAAAATGGCTGATTGAATTCGATACTTTCTTTTCAAGCAAGTCCTCTTCTGTGCTTTTCCCTGATAGGCTTATGAAACTAACGTCTTCTGAACTGGAAAAAGGAAAGAAGAAGAATCATGGCTCTCCTAAACACCCCTTTTTTGAACTTTGTGAAGTGCTGATAGAAAAAAAAGAGGTGCTGGTTGATGCTTTCAGGAAAAAATTTCTTGTGCTCGCGACAAACCTGTTTATTTACAGCAGAGAGGCTTTAGAACAGAAGAAAGCCCATCACAATGTCCTTTACTTTGATGATCTTCTGCTTAATGTTTACAACGCCCTTTACAGCAGAAGCGGAGACCTTTTCGCATGCAGTATACGTAATAAATACAGGGCTGCCTTAATTGATGAATTTCAGGACACAGACCCTGTACAGTATAAAATATTCAGCAGCCTCTTCATCCATAAAGACATCTGCCTGTTTTTAATTGGAGATCCAAAACAGGCTATATACAGTTTCAGAAACGCAGACCTGTTTGCCTATCTCATGGCAGCAGAAAAAGCCGGGAAGCCTTTTACCCTAGGTACTAACTGGCGGTCGGACCCCGGGCTCATCAGGGCAATCAATTCTCTTTTTTATTCACACAAGAATCCTTTTTTGTACCATAAAATAGGATTTAAAAATGTTAAACCCTCTTCCGACCGTAAAGATACGCTTAAAATAAACAACCGCATTGAACCGCCTTTTCAGCTCTGGTTTGTTCCGACGGACAAAGAGCAGGAGGCAAAATCATTGATAACCAAACCGCAGCTCCGGGAATATATCTCTAATGCGGTGGCCGGAGAGATTTCAAGGCTTCTTGCCTTATCCGAATCTGGGAAAGCATGCATTAATGACAGACCCATTACACCGGGTGACATTGCTGTTTTGGTCCGTACACACAATCAGGCTTCCCTTATACAGGAAAGCCTGAAAAAATATTCTATTCCTTCCATTCTTCACGGTACCGGTAATATCTTTGGAACAAAGGATGCAGCACAGCTAATTTACCTGATTGAGGCTATTTCAAACCCGGGTGATGAAAGAAGAGTGAAGGCAGCCCTTTCAACTTATATTTTGGGCGCAAAAGGAGAACAGCTTGTCAGCACAGACGCTAATGCATCTTTTCTTGAAACAGAAAGGGCTGATTTTCAGAAATACCATGACCTCTGGAATTCTGCAGGTTTTTTTCCGATGTTTCAGCAGCTCCTCATAGAAAAAGAGGTAAGACCAAGGATAATCGCACTTGCTGACGGTGAAAGAAAACTGACCAACCTCCTGCATCTTTCCGAGCTTATCCATAACTGCCTGATACAGGAAAATCTGGGGATGTCCGCAGCAGTCAAATGGTTTTCAGAGCAGATCCAGAAAGATGTTCATCATCAGGATGAAGAGCTGCTCAGACTTGAAACGGATAAGGATGCAATAAAGATCGTAACCATTCACAAAAGCAAAGGCCTTGAATACCCCGTTGTTTTCTGCCCCTTTTTATGGGACGGACAAAGTAAAAACAATAAAGCCCCCGCGGTATTTCATGATCGGCAAGGGAATATTACTCTTGACCTCGGCTCTGACAGAATAGAAGAGAGCAGAATGCTGTCAACGCAGGAGGCTCTGGCTGAAAGCATGCGTCTCCTCTATGTTGCACTCACCCGGGCAAAAAACCGTTGCTATCTTGTCTGGGGAGGTTTTAAAGAAGCAGGGACCTCACCCCTTGCTTATCTTTTTCATAACCAAAACTGCACAAATCCTGCACAAGCTGTCCAGAACACAGAAAACCTGTTTGGGACACTTGGAGATGTCGATATTTTTGAGACTTTAAGCTCTTATGAAGATCTTTCAGAAAAAACCATACGGGTAAGGACTATCCCTGAGGCAAATGATAACCTGAAAGCATATTCCGGTGCTGAAAAGAAATCTACGCTTTGCAATCGTACTTTTGACAAACAGATCAGTAGGGAAATCCGTTTCACCAGTTTCTCATCAATAATATCAGGACGGCATCATGAATCAGATCTGCCCGAGGCGGACGAATTTTTTCACGACAGCCGGGATGAGACGCCAAATGAAAGCCTTTCTATCTTCAGCTTTCCTGCCGGAGCTGTTTCCGGCACAATGCTCCATGAAGTGCTTGAGCATCTAGACTTTACTCTGAAAACATCTGAAGATATAGATAACCTGATTCGTGATAAATTCTTTCATTACGGATTTGAGGAAAAGTGGGTGCCTACAATAAGAAATATGATAACAGATCTCCTTGATGTTTCACTTGTCCCTGAGGACAAAGGATTATGTCTCTCACAGATCAAAAAAAATGTTCGCTTAAACGAACTCGGATTTTATTTTCCTTTAAAGAATTTATCAAAACAGACCTTAAACGCTCTTTTCAGTAAAACCGAACAGCTTCCTGCTTTAAAAGGTTTTGCAGGTGAACTTGAAAAACTCAACTTCTCGCCCTTAAACGGATTTATTAAAGGATTTATGGACCTAATTTTTATGTATAAAGGGAAGTTCTATATTGTTGACTGGAAATCAAACCTGATCGGGAAGGATATTAACTATTACAAGGAAGAACATCTTATCCCAATCATGCAAAACGATTACTATATTCTCCAGTATCACCTGTATACCCTGGCACTGCATAAATACCTGAAAAACAGACTTCCGGATTATGATTATGAGAAATATTTCGGTGGGGTTTTTTATATCTTTCTCCGTGGAATTAACAAAAAAAAAGGTTCTGATTACGGCATATTCAGGGATCGGCCGAAAAAAGAATTTATTCTTGAAATGGAAAGAGACCTGGAAGAACAGTGATAAAGTTTGACCTGAAAATATTTCAGCACCAGAATCCTGATTTCTTTTCAGAAGTAGATATCTTCTTTGCCGACTTTATCCAGAGGATATCTGAAAAAGAGGATATCCTGCTGTTTCTTACCCTTGCTTTTTTAAGTAGGGAGACTGCAGCAGGCCATATATGCTTTGATCTCTTAGAATATTCAGAAAAGCAGGTAACAGGCACGGATGAAAGTATTGTCTTCCCGGCTTTTGCTGAGTGGCAAAAGAAGCTGATGGCTGTTTCTGCAATAGGAAGTCCCGGAGATTTTAAACCTGTTATTCTTGACAAGAGGGGCAGGCTTTATCTATACCGCTACTGGCAGTACGAAACCAGTCTTGCCAAAAAACTAACCCAGCGTGCCAAAAAATCTCATGAGCTCCCGGACAAAAAGTTTATCAGCAAAAAGATCAAACTTTTTTTCCCCGATTCAGAACACAAAAGTCCCGACATGCAAAGAGCTGCTGCTATAACAGCGCTTTTAAAAAGCCTTTGCATCATCTGCGGCGGTCCCGGCACCGGAAAAACAACTACCGTTGCAAAGATCCTGGCACTGATGCTTGAGTGCAGCAAAAAAGAATTAAAAATTGCACTTGCCGCTCCTACTGGAAAGGCCGCTGACAGACTTCAAAAATCAATAGCTTACTCAAAAGCAGAACTTCCGTGTTCAGAAAAGATAATTTCCTGTATTCCAAAAAAAGCATCCACTCTTCACCGTTTACTTGGAACCATACCAAACACATCATCTTTCCGTTATAACAAAGACAATCTTCTTCCCTATGATATTATCGTAATTGATGAAGCGTCAATGATCGATCTCCCGCTGCTCTCAAAAACATTTTCCGCTTCAGCTCCTGAAACCAATATCATTCTCATTGGAGACAAGGATCAGCTTGCATCGGTGGAGTCAGGAGCAGCTCTGGGCGACATCTGCACCAAATCTTCGGTTAATTTTTTCTCTTCTGATCTTTGCAGTATCTTCAGGACCTTCGCAGGGATAGAAATTAGGTCTTCCGAAAAATCCAGACCATCTGTACTTTCCGACTGTATTGTGGAGCTGGACAAAAATTACCGTTTCGAAATCAACAGCAACACCTTCAAACTAAGCAACGCAATAAACAGAGGAGATATCAGCGGAACTCTTGCAGCGTTAGAAGAAGCGCGTGATGATGTATCACATATTCAGACATCTTTTCAGGATTACATCAAAACTCATCTTTCAAATATCATTACCAATAATTTTCTCCCGTTTATAAAAGCGCCTTCCTGTGCAATAGCCTTACAGCGCCTTGACCAATTCCGCATATTATGCGCTTTGCGAAAAGGTCCTTTCGGCACAATGGGAATAAATTCTGTTATAGAAAAAAAACTTGTCGAAATGGGGCATATTGATCCAGCTTGCAGATTTTATCACGGACGGCCCGTTATGATAACTCAGAACGACTACTCTCTAAAACTCTTTAACGGAGACACTGGGATCATTTTTAATGACCCGGAGAAAAAGGGAGAATCTAAAGCATATTTTCTGGGAAATGACAATACGATCAGGGCCTTTCACCCGTCATCTCTTCCTGAACACGAAACGGTTTATGCGATGACCATTCATAAAAGCCAGGGCTCAGAATTTGATAATGTTATACTGGTTCTGCCGGAAAAAGAATCTCCCGTTCTTACACGGGAGCTGCTCTATACAGCAATTACCCGTACAAAAGAAAAAATCCAGATTATCGGTTCAGAAAAAATAATCAACTATGCAGTATCACGAAATATTGAAAGAAGATCGGGACTAAAGGATCTGCTGAAAGGACAATAATTCCAAAGGATGTAAAATAATTGTCAGTTTATGAACAACTCCCGCAGTTTTTTGAAGCACAGGAAGAACAGCCAGAGGAGGAAGACGCCAGCTTAGAGCTCTCTCCTGAACTTTTAAAGCTGCATGCAGACATAAGCTTACTCACATCAGAAGATTCACACTCTGGACAACTTATTGAAATGTCTTTAGAAGTTACTATTTCCTCAAACTCTTTTCCACAGCTGCTGCACTTAAACTCATAAATCGGCATTTTTTTGCTTTCCTCCTTTTGATGTTTTTCTTTTTGGCCTAAAACTTGCATTACATTTTTATGCAGGAAGCGAATCTGCTCACCCTTACAAAGGAGGTTCTCATGGCTTCCACAGGGCTAAACCGATGTACAGCAAAAGACAAGATTCAGCATCATATTCTTAACTGGATTGTGATCTTCCGTTACAGAATGGTACAGCATGGTATATCAAAAAATGCTACGCTAAAATCTCTCGGCAGCCTGGAAAGTATTTTAAAAAGACTCAAAATAATAAGCTGACTGCCTTACGATTTACAAGCCGGTTTCTATTCTTTGATTTATTATAACAAAAACTAGCCGGTCTTCTTTACCGCAGCATAGATCTCTTCATAAACTTTTTTCAGCGGAATCTTTTTTTTAAGCGCGACTTTTTTACACTCTTCAAATTCAGGGACAATCCTTTTGCTTTTCGCTTCTCCAAGGATCTTTACTTTCAGCACTCCGAACTTTGTTTTTAGTTTTCCTTCTCTGCGCTTCAAAATATCTCTTTCCACAACATAGGACCGGACTCCGGCTGTTGTTGATTCACGAAAAACAATACCGGATAGTTCTTCACGCTTTTTGTCATCACAAATTACCTTAATCATAACTCCGGGCCTGTTCTTTTTCATATAGACTGGAACCAAAAATACATCAAGAGCTCCCGCTTCAAACAGCCTGTCCATAAGAAAGCCTGTCCACTCGGAATTCATATCATCCACATTTGTTTCAAGCACCCACACCTTGTCTTGTGCACTTCCTTTCTCCATATCCCCCAGAATCAGTCTCAGCAGGTTTGGAATCGCTTCATAAACTCTTGAGCCTGCTCCAAAACCTGTCTTTATTATTTTTATCTGTGGCATGGGTTTAAACTCTTTAGCGAAACTGGTAAGAATCGCGGCACCTGTGGGCGTTACAAGTTCTGACTTCACTCCGGAAGAATACACCGGCACCCCTTTTAATATTTCAAGCGTTGCGGGAGCAGGAATCGGTATAGTCCCATGCTGACACTTTACAAAACCGCTGCCGAGAGGAACGGCTGAAGAAATACTCTCTTCAACCCCCAAAAAGTCAATACCCGCAGCACTCCCCACAATATCAACGATTGAATCTATGGCACCGACTTCATGGAAATGTACTTCAGAAATTTTTTGGCTATGGATTTTTGCTTCTGCATTTGCAATCCTGTAAAAGATATCAATGCTTTTTTCTTTAACCCTTTTATTCATCCGGCTTTTGTTTATTATTTTTTCAATCTCTGCATATGTTCGGTGAGGGTGTCCGGATTTTTTTTGAAGGTCTTTTACTATAACCCTGCGACCGGAAATGCCCATACGGACAGCACTGGAAAAGGAAATAGAATAGTCTTTGATACCAAGTTTTGACAGCTCTTCTTTTAAATATTTTTGAGGGACGCCCAGGTCAACAAGAGCGCCGAGAACCATGTCACCACTTATTCCTGAAAAACAGTCGAAGTACAAACATTTCATAATCTGCTTTCACCCTTTAGATAAAAACAATTCGTTCTCCGTTAATTCGTTCTTTACCGCAGAGCTTTAAGAAAAGGCAAAATTTTGACCCGTAACGATCAAACAGGTGATTGGTCTAACCTCTTTCTTGATATAACACTTGGAGCTCATTTTTCATAACTTTTTGTGCTGCATTCCGGGGAAGCTCTTTCACAAGAAAAAACTCACGGGGACATTTAAAGTCTGCGAGCTGCTCTTTACAAAAAACCTTTAAAGACTCTTTGCTGAAGATTACATCAGGCGCAGGTACGATTACCGAAACTATTTTCTCCCCCCATTTCTGGTCAGGAACACCGATCACCGAAACATCCTTTACGCCAGGATAAGTAATAATAACATTTTCTATCTCAGCAGGATATACATTTATCCCACCTGTAATTATTATTTCTTTTTTTCTTCCTTCAATAAAAAGAAAACCGTCCTCATCTATTTTTCCCATGTCTCCGGTATGAAACCATCCGTGCTTAAGCGCTTCTTCAGTTGCCTTTGAATCTTTATAATATCCCTTCATAATATTCTTGCCGCGGCACAGAATTTCTCCAACGCCAGCTATTGAATCTATCTTTATTTCTACGCTGTCCATAGGTTTTCCGACACTGCCTGCTTTTTTTGTAAAATCAGAATGACAAAGAATTGAAATACCCGGAGATGCTTCTGTGGCGCCATACAGATCATAAAATGACGCACAGGGGAAAAGTTTTTGAAGTTCAATTTTTGTATCAGGACGCATGACCGAGGCTCCGGTTACAGCCCGTTTGACACTTTTGGTATCATAATCCGACTTTTCAAAAACCTCATACATCATATGGTACATGGTAGGGGACTGAGTAATGGAAGTAACTTTTTCGTTTTCTATTATTTTAAATGTTTTTTCAGCATCAAACTTTCTGCAAATCAAAAATTTTGTTCCATTATAGACATAAGTAAAAATTCTACCCAGGGTTGATGAGTGGAATAAGGGAGTTGGCGCAATCTCTATATCATCGCTTAACATTTTATATGCAGCCGAATAATTTTTTGTGTTTGCAATCTGACTACCGTGGGTCAGTATTACCCCCTTTGGAAATGCGGTCGTGCCTGCCGTATAAATAATAAACGACTCATCCTCTTTCTTTACCATTTCTGAAACCTCACAGCTTTCGGCCGTTTCAAACAAAGACTCATATGAAAGACCTTCTTTGCATGAACTAGAGCCGGTAAAAACAAAATGGTTTATAGACGGAAGATCAAAAGGCGCTTTTTCCGCTAACCCTTTTTCATAAAAAAGAATTGAAATATCAGCATGCTCAGTCTGTTTTAACACCTCTTCTTTGGTAAGCCTTACATTTACAGGCACTCCAACCGCACCCAGTTTCATTAAAGCAAAAATAATTTCAACATACTCTACAGAATTATGAAGCAGAATACCTGCCTTCCTCCCTTTCCTTACCCCAAGTTCATAAAGTGATGCTGCCAGCTTTTCTGCCCTTTTTTTGAGCTGCGAATATGTTATCCGCCTTTCTTCACAGACAAGCGCTGTCTTATCTGGATATTTTTCCGCGGAATTTTCTAGAAAACTAAAAAGATTCATAAGGTTCATCCCTTGAACTTAAAACTTTTTAACGGGTTTTAAACTTCTCCGGCAGTGAGAGATACGCCTCCCCATCCTTTTTTCTACCTCTTTTTATGCAGCCGTTACCATAAACTCTGCATTTTTTGTCGAGCTCAAGTAAAGCGGCCTGATACTGTGTGTCACTTAAATACCCGCTTTCAATAGACTTAACTATAGCCTTTATTCTTAAGCGGTCAAGGGAGTCAAC
>JAHEEI010000135.1 GCA_024640785.1 Pseudomonadota bacterium
TAGCCGTGACCACTCCTTTTTTAATAAAATAATGCCTGTAAATTTTCAATCCGGAACTGGGCCCAAATACTAAAAGCAGAAAAATATTCAGATAAAGGAGTGTGTTAATAATCTCCCCCTTATAAAAAAGTCTGATCGCAAGTAAAGACCAAAACAGGAAGTTAACTGCGAGAAAAAAGATAAAGAGTTCATAAACATTAAGTTTAGAATACCAGAAACAAAAATCTCCGAGAAAAGACAAGAGTTGTTTACACTCAATATTGTCTATTACCAGTCCATAAGCATAATTCAGGTTTGACTTTAAATCTTCATCACGCGGAATAAAAAGCTCTGCTTTACGGTAATTTAATATGGCTTTGCCGGTTTCACCTGTTTTAAGATACGAGTTACCCAAATTGTAAAAAATATCCCCGTTTATTATTCCGCTGGATATTATCTTCTCATAATATGAAACTGCAGCCGTAAAATCAGAATTAACATATGCTTCATTTGCTTTAAGAAAAACCTGGGCAGTATCAATTGCTTCCGGCTTTCCCTCGGCATGCCCCTCAGCACAAAAAAGGGCGATTAAAGCAAATAGTATAAATATATATCTTTTCATTTTTTCAATTTTTTATTTATTAATGAAATACTCTTTTTCATCAGGTCTAGAATATTCTCTTTTTCTTTTAAAGTATACCCTTTCGAACCAAACTGCCCTGAATCACAAAATGCCATAATGCGGTTTATTGAATCAGCAGTATCCGCTGGGACTCCATCAGAAATAAGCATTTCATGCATCTCTTTAGCGGTTAACGCACTGCCTGGGACCATAAAAAAATCTCCCATAAAATCCTTTAATGATTTCTGAGCCAGCTGATAAAAGGAAGGTCCATCATCTTTAAGCATTTTTGAAGTCAAAAAAATGTTCTTTTTAAAAACTTTATATGCATTTTTTCTTCTTGCAAGAACGGCGCCCTCTTCCCTATTCCCGGCCTTGACCTTGAACATGAAAGACATTAGAAAAAAAATAATGGGGGCCATAAATAAAAGGAGACCAAAGGCAGAAAGGACGTTCTTCTTTGCATCCTTAAGTGCATTAAGGCCTGTGTGTATGGGTAGGATATCCTTACCTAATATTTTCACATCCTGTTTAGAAGTAATGTTTCTAACCCCTTCAACTAGGTCAAGCTTCTCCGTATCTTTTGCAGGCTGAACCCGTATAAAATATGGACCGGTAACTGCTTTTTCATATCTGCTGGAATCAGGGTTAAAGTATGAAACTGAAATTTGAGGAATTTGAAGTTTCCCCTCTACCAGAGGGACCAGTGCCTTCTTTATCACAAGATTTCCCCCGGCTTTTCCTTCTATTCTCCTTGATTCAAAAACAGGTTTATCGTCATAAACTTTAAAATTCTGCAGACCACTGACTTCTATATTTTGATTGCTTTTCAGGTTGCCGGGCCCGAAAATATTTAAGGTGAGCGTGACGGATTCACCCTTTTCCACCTTGCTGGCGCTTAAAGAAGAAGTCAACTTAAAGTTTCCTACCAGATTCTTAAAACCGGCAGGTTTTCCAGAAACGGGAAGTGGCTGAACCCTAACTGTCACAGGATTTGTGCTAAGTATTTTTGGAACTGTCTCTGAAAAACCAAAAAAGGAATCGTCGAAAATTGAGCCATTAAACGGACTGCGACTTCCTCTCCGTTTTTGAACCACAAGGCTGCATTGAAGTGTAGAGGGGGTAATCTCAAGGACACCTGTTTTTGAGGGAAAAAGCGCATATTTAATCTCGGTTACAACAAACTGTCTTCCGTTTATGACCTTTTGATACTCTTTTTCTTTTTCAAGCTCTTGCTTTATAAACCCATCAAAGGACGGTGTTTCTGTAAGGCTTGCATTTGCAACTTTAACTGCCCGGCAAAATTTAAATGTATAGATGATCTGTTCATAAACATAAGGTCGATCATTATCTACATCAGCAACAACAAAAACATCTTTAGAGGCTGTATCAGCAGCTACGGCTTTTTGTACGCTTATTCTTATTGTATTACTTTCAATTCTGCGCCCTTTGCCTTTTAAGTAGAAAGGCCCTATCGTAAAAGAACCCGTTTTTTTCGGATAAAGAAGATAATTATATTCAACAGTTGAGGACATCTGTCCGTTTACAATGCTTACCTGGGATGAGCTCCCTCTGGACTGAATCCTGAATTCAGGAACTTCGGGCAACTGTGGTTCCTCTCGCGTCCCCTTAACAGAAAGCCGTAACAAAACATAATCGTCAAGGGTCAAGTCATTTTTGTCTACCATCGCGGTAACGAAAACCTCCTCCGCGAAAAGACTGCACGGCTGCAGTAATAGTGTTAGAGCAATAAGTATTAAAAATATTTTATATCTATATTTTCCGGGATAAATATTTTTTATCATCACCAGTCATTTCCGGACCAGGTCCTTGACCCGCCTGTTCTTTGCTTATCCTCTTTTTTAAATTTATCACGATTCTCTTCAAGACTGTTAAGCCACTGTTCTGCTTCTTCTTTTGTCATCAGCACATCCTGTCCAGCGGAGCCTTTTTCAAAACCCTCACTTTTTTCCTTGTCAATCTCCGTTGCAGCCGCCGTTTGATTGTCTGCTTCATCCGGCTTCTCATCACCCTGTCCTAAGAACTGTTCTTGTTTGTCCTTTTGCTCACTTTCTTGTTCATCCTTTTGTTCACTTTCCTGTTTATCATTCTCCTGCGTTTCATCATTTAGCCCTGAATCACATTGACCTTCCTTCTTTTGTTCCTGCTGCTTTTGCTGCTGCTCAGTTTTTTTAGCATCGTTTATCTTTTTCTTTATCTCTTCACGGACAAATTCAAGGTTATGCTGAGCATCCTTATCTTCAGGATCAATCTCAATTGCTTTTTTATAATATTCAACGGCTTCCTGAAGTTTCCCCTGCTTGAACATCGCATTTCCAATATTATAAAGTGCGGTCTCTTCAACCTTCGAATCCTGGGCGGTAGCTGCCACATCCAGAAATCCTTTAACAGCTTCTTGGTAATTTTTCATTTTATAATGAGATGCCGCAATATTATACTTTAACTTTATATTTTCAGGCACTTCTATTTGGGCATCAACAAACAAATTTAATGCCTCATCAAACTTCTCTTCATTGTAAAAAGACTCCCCCTGTTTCATCTTGCTATAAAGTGAATCTGAATACAACCGGGATGAAAATACAATTATAGCAAAAATAAAAAATACTGATAAAACAAACCTATACATAATCCTCTCTCATCTGAACATATCAACAGTATTTTAGACAATTAATTATAAATATTATCAAAATTAGTTAAATTTTCAACACTATTAAATGTAAATGTTTTGCAAAACCTTAATTATAAAATTCAAATAGAAAATTAAAAAGCATTTAAAAGGAAGAGGTCAGTTAAAGAAAGAAACTGTCAGCCAAAAGCTTTCAGCGCAGCTACTTTATTTAGCAACTTTTCAAGGACATCCCCGGCAGGACCTTTTATAATATAATCAGACACATATCCAGTAAAGGGTGTCTCAGAAATATTTATTTCGACAACTTTTGCACCTGCATTTTTTGCAAGACTAGGCATTGAAGCTGCCGGCTGAACCTCTGCTGAAGTCCCTACAACAAGCATTAAATCGCAGGAATTTGATTCCTGATCTGCACGTTTTATGACCTCAGAAGGAATGGCTTCGCCAAAAAAAACCGCATTCGGCTTCACAGGCCCATTGCATTTTCCACAGAAAGGAGGAATCCGGTCAAGTGAAACCTCAGAACTTGGAACAGTGTAATTACAGTCCATACAAATAACTGACTGGAGATTCCCATGAAATTCAATCACATCCCTGCTTCCGGCCACGTGATGCAGACCATCAACATTTTGCGTAATAATTGATCTTATATGGCCCATCTCTTCCAGTTTAGCAAGCGCATAATGTCCTTTATTTGGTTTTGCTTTCATTATCTCTCGTTGCATCTCACTAAGCATCATCCAGGCTTTTTCAGGAGCATTCCTAAGCGTTGTTATATGACCATACTCAACTGGATCATACTTTTCCCATAACCCGCCTGGACCTCTAAAAGGCGCAATATTGCTTTCAACAGACATTCCTGCCCCACTTAAAACAACAACTTTTTTTGCAGTCATTATATCTTTTGCAAGGCCATCTACTTCTTCATCTTTAACCACAATTTTTGCCTCTTTAATTTCTCTATTAAAGTCTAAAATTAAATTATTATTTACTTATATCAGAATATTACGGATTCCAAGCAATAAGATCAAAAAAAGGATCCTTTATATACTATAAAGGATCCTTATAAATTTTAAAATTGAACAATTTTCAGATTAAGTTAAGACCTTTTACTTGATTTCTTTTTTAGAAGCTCTATCCTTCTTTGCTGTAGTTTTTTTTGATTCCTTATCACCAATACTAAACTCAATAAAAGACATCATCGCATTATCGCCGGGACGTCTGCCAAATTTAATTATTCTTGTATACCCTCCGTTTACATCCGAAAACCTTGGTGCTATTTCATCAAAAAGTTTTTTTGCAACAGTTTTCCCTCGTAAAGTTCTCATCGCTCTTCTTCTGGCGTGAAGATCTCCTTTTTTACCAAGAGTAACAATCTTGTCTGCGACTATCCGAAGTTCTTTTGCTTTAGCATCTGTTGTCTTTATTCTGCCATGTTCGACAAGGGAAGAAACCATATTGCGAATGGTTGCAAGACGATGGCTACTGGTTCTTCCAAGTTTTCTTCCGGTTTTTTGATGTCTCATCTGTCTTTCCTAATCTATTCTGTCTCTTCCTCAATTATTTCATCATCTTCTTCTGAAAGCTCAACCAGATCATCAACTTCTTCCGTTTCTGATATTTCCGGTGGAGAAAAACCCTCCAGGCTATAACCGAGAGTAAGGCCCATTTCAGTAAGGATTTCCTTGATCTCATTTAAAGATTTTCTTCCGAAATTCTTTGTCTTCAGCATCTCACCCTCTGAATTACCCACAAGCTGCCATATATATCTAATGTTAGCATTTCTCAAACAGTTTGCTGACCTTACCGAAAGCTCAAGTTCATCAATACTTCTATACAGATTTTCATTAATTTTCGGTTTTTCATTTACTTTAGCAGGGAGTTCCTCTATTTCCTCATCAAAATTTATAAAGAGCTTAAGCTGCTGCTGAAGTATTTTTGCAGCATATGCAATTGCATCTTCAGGCGCTATAGTTCCGTTAGTCCAAACTTCAAGAGTCAATCGCTCATAATCAACTACACCGCCAACTCTTGCATTGTTCACATTATAATTAACCCTTTTTATCGGACTAAAAATCGCATCCACCGGTATCGTACCAATTGGCAGGTTTTCCTCCTTGCTCTTCTCCGCAGACCTATAACCAAAACCGGTTGTTACATTCATCTCCATATTTATCTTTGCGTCTGAAGAAAGTGTTGCGATATGCTGATCAGGATTAAGTATTTCAACATTACTGTTAGGTTCGATATCAGAAGCTTTGATCACTCCAGAACCTTTTACATTGAGATAAAGTGTTTCCGGACCGTCATTTAAGAGCTTTACATTTATTTCTTTAATATTTAGAACAATTTCTGAGACATCCTCCTTAACACCAGGTATGGTAGAAAACTCGTGTAATATACCATCGATTTTTACTGATGCGATAGCAGCACCCTGAATTGAAGAAAGTATTGTCCTTCTTAGTGCGTTACCAATTGTTGTTCCGAAACCTCTTTGGAGAGGTTCTGCTGAAAATTTTCCGTAGCACTCTGTCAAAGATGATTCAACAACTTCAAGATGCTTCGGTCTTATTATTGATCGCCATTTTTGCTGCATATACTTTACCCTTATAAGGTTAATATTCTTCTATCTACTATAAAGCTCTACAATCAGCTGTTCATTCATCGGCATTGTTATTTCATCACGCTTTGGAAGAGCAACAACTTTGCCTTCAAACTTTTCAACATCTATTTCGAGCCATGCTGGAACTCCTCGCTGCTTGGCTGTTTCAACAGATTCTTTTATTTTTTCAATCTTTATACTTTTCTCACGAGGTTGAACCACATCCCCCGGCTTGAGTATTAAAGATGGTATATTTACCTTTGTTCCATTAATAGTAAAATGCCCGTGCCGGATCAACTGGCGAGCATCATTTCGAGATGCAGCAAAGCCTAGTCTGTATACCATATTATCAAAGCGACTCTCCAATATTGAAATAAGATTATCGCCGGTGATACCTCTTTTGCGTGCAGCCCTGTTAAAAGTCAGACGGAACTGTTTTTCGAGTAGTCCATAAACCCTTTTCACTTTCTGTTTTTCACGCAGCTGCTCACCATAAGATGAAAACTTTGTGCGCCCCTGTCCGTGCTGTCCTGGGGGATACTGACGCCTTTCAAATGCGCATTTATCTGTGTAACAGCGTTCTCCCTTTAGAAAAAGTTTTAAGTTTTCTCTTCTGCAAAGCCTGCATGATGGGCCTGTATATCGTGCCAAAAGGACTCTCCTTTCTGAATATTATTTTTACTAAATTAAAATTAAACTCTTCTTCTTTTAGGTTGTCTGCATCCGTTGTGTGGTATTGGAGTTCTGTCATGGATTAAGGTTATATTAAAACCCACTGCCTGAAGAGATCTGATTGCTGCTTCACGGCCTGATCCCGGCCCTTTAACAAGTACTTCCAGATTCTTAACACCATGTTCCTTTGCTTTTTTTGCCACATCTTCAGCAGCCTGTCCAGCTGCATAAGGCGTGCTTTTTCTAGAACCCTTGAAACCCACTGCACCTGAACTTGACCAAGCTATTGTATTTCCAATAACATCAGTAATTGTTATTACTGTGTTATTAAATGTTGCCTGAATATGAGCGATTCCATTTGG
>JAHEEI010000136.1:0-4592 GCA_024640785.1 Pseudomonadota bacterium
TATTCTGTAGAAAACCGTTTATTGAACCAAAAAAGTCAGGAGAGACTTTGATAATATCCTGAAGAAATGCCGGCTGTATAATCGCCGGCATGACCATCAGCATGCCCATGATCAGGGTATTTAAATAAAGAAAGATAAAATTACCTCTATTCAGGTCCGGCGCAACCTCAATTCCGGCAAATTTTTTCGACTTCTGTTCTTCACTCATAACCGCTCCCTCACATTTATTTAATATTGATTTTTTATCCTTTATTTCAAGAATTAGTGGTATTCGTTCTTTAACTGGAGCGCATATTATTGGGAAAACCGGAACGTTTACAGTCCATAAAAATCTCCTCCAAAGGATCTGTCTTCATTCTTGAAAGTTTCTGAAAAACATCGGGACGTTCTTTAGATACAATCGGAATAATTTCAGCCATGGCAGCACCGACAATTTTAGGCGTTTCATAAGGATCAAGAATACTGCGTAGTGTTTTTGTGATTTTACTGAACAGATAGTCAATATCATCAACAGTTAAACAGTAAGGCATCACTGCATTTCGGATCATGTCCCGGTGGTCAAGTTTATCGATAACTTCCTTTTTCCACCAGTTAAGATAGCCAAACACACCCTCGCGTGAAATATTTCCTTCGGTTAACGCATACTTTACCGCATTGGCTGCCTTCCAACCGCTGATAATCGCTCCGGTCATTTCAGCTTCCTGACACCATACCGCATCGGAAACAAGGAGAACCTGATCTTTATACGGATCAATAATATGAGAATACATATTGCCTTCAATACAGAGAGGCCGGATTATCTCAGCGTTTTTAAACCAAGAAGCAAAATAGCCCTGCTGCGTAAAACGTTCAAAAGCTCCCTTTACATCTGCTCCCGGATGGGTACAGCTGATAAACGGAAAATAGGTTTCACCGTCTGCCCGGGGAGTCATCCAGATACGCATAGGAGTCTTTTCACCCAGAAAGATCTGAAACAGCGCATATTTCTCAGAAGGCTCCACACCCTTCATCTCAAAACCATAACTGGTACTGGTCCCGTAAAAGGTACGGTCTTTGTTTTTTCCCAGAGTTTTTGCCAGGCGTGATACTCTGCCGTCCGCACCGATCACAAAGGTTCCTTTAAAGCTTGTGCCTTCGCGAGTAAACACAGTTACCTGACCATTATTAGTTTGTGTGCCGATCACATTATATCCGGGAAAAACATCGACACCGAACTTAAAACATTCTTTCATAAGACTTTTAAGCAGAGCCTCCTTATCATAAGTCGCACTGATCCGGCCTTCATCACCCATGTGTTCATTTTTTATATAATCACCCAACTGTATTTTATTTCCCTTGTAAGAATATATTGACCAGGAATAAAAGTTTTGGTGATCTCCTTCATAAGGAATAGAAAATCCGTAAGCCGGGAAACAAAGCCGTTGGTCTCTTGAGTTTATTGACACTCGGTCTCCCAAGTAACATCCAGTCAGGGTAACAATCATCATGCTGCAGGCACGGTTAATATCGGTAATATTTTTTTTCCTTTCAAGCAGCGCAACCTTCAGCCCCTGTTCTCCAGCGGTTTTTGCCGCCATCAGACCTGCGGGCCCGGCTCCAACAATAATTAGATCATAAGCCTTTGTCATAGTTCCTCCTCGCGTGTGTCTTAATAGTTACCATAAATCACCTTCTCTCACTCTCTGATCAGATTTCCTGAGGAGCCTTCATAGGACAAACTTTGACACAGGTCCTGCACTCAAAGCATAACCCTTTATGAATAATCGCGAAGTCTTCAAAAAAACCAATTGCAGCCTGCGGACAAAGGTCGACACATCCGCCACAGCCGACACATTTCTGTCTGTCAATTCTGATCATATTTCGAACTCTCCTTTAATCTTGTTTCTTTATATAGAAAGTTTAACTATATTTTTAGATCAATCATCACTTCTTACCCTTAGTTCTGAGAAAGCAGGTCAACCGCTTACAATATCGTCAGCAGAAGACTTCCAGTGCTTTTCAATGACAGCTGCAATTTGGGGACGTTCTTTTCTAATCTGGTCAATATGGCTCATAATGGCTTTTTCCATCACATAACCTGCCGTGTTTTCGCTAACGTATCCGGCATATTCCTCATCATTGGTCAGACTAAAAATATAATCGAGCTGTTCATCCTGGAGCTGTCCGAGGCCGAACGCTTGCAAAGCCTTTTCAATTTCACCAGGCCAGCAGTATTCAAAGCTTTTCCGCCAGAAATTGATGTAGTCATCATACCCTTTTCCGGTACTCTGGACTTTAAGCGCGGCCTGTGCGGCCAGATAGCCGTACATTAATGCAGACTGACAGTACGTTTCGATAAACGCTGCAGCATCCCCCACCACAACGATGTTTCCCTCTACCGGATTCATAATACAGGTATAAAAATTAAGCGCGCAGGCGGCCCTGTGTACGATCTTGGCATTATGGAACCATTCTTTAAAAGGCCCTTCTGTCAGAAACCAGTCCAGACCCATTTTAGCCGGCATACCAAAGGGAGTCCCACAAAACACATCCAGAATGGGTTTATCCCCTTCCTTTGCGTCAACCAAATACTTGGGCACCATATAGATCTGGCCTTTGCCCCACGGAGTATGTCCCTTTCCCAAACAGGTCACCCAGGAATCCCAGTTCGGATAATCCACCTCATCCAGAAAATAAGAAGCCACCCGATAAGAACCAAAATATTTCCGGCTTTTAAACAATTCCAGACCTGTAACAAGCTGGGAATTCACACCGTCTGCAGCAAAGCAGCATCGGCACCAGACTTCTTTCAGCGTTCGCGTATGATTATCGCGAATCGTGACCTTTACCTTTCCGTCAATATTTTCTGATCGGATACCCGCTGTTTCGGTCAGGATATCAACGCCATTGGCCAGGGACTCTTTCAGAAGATTTCGCAGGATGATCTCTTTGGTATACGGTAAGGCCACACCGTTTTCACGGTTAACTATGGTCAGCTTGTTGCCGCCGGTGGACATCCTGGAGCTTTTAACCAGCTTGACATAAGGATGCCCGTATTTTACAGTGATACCAGTTTTTTCAAAGTACAGATCATTGTCAACAAAACGAACGGTTTCCCCATGGGTATTGGGTTCATTGATCAGCATGGTGCAGCAGGAACGGTGAACCTTTGATATTTCTTTTTTGATATCAATCAGCAGAACGTCCTGTCTGGCTGCCGACAGCTCTTTTGCGATCATTAAACCGGCGGGACCAGCTCCGACAACTATAAAATCATACTTCTTTTTCATGAGCGCTCCCCTTTTTCGTACGGATCGCTTTTAAAGTTAAGCAACAGAATTTCAGGAAACCGACAATCACTAAAAATCGCATCCACTCCGCAGCTGGCTCTGCAGGTTCCACACTCAATACAGGAAACCTGATCAATAAATGACTTATCATCGATAAAACGGATGGCAAGCCTCGGGCAGAGATTCACACAGGCTCCGCAGCCTACGCATATTTCACGATTTACTTTCATACGTTACCTAACCTTCTTTATAGTTAATATCACTAGCCAGCCACGTTTATTTTTTCTTGGCAATTTCATGGATAGTTCCTGTTTTTAAAATCTCCTCATAGAATTCATCTACTGCATCCTGAAATACAGACGTCAGACATGCTGGAAAGGTCAAAAAGCGCTTTTGCAGGGCCAAATATTCCTGAACCCGTTTGCGATTTTTTGGTTGTACGGTAAGTCCGATCTTTCCACCATTTACTTCAAACAACGGGAAATAACCGGTTAAAACCGCTTGGCGACCCATCTCAAGTGTTTTGTTCGGAGCAAACATCCATCCGGTGGGACATGGTGTCATAACTAAAATAAATGCATTACCGGAACTTTTCAGTCCAGATTCAACTTTTTCAATTAAGTCAAACGGGTAGCTTGGACAGGCTGTTGCCAAATAAACAAACTCTTCTTTCACCACAAGAGACGGAATATTTTTCTGCTGTACAGCCTGTCTTACATCATTCTCAGTAACAGGATGTATTTTTTCATTTTGCGCAAAGGGACGGGGAGTTGCCCTGCGAATTAGCGTGTCTATTTCTGATTCATTATCAAAACAGATGATCAGGGCATTCTGTTTTTTCAAAACACGCTGAAGAACAAGATAATCCGTGTCAAGAACCTTTCGGTCAATCCCAATAACAGGCTTTTTAACCGCATCATTAGCTTTCTGAGACTGACTAGAAAATTTTGCATTAAAACTGTCTATTATAGAAAAAAGTTTTTCGAGGGTATCTGAAGTATTAACACGGTCATGTGCAAAAGTGTTCGCACTCAACGCTGAGTTAGAAAAACTAGATAGGTTGTTCATTTCATCCGGAACAGAATCATTAAAACCTGATACTTTGGATACAATTCGAGCCGCCAGGGACTTTGCACACCCTTTACAGGAGCGTCTTCCGCTAAGAAAGCGTTCCTGTAAAGGTAAACTTTTCGGACCAATTACTGATAAACTATCCATTAATGAATTGCCTCCTGAACATATTATTTAACCAACCAAGGAGCCCGCTCTACAGCAATTTCCAGTGATATACAACCGGGAATACACTGCAGAGCACAAAGACCG
>JAHEEI010000136.1:4602-6884 GCA_024640785.1 Pseudomonadota bacterium
ATAGTATTCGTCTTCATTCTGAAAGATTGCCCCATCTGGACAGGCCTGGCAACACGTACCGCAACGAACACACTTTTGAGTGTCCCAGACTGGCCTTTCGAAACGCCAATCATCATTTGTTTTAAAATCATCAGTAACGGGAATTACGGATCCAAAATTTGTAGTATCTTGTTTTTTCATCTTATTTGTTTAATTGATAGTTTAAGTATTTTTATTAACCTTTTATCTTACGTCTTAATTATCAATGAGACTGCTACAATTATTAATAACAGGGATATCCCATCCGGCTTGCAATCGCCATCAGCGAAACAGCTCTTTCAGGGGTAAACATCTCAATTTTTTTGGCAATTATCGGACGCTCTTTACGGATAGTTTCCAGATGCGGCTTAAGCCCTTCACTAAGGCCCCGGTACATCAGAAATGGATTCATGGTCCAGGGCAGCTTGGTATCTATGATCTGGTGGAGATAGTTATGCTCATCCTCGTTAAACAGTCGGTTAAATACAGGATAGCAGACAAATTCTTTATAATCGTGGGTCTCTGCCCAATTTTTCTGCCACCAGTCAATATAGTCCTTCACCCCTTCACGATTCACCTGGGCGGTATGCAGCGCTTTACAAACAGCATTTGCCGCCTTATGTCCCGACAGCAGCGCACCGGTATTTTCCGCTTCAGCAAACCAGCAACTGTCTCCAACAAACAAAATATTATCTTTAAAAGGTTCTTTAGCCGGGCTCCAGTTACTCACGACTGCACAGCGCTGATGTGTAATTTCCACATTATTAAACCAGTGCCTGTAATTGCTTTGCTGGGTCAAATATTCAAGCCTTTCCATACCCTGAATATACAGCCAGTATTCCTCTTCCCGGTATACACTGGGAAGCAAGGAAAACATGATAACACCGAGTTCTTTCGGGCCGTAACATAGCCCCAGGGCGATCATTTCAGAGCGGTCGAAGTTGACCCCGGTAATATAGTAGCTGTTGGCACGGCCAGTATTTATAAAGACCCGGTCACGGTTAAGGCCTGAAATTCTTGCGATCCTGGAATTCACGCCATCCGCAGCAATACAGAAAGTACCTGCAAATGAATCCCCTTCAGATGTCTTAACTCGGACACCTTCTGAAGTATTGAGGACATCAACCACATTTCTTCCCATATAAAAATCAACACCCGCCTGGATTCCCTCTTCGTAAAGCCCGCCAAGAAGAGCTCCTTTATCAAAAACAACTGCGGGCACACCGTCTCCCGAGGCATTCTTTTCATAATCACCGATCTCAATACGAGCTTTTCCATTCGGTGCAGTAAAATGAAGCGCATAAAACTCGCGGTAATCCCCGGCATAGTTTACCGAAAAGTTATTTACTGGAAAGACCCAGCGTTTTTGCTCTCGGGAAAAGTACATGTGCTCATTGTAAAATGAATCCATATTCATCAGAAACATCTGAGCACAGGAGCGCTGAATCTTTGCAGGATCTGTTTTGCGTTCAATCAAAGCCACTTTCAGTCCGTTCTGAGCAGCGGTTTTTGCCGCTTCAAGTCCAGAGGTTCCACCGCCAACAACGATTAAGTCATATTTTGGAGCCATAGATATTTCCCCAATTTTTATCCTTTAATATTAAACTTTAAATAATGGTAATGATTTAGTTGTAATTTAAAAGGATACCTCTAATATATCTAGTATGTAAGATGTATTCTTTTAAACTAGTTATAGTAGTCGTTTAGTCTCTTCAATGTCAAGAAAAAATTATATTAAAATCCTAATGAATATTTAAATAGATCGTTTAACTGCTTTTTAATTGAATACATTAGGGAAAAAAACCAGGAATTCAGAAAGACATAAAGGCCTATTTAAGGGACGCAATATTTTCATAAAATGACTCTATTACGGGCACCATAAGTGTTGATATTTCTTTAAGAAATGATTTTCCGAATGGTGTCAGCGAATAATATTTTCTATTTGCGCCCTGAGCGGAAGGTTCTTTGATACTTTGGAGAATTCCCTCAGCCTCCAAAGTCCGCAGTTTTTTATAAAGGTTATTGCGGTCAATATCAAAAGCACCTTCAGTAATTTTATATATCTCATCCTTTATCTCATAAGCATATTTTGGGCTTCTGCTTATTAGAGAGAGGACCGTAAACTGAAGAAATCCGCGTTTAATATCAAACTGCAATTGTTCAAGATGTTTACTCAGTATTTGCTGCTCATTATTTTTTAATTTTACCATTTTATCACCTTGTGAAGAGATTAACAGATATAGCTTGATAAGATACATCTGTTG
>JAHEEI010000137.1 GCA_024640785.1 Pseudomonadota bacterium
TAACTTCATGACAATTTCTTCTGCCCGGTATCTTTTCCCCATGTTAACTCCTTTCTGTTTGCTCTATTCTATCACAAAAACTGGATCAACTTTGGGGGGTCAGGTCAAAAGAATATTTCATACTCCGCTTTTTATTATTCCACATAACCACGACTATCTTTAATAGCTCGATAGTCAAAATAACGTTCCATAATTTTAACTTTGTATTTTTCTGAAATAATATGAAATTATTTCAGAAAAAGATAAGGGAAAAATCTTGTGAAAAATGATCGATTTATGTATGTTTGTTAAAAACATTTCAAATAGGTGAAACGGAAACTTTGAATAAGGAATTTCCGGTCACTTTTAATGAAATTTTAGGCCTGAAAGTACATCTTAACCTTTGGACAGAATTAAACATTATGAAGAAATTATCATTTATAATCTTGTTTTTTTGCCTGCCTTTATTTATTTTTGCCTGTGGACAGGAAACAGCCATTTTGCATTTGGGCGATCCCGCACCTGATTTTTCGCTGATAGACCTGCAGGGTAAAACCTGGACTCTTTCTGAACTCAAGGGACAGGTGGTTTTTATTAATTTTTGGGCAACATGGTGTCCGCCCTGTCTGAAAGAGCTGCCATCTATGCAAAAACTTTACACCATACTGCCTGCAGAAAAGTTTAAAATGTTAGCGATCTTGAACAAAGACGAAACTGCTTTAGCAAATTTGGTTGTCAAACAAAAGGGGATCACCATACCCATTCTTGATGATTCTCAGAATATAGTCGGTCCAAATTATTCCTTAACAGGTTTGCCTGAGACTTTTATAATTAATAAAGAGGGTCTACTCGTTGAAAAATTTATAGGTCCTGCCCAATGGGATGCTCCCAAATATATTCAAATAATAATGAAATATATTAACCAATGAAAAACATGGAGGAAAAACAAGTCACTAAACATAAAATAAAATTAGTTCCATTCGGGGTGATAATAATTTTTCTCATCCTGGGTGTGATTGGTATCAGCTTGGATGAGCCATCAAGGGTTCTTAACCAGGCAACCCAAATTTGCTTGTCCTGTATTGGTCTAGGTTGATTCATGGAACGCATACGTAAATGGATTCAAACCCTTTTTTTTCTTGTAACTAATGGGTATTGGAATTTTACAGCTACCAAAACAATATACAAAGGACCGCTAAAGGTTGTCTGTTCGCCGGGCCTTAATTGTTACTCGTGTCCGGCTGCAACAACCTATTGTCCAATAGGTTCCCTGCAGCAACTTTTTGCAGGGATTCGGATGTCTATTGAAACAGGGCAGTTTTTTATTGGGCTTTATGTTATTGGAACCATGGGTGCTATTGGTGGTTTTGTAGGCCGAATGGTTTGCGGATGGGCATGTCCATTCGGACTGTTCCAAGAAATTCTTCATAAAATCTCTTCTCCAAAATTTAATATCTGGCCTTTCCTGAGCTATATAAAATATGGACTTTTGATTATTATGGTTATCCTTTTGCCGATTTTTGCCATTGATGAATTTGGTGCCGGGACTCCTTGGTTCTGCAAGTATTTTTGTCCAGCCGGAACAATAGAGGCGGGGATTCCGATGATCATCCTGCAACCGGTCCTCCGTGCAAATTTGGGATGGATTTTTCTGCTCAAGATATTTATTCTTATTTTTTTTGTTGTCTGGGCTGTTGTGGCAAGCCGACCATTCTGTCGGACCGCATGCCCCCTTGGGGCCTTTTATGCATTGTTCAGCAGGGTCAAATTGGTCAAGCTGAATCTTGATCTCAATCGCTGTACCCATTGTAAAGCCTGCCATGATGTTTGTCCCATGGGTGTTCGTTTCAATAATTCTCCGGATGACATGGAATGCATTTCCTGTTTAGCCTGTACCAAAGCATGCGATTTCAATGCTATCAGCCTTGAAATCGGAGGTCTGCCAATTACAAGTCGAACAGAAGCGCCAAAAACATAACCAGCTTAGTCTTAATTTAAAGGATCTTTAAGACACAAATCGCTCAAACCA
Organism: Pseudomonadota bacterium; assembly: GCA_024640785.1. Lineage (GTDB taxonomy): Bacteria > Desulfobacterota > WTBG01 > CAIYCZ01 > CAIRTM01 > JAHEEI01. The sequence goes on from JAHEEI010000137.1 coordinate 2,009, forward strand.
TCGCATATACTGCTATTATGATTTCACGCATAACAAAAGTTTTAAAAAGAATTTCAAAAAAATTTAAGTTGCCATCAAGATAGGGGCATCCTAAGTTCTAAAAAATTCAGGAATAGCCAAAAGGCAACATTAACGACAATAATATTAAATATGTAGACTTTTTATTACTGTTGAACTGTTAATAACCTCTTGTATTAGGCCGACATATTTTTTATTAATTGTAAGGTGATTTTAAACTCAAATATCTTTATATTTTCGGTTGTTGCCATTAACGATATGTTGTTGTGTTTATCTGCACAATAAAACAACTAGCTTTCTATTCTTATTAATGCTATATTTTTAATAAATGATAATAAAATGGAATAATATTTATATTTTTAAATAAATATTAACTATTTCTATTTTTCATCATAAGAAAAAGAAATTGTTATAAAAAAGGGGGGATAAATGAACAAAAAATTTTTTTTTCCTGCTATTTTGATTATTATTATAGGACTTGCCATTGTATCATCCGGAGGATCCCAGGAGCTAATCCTTCCGGATTCCGGTCAGGAGCTCTGTTATAACTGGGAGAGGATAATATGTGATGAGTGGCATATGGAGGGTTTTAACCAGGTTTGCGACTCACAGCCGTATTGTCCGGAAGAAGGGGAGGATTTTTACGGGCAGGATGCTACCTATTCGATAAACCCGCCTGATCTGACTAACAACAATGACGGAACCATCAAAGACAACCTGACAGGTCTCACCTGGGAGCAAAAGTCGGAAACAAATGAGCCTCAACTCTTTACGTATGATAACGCCACAGCTTATTGTGAAAACCTTGTTCTTGGCGGAAAGGATGATTGGCGAATACCGACCCGGCCTGAATATTCAACCATTTTTAATTATAATTTCACCAGTCCGGCTTTTGATCCTGTTTTGTTTCCTTACTATAGCACTTCTGGTGGTGCTGATTCTGGTTACGGTACTTATTCCTGGACCAGTTCAGAGTATCATGATAACGCAACAAAAACCTGGAGGATGTCTATGTCCTTTGGTCAAATAGAAAAAGTTTCTAAAATAGATTATCCGCTGAGTAAAGTACGTTGTGTTAGTGGAACCTCCCTTCCGGAATCCAGCTTTGTTGATAACGGTAACGGCACCGTAACTGACAATACAACCGGGCTGATGTGGGAACAGAAAACAGATGACGGAAGCAGTAGAGACAAGGACATTGCAAGAACCTGGAAGGATTCTTTGAAATACTGCCAGGTCCTTATTTTGGGTGGATATACCGACTGGCGGTTGCCCACCGCAAGGGAACAGGAGCGAATTGTTGATCTGGAGAAAAGCTGGCCTGCTGTTGATACACAATTTTTTCCAAATACAAACACAGACAACGCAACCACAACCGACCATAATGAAGGCATATATTGGTCAGGCACAAGCTGTGCGGGATGTCATAAGCACAAAGCACTATCAATTGATTACTCTGACGGCGAGCTTTATTTCGGTTACAAAAAAATAAAAAATCAAGAAGTCTACCCTGAACACTATGAACGTTGTGTACGTGGAGGACAGTGCATTGATTCAGATCAAGATACGGTTTGTGATAATATTGACAACTGCCCCACGGTCTGTAATTCACAGCAGCTTGATCATGATGGTGACGGAATAGGCGATGTGTGTGACGGTCCCGGAACAGCTGGAAAAGGCTGCAGCGACGGCTGCGGTTCGCCCTCCTGTGAGCAGGAATGTACCGTAGATACAGACAGCGATGGGGTACCTGATAGTACCGATAATTGCCCTAATAATTGTAATACACAGCAGCTTGATCATGATGGTGACGGAATAGGCGATGTGTGTGACGGTCCCGGAACAGCTGGAAAAGGTTGCAGCGACGGCTGCGGTTCGCCCTCCTGTGAGCAGGAGTGCTAATTTAACAGTATAAATGTTTATATAAAGCGGGGTACTTAATTACCCCGCTTTTATTTTTCAAAATTGTATTATAATTATAAGGGATTTTAACATAACCTAAAGTCAACATAACGTGCCGGTCCCTTGGATAGCCTCCCTCAAAAATTGTTCAATGCTTGCTCTGATAATCTGCCTTTTCCTACTAATTTATCGTCATAATTTTTTATTTTTAATAGTTTTTATCATTTCTCAAATTTCTCAACAGTAATTAAATCCAGTATCTAACCTTAAGTTTCTAAACAAATTACCGAAGAAAAAAAAGATAGCAATAGAAAAGGAGAAAGAATAATGGATATAACGCTGTACATCCTCTTAGGGATTTCATTATGTGGCTATTATTGCTCCTTTCGGAGGAAGAGACTAATTAAACCGCCTAAAGAACGCTTAAACTGCCTAATTTTTGATAGGAAGATCAGTTCTGTTTGACTTGCTCCTCTAAAATGGAAGTATTTATTAGTTTTTGGTTTTATGGTACTGACCTGTCTCGTTTAGTTTTAACAATATTAGTGAGAGAGCGTTTGTTGATTTAGCCATACTGGCTGAAGGATTCTTGGTGCTGGGGGATGATAACCCAGTGAACTCTGCGGTCTCACCGTTTTGTGTTCTTGTATCCAGCACTAAATTAATACTTGTGCTTCATATGATTTATCCAAAATCTCCCCTTTGAGCAATTCATCTCTGAGCTTGATATTATCTATTTATTTTCCATCTTTTTATAGGGATAAAAAATTCTTTTAAAGATCTGAGCAAAAGATCTAAATCTCATTTTCTTGACATAATAAATTTTTATAAATATAATTTATCGCTCAGGAACTATGATTGTTTAATTTGTCAAAAATAAAAAAGGGAAGGCAGGATATTAGCATGATGAAATTTTTTAAATTTGCAGGAATAGGAATACTTTTGTTAATTATTGCAGTGGTTATTTTTATTATGACTTTTAAACCTCCCACATATTCTGACTATGGTGTTTTTACAGGGCTTCGTTCCTTTGTTCCTGAAGTTTTACAGGATGCCGGCGCTACAGAGCGCGATATCTCAAAAGAATTTGAAACCTTCGAACTGAACCTTTCCTTTCCTTTCAACAAAATATTTGGATGCAGTTCAGTAGGTATCCCGTTAAGAGCGTTTAGCAGTGATAAAATCGCGACAGCAACTATAAGTCAGTTTGAGGTTCCGCCAAAGTCCGGGTACTTTCGAGATTTTGTTCTTAATATTCGTCCTGATTATAATCTTCAGGCGCCCGCTTTCCATATGGATTTCATGAAACCGTCTCCCGGAACTCCCGGGCTCTGTTCAATAGATTTCTTTAATGTGGATAAAGATGCTATCGTGCTTGAGACGTTTTTCGGCACTGATTTTGAAGTCATCAAAAAAGCTTTTGAAAGCGTTTCCAAATTCCAGCGCACGGTTGAAGAGGGAAGGGGAAAAATAACCAAATATCTTGATCCTTATAAAACCGCATACCGGATGGAACTGATCGAACCCAAAGATGAATCTGAAAGAAAAGAGTATTATCTTACGGTTGATAAAGCGTTTAAAGCTATTCTTCCTTTGTATCTGAAAAAGGTAAATGCTTGTGAGCCTGTTAAAGGTTATGCTGAAGGTCATGAGGAAAAGATGAAAAAGTTTGTCACTGAAATTTATGTAAATGATTTCGCAGTTGCATTGGGCCGGAAAATGTTTAAAGATTCTTTTAAAAGATACTGGCTTGACGGTTTCTGGTTTGTTGATATGGATTTGCCTGAAGGCAAATAGCCTGAAGCATTAGCCTGACACCTGTTAGTTGCAGTTTTATATTAACCATTTTATTGAGGAATGCTATGAGAAAAGTAAGACTTGGAAGAACCGATCTAGAAGTCACCCGTTGGGCGCTTGGCGGTATTCCTCTTTCTATGGGAATGGGCGGAAAAGATGAGGAAACAATAGCTCAGATTATTAATGAAGCTCTTGACGCAGGGGTAAATCTTATTGATACCTCTCGGGTTTACATGGATTCCGAAACAAACATCGGTGAGGTCATGAAAACCCGGAGAGACGAATGTATCATTGCCACCAAAACCCATACCCGGGATTATGACGGTGTGATGGCGGATCTTGAAGACACGCTTAAAGAACTTCAGACAGACAGAATAGATATTTACCAGATCCATGAGATTTATCCTGAGGAGAAAGAACGGGTGCTGGGTAAAGGCGGGGCACTTGAAGCTTTTAAAAAGGCGCAGGAACAGGGCATGATTGATTTTATCGGTGTGACCGGTCATCATGTGGACTTGCTTGTTGACATGATGAAAACCGGGGAGTTTGATACGGTCATGGTTCCCTTTAACGTGATCGAGCGTGAGCCCGAGAAAGAACTAATTGCACTGTCCAGAGAAATGGATATCGGAACCCTTATCATGAAGCCTCTGGCAGGCGGGGTGTTTAGAAATATTGAAAAATGTTTCCGATTTTTTAATAACTATCCGGTTGATGTCATTCTTAACGGTGTTTCAACTCCCGACGAACTTCATGGAAATATGAACTGGGCTGAAAACACGGATCCGCTAACCCCCCAAGAACTGAAGGACTTTGAGGATGAAGTGGCCCATTTTGGAAAGGATTTCTGCAGACGATGCAGTTATTGCCTGCCTTGTAAAAACGATATTTTAATCCCTGTTATGATAAATGTGGTATGGCAGCAGATGAAAGGCTATACTTATGAGCAGCTTCCAGAGATAAAACAAAAATTGGGGAAGAATTTAATGATCTGGTGGGAGGCCTGTGAAGAGTGTGGTGAGTGCGAACAGAAATGTCCTT
>JAHEEI010000138.1 GCA_024640785.1 Pseudomonadota bacterium
TGCCGAGACCGAGGGAGCCAAGTTCTGGCTGCAGGTTGTGACCGAGCTGAAGAATCGGGGAGTTAAAGATATTTTCATTGCCTGCGTTGACGGCCTGAAGGGATTCCCCGAAGCCATCGAGACCATCTACCCCGACACCCAGATCCAACTCTGCCTGGTTCACATGGTACGCCACAGCCTGAGATATGTTACCTGGAAACAACGTAAGGAAGTCGCTGCAGACCTAAAGGCTATCTACCAGGCCCCTACTGTTGAAGAAGCTGAACTATGCTTGGGGCAGTTCGAGGACAAATGGAACGCCAGCCATCCGACAATCGGCAAATCCTGGCGGCGTAATTGGGAGCGGATCATTCCCTTATTCTCCTATCCGCCGGAAATCCGTAGGGCGATTTATACAACCAACGCTATTGAATCGGTAAATATGTCGTTACGTAAAGTAACCAAGAACCGGGGATCGTTCCCAAATGATGAATCAATGCTTAAACTGCTCTATCTGGCATTGAAAAATATATCGAAAAAATGGACCATGCCGATAAGGAACTGGAAATCGGCTATGAATCAGTTTACTATCATCTTTGAAGATAGGGTGCCAAACATCTGACCGATATGCCGTTTACACAAAATCTTTTACACCCTCACACTAGGAGGTTAAGTATGAAAAGAATTCTCGTTGCTCTTATTGCTGGCTGTTTAACTTTTATCCCTGGAATGGCCGCAGCCCTTGATGTAGGTAGTATAGCCCCTCTATTTGATGCCCTGTCTGACAAGGGCCCTGTAAGTCTTGAGGTCTTCCGTGGTAAGAAAAACGTGGTGCTCGCCTTTTATTTTGCTGATTTCTCTCCTGTCTGAAAAGGAGAGCTGCAGGCCTTCCAAAAAGATATTGAGCGCTTTGAAGGTCTGGACACCCAAGTTTTGGGTGTGAGTCCTGACTCTATTGAGACCCATAAAAAATTTGCAGCAGAATACGGCATTACATTCCCCCTTATTTCTGACGAGAATAATGCTATCAGAAAGCTATACGCCAGCGGCAGGATAACCTACTTAATCGATAAACAAGGGGTAATACGTTATATTCAGGAGGGTGTGCCAAAGAATAGAAAATTTTTGAAGCAGATTAAAAAATTAGACTGATAAGCGAAGAACCATTAAACATAATCTAGCTTATCATTTAATTTTAGGTACTTCTCAGCTTGAAAATCATATGCTAACGGCACCAGAGTTAAGATTGCCAGTGGATATATTGAGTTAAATTTTGTATGACTCAACTAAACTGTAGATTGTGGCAAGACATGTTGACTTCTTATCTCTTCCCCAGTGCCCTGCTTATGATCGCCGGAACTCGGTTTTAGTGCATTTCGGGCAGGGAGGGATTCGGCCCGGGTGTTTCAAATGGATCTTGCCATCGCAGTTGGTGCAGATAAATTCCCCACCATGGGAGATCTCACCGGTTTTGTATTTCAACGAAGTATCTAGGTTTTCGCCCACTGATTGGCTCCACTCGCTTAACCCTCTAGTGACATTTACCAGGAAGGCTCCACCTTTATCACGGGAGAGTTCATATACATGCTCTGCCTCTTGGGCAATGTCGTGCCAAAGTGCGCCACCTTTGTCGAGCCAATGGTCAAACAGCTTTTTTGTTTCCTCTGTCGCCTGATCCAACTTTGGCTTTAGGTATTCTACAGTCGAGGCAATATCTTTTTTCAGGGCTGCAGAAGCCTTGCTAATAGCCTCACTGGAGTGTCCCCCTGCCTCTTTTAATTCAGTAGTTGCCTTGTCTATTGCCTGGCTTATGGTTTCTTCATTAATCCTGTCATAGAGTTCGCCAAGATTTTTACTCACACGCTGCTGCATTTTTTCGAATGCTGCAAGCTCCTCATCCGTTACCTGGTTCTGTTTTTTTTCAGTTGTCATGATGTCCTTCTCCTCTATTGTAAATAATCGGAACCATCTATGCTTATGTGCCCTGAAAAATAAATTTATCTCTATATCTCAAAATATTAATCACTTTTTACTTATACGTCATTCATCAACAAGAAGTTTTGATTTAATAAATATGGATAGATCCATTACTCAACATATCCACTGTACATGTTGAGTCAGATTTTGTTTTACAAAACTGTAGATGTTGGCAAGTAATGTTAATCACTCAATGGTATAGGGATAATTGCTATATTTTATACTTTGATCTTTTAACATTATTTCTTTAAAACTATTTTATCAAAACTTTTATCTTCGAACATTCTCATTTCGCCCACAACAAATCAAATAAACTATCACGAGAAAAAACTGTATTTACATAAAGAGCTTCCAAAGAGTCTGAGATTAACCATACACCTGTTAGCATTACTTCACGACCTACATTTCCAACTATAGATCCGACACTAATAGTAGCCTTTGTAGGAATTTTATTGTGTAAGTCTGAAATTTGATCATTTCGCACAAAAAAGCCTTTCCCAATGATAATTTTTCCTTTTTGATTTATATCGTCATAGTAAATAGTTGGAGATTCATTCCAAATTGGCACAACTAGATAAATTTTATTTTCTGGTTTCAAAAAACCTTCAGGAATTGCTAGTGTGATTGATTCCTTGGGTGGCGAACTGGGAGCGACAACGGGTACACAACAATTAAGAAATGATATGTAGATATTTGCTTTTAGATTCAAACTGTTTATTATATTTATCCAAAACACCGTACCCTATTGGCACTTAAATAATTTTGTTGAAAATGTTTTCTGATAACTTAATTAATCGTACAATCTGTTTATTGTTGGTAGTAATTTTTTTGTCAACTTTTCCAACAGTTGCGTCAGCTTTTACGTTCTGCCTGGATGAACAGAAAAATCATATTGTTGGCAAGAATTTCTACCTTGCCAACTGCCATATAGCTAATGAAGTATCCCAAACTTTCCCAGATGACAATTTTTCTCTGCTATTTGAGGAAAAAAACAGTGACTGTATGGATGTTTCTTTATCAAGCGCCAATATACTATACCGACCTTCAAAATTAATAATACCTATCTCGACGAAGCTTAATCTTATTTATACTTTTCCAAGCACCCTTGTGCGTTTTCACCAGCAGGCTATAGAGTACAGGTCATCAACTCTTCATAAAGAGTTATTTGGCCAACCTCAAATTGACGTTCATCGAACAGTCGTTTTACTGATCTGACAGGTTAGCCTCTTGTCTGAGGCCACAATCCCATTTTCTGAAAAATTTATTTGCACCAGTAAGCAGAACAGTGCGTCGCACTGTTTATTAAATTTGGAATAAAACATGACTCAATTAACTAAAAAAAACGCAAACTGGAATATTCTTTTTCTCTCTTGGCTTGTGACAAGTGTGTCAGTCTTGGGGAGCCTCTTTTTCAGCCATGTTATGGAGTTTGCCCCCTGTGTTTTGTGCTGGTACCAGAGAATATTTCTATTCCCTTTGGTTATTATTCTAGCTGTAGGGCTTTTTCCTTTTGATAAAAGTGTTGTGAGGTATGCGCTGCCGTTAACTGTTGTCGGTTGGCTGACTGCTGCTTATCACAACCTGCTGTATGCTGGAATCATACCTGAGAGTATACAGCCTTGCAGCCAGGGGGTTTCATGTACGGAAGAGTATATTGAACTGTTTGGATTCTTATCAATACCTATGCTTTCTTTACTCTCATTTTCAACAATAATTACGCTTTTAATAGTCCTGATGAGGAGGACGGCTAAATGAAAACACATATAATATTCTGGCTTACCGTTTTTGTATTAATTATTTCTTTTGTGGTTGGCAGCTCGTACTACAAAGGAAAACATGCTGAAAAAATTGGCTTCTTGGCCCAGGAAAATGCTGAACTCTTTGTCCGGGACCATTCACAGACACTTGGCAGTGATGACGCCAAGGTCTTTCTTATTGAGTTTATGGACCCTGCCTGCGAAACCTGTGCAGCCTTTTCTCCGTTTATTAAACAGTTGCTCGCGACTAATCACGGTAAGATAAAACTTGTTCTAAGGTATGCACCATTCCATCAGGGTGCTGATTATTTTGTCAAAATTCTTGAGGCAGCCAAAAAACAAGGGAAATATTGGGAGACCTTAGATGTTATGTATAAGACGCAGTCTTACTGGGCCAGCCACCACAATCCTCAACCTCAGAAAATATGGCAATTTCTCCCTAAAGCGGGTGTGAATATTGAACAGATCAGAAATGACATGAATCACCCGACAATTGCAAAAATGATTGAACAGGACCTTGCTGATGCCAAAACACTCAATGTACGGAAAACTCCGGGATTCTTTGTTAATGGTAAACCACTGCAAACCTTTGGTTCAAAGCAGTTGCTACAGTTGGTTCAATCAGAGCTCAGAACAAACTATCCAAATCAATAAAACACACTTTAATGAGTAAGGAGATTTTTTAATCATTATGAAAAAAATATTGTTTTTAATTATGGCGTGTTGTTTGACTTTTCTCATTTCCGGCTGTGGCGAGTCTCCAGTTGCTACCGTTGGCAAACCTGCCCCGAAATTTGACACAATAAATATGCAAGGGGATGTTTGGTCTCTTTCCAACCAGAAAGGTCAAGTTGTATTTGTCAATTTTTGGGCAACCTGGTGTGCTCCATGCCGTGAAGAGATGCCCTCCATGCAACGGCTTTATGCGAAGCTGCCGAAAGATAAATTTAAGATGGTTGCTTTATTCAACAGAGACAAACCTGAACTTGTAAAAAACTTTGTTGAAAAACTCGGTATCACCATTCCTATTCTTGATGACCAGCAAAATATAATCGGTGAAAGATACGGTCTCACCGGACTCCCGGAAACCTTCATCATAGATAAACAGGGGGTGATTCGGGAAAAATATATCGGCCCTAGAGATTGGAACTCTTCTGAAATTATTGATTTGCTAACAAATTACATTAATGAGTGATGCGTTTCTGATTAGTTCATTAGTAAACTATCTGCCGATAAGTCTGACAGTACCAAGTAGAAAAGACTTAGCCACTGCCCCCTGTTTTATCGGGGACTTTTCTTTCATTTGACGGAGACAGCAACTGTAAAGAACTGCTACCATTTACAGTCGAGAATGGTTCTTAAACTATCAACATATCCGGCATACATCTTAAATTTCCTAGTCAACATATCTATTGAACAACAAAATACCGAATAGTAGATCAGCAATAAATGAGAGTTTGTTGTCCCTTTAGCCATGTAAGTTCTCGATCCATCGAATTGCCTCAATATCAGATACTTTACCAAGATATTGTTGGGTTGTTGAAAGATCTGCATGCCGCAGAATAACTTTTGAGATGATCTCTATAGGCACTCCCGCCCTTGATGCATATGTTGCTGCATGCCGCCTGAGATCGTGTGGCCTCAGTTTAACGCCCAGCATATTCCTGTCTTGACAATTACCTTTCTGGCACCGGCATAGCTAAGAGGAAATATACGTTGAGCTGCCTTAAGATTTTGATCTCGAACATAGTTTTCCAAACGAGCACATAATTTTTGTGGAATGAAAACTACCTCTTTCTCACGGCCACTTTTAGGTTCATTCAGCAACAACTTTCTGTCGTTAATGTCAATGGGCCGTAATCCCAGGACTTCGCTTATTCTCATGCCACCTACAGCCATGAGCTCAAGCATAAGCCGATTACGGATAAGCACGGTTCTGTAAATAGCCTCATCAATAGTATCTTTATCAAGTATAGTCCATTGATGAGCTTTCTGTTTTCTGAAAAGGGCTCTGGCTGCAGGAGATTGACACGGGTTCTTCATGTCAGGTTGAAGCGTATTTATAATCAGGTTGAAGAATGCTGATAGAGTCATATACCGACCACGTTTTGTATTTTGCTTCCTGCCACCAGAAAGGTCGGTCAGAAATGAAAGCACGTCTTCAGTCGTTATCGACTCAAGTTCCCGGTCGTTGTAAACATTCCCAAACTTACCAAGCAGAAATTCATAGTTCTTAACGGTATTGACCTTTGAATTAGCTTTTTGATACTGTAAACAGAACTTAATAGCCTCGGAAATCTTCATTGTATATCTCCTTGAAAGAATTAATTGTCCATATGAAAAGAATCTGTTTCCCGCAAAGGCAAATAGTGCTGGATACTAAATAGAGTAAATGAGGCAGAAAAAGATGGTGATTTTGAAAATGCCAGAGCGGTCGAGGTTATCTTTCAGACGCTATATCGGTATAGACTATTCAGGAGCAGAGACACCGACCTCCAGCCTGAAGGGGTTAAGGGTCTACGAAGCTAGCCATGAGGTCGCGCCGGTCGAGGTTCAACCTCCACCTAGTCCCCGCAAGTATTGGACCAGACGTGGTATTGCCGAATGGTTGATTGAATGTTTGTCAGAAGAGGTTCCGACATTGGTAGGCATTGATCACGGTTTTTCTTTTCCGTTGCGTTATTTTGAGGTCAACCATCTAGTGCCGGACTGGGATATGTTTCTCGATGACTTTCAGGGACACTGGCCGACAGATGAAGACAACACCTATGTTGATTTTGTTCGGGACGGTCTGCGAGGCAACGGTGAAGCCCGATCAGGGAACGTACGTTGGCGAAGGTTGACCGAGGAGCGGGCAGGGGCAAAGTCCGTATTCCATTTTGATGTGCCCGGTTCGGTAGCTAAATCTACTCATGCCGGGCTACCTTGGCTGCGTTTTTTACGACAGAAGCTTGAAGGCAAGGTTCACTTCTGGCCTTTTGACGGATGGAAAATTCC
>JAHEEI010000139.1 GCA_024640785.1 Pseudomonadota bacterium
ACATTAAAAGATAAACGCAAAGAGAAAAAAGATAAGAAAAGTCAAAAAGGTCAGATCTAGGCATAAAAGGGGTCAAGCTTACTCTTGATTCATAACGGGACAAAACGAGTAATCCCTTCATTCTTGACAGATAAATCTGATATATTATAGATGAGGGCTGAACAAGACGCCATTGCATATCCGGTAAATTGTGGATATCCTGTGTGTAAATCTTCTCCGGGCACTATATCTAGTGTCCAAATTCTCTTTATAGCAGATGTTAATTTCTTGTGGATAGTGCTCCTGGAATCGGCATTGTTCTTAAAAAATAAAGAATGTGTGCTTGAAGCAGAAACATTTGACAACTTATTAAGATTAATTAAATTCTTGTAGACACCCGGTATTGAAAGATTTTCGATTTAAATAAAAAACGCTGAAAATTCGGTTAATAAGGAGTTGCTATCAAAAACAGAAAAAAGGTGTATGCAAATTCGAGCGGTTCAAATCTGAGGCAGGGAAGTTCCCGGAATTCTCAGCATTCACATGTTCCGATGCGTAGGGTTTCTTCGGCAGCTGAAAAAACGTTTCTTAACGGTACAGCAATAAACCCGTATCCGCGCATTATTTTAGAAAAGTGCAGTGATGATCATTCCGTCCGCGCACTTGATCTTATTTGCCCGATAGGCAGGGGTCAGCGTGCCCTAGTTATTTCTTCGCCCGGTTTGGGGAAAACGACATTTTTAAAGAATATCTGTAATGCGGTGACAAGGGGTTATCCTGACATGAAGGTATACTGCGTACTGGTTGATGAGCGTCCCGAAGAGGTGACCGATTTTAAGCGCGGTGTAAGTGCCGAGGTCCATTCTTCATCTATGGATCAAAGTCAGGAAAATCATATTAAGGTTGTGGATAAGGTTCTTACGGAGGCTTTCAAGAAAGCTGCGTCCGGTCATGATGTGATGATACTGCTTGATTCTCTTACGCGTTTGGCGAGGGTGCATAACACAAACTACAGGGGAAGCAGAGGGCGTACGCTTTCCGGAGGAGTGGGGGCGGGTGCTCTTGAGGTGCCCCGTCGTATTTTTGGGGCTGCTCGCAATGTAGAGGGTCTGGGTTCGATAACGATAATTGCGACCATCCTGGTTGATACGGGCAGTAATATGGATAATGTTATCTTTGAGGAGTTTAAAGGCACAGGGAATATGGAACTGGTGCTTTCAAAAAGACTGGCGGAGAACAGGGTTTTCCCGGCAATCGATGTGTCAAAAAGCGGTACCCGGCGTGCCGAGCTTTTGTTTGAGCCGGAAGAGTACAGCCGTCTTGTGTTACTGTACAGGAGCATGGCAGCAATGAGTAATTCGGGTGTAATGGAAAAGCTTATTGAGATGCTTGGTAAATATTCTAGCAACAGCGAGCTTTTAAAATCATTTAAGCAGTTATAAATAAATAAAATTTTTAATGATAAGGTTAAGACAAGATATAATTTGTTTTGAGGTCCATTTTTTCAAATTAATTATTTGACATAATTCTTTATTGTTTTTATTCTCACAGGAAAGATAATTTATTACTTACAGTTTAAAAGGAAAAGAGAGTTTCTCGTCTGGGTTGAAGCCGGAAATATTGAAGGCTTTCCTTTTCTTGTTAGAAAAGAGATAGTAGCCTTGGCTGCTTAAAAAATAAAAATGTACTCTTTGACCGGTTTTAGTCAGGTATAAATAAATTGATCAATGAGGGGAATAAAATCATGAACACCTCTACAGGCACAGCATCAAAAAAGCTTTGGGGTTATCGGTGGACAATCTTATTTGTTATCTGGCTGCTTTATATCATTAACTATTTTGACCGCATCAGTGTTCTTATTTTTTTACCATTCATACAGAAAGATCTTAACCTGACGCCTGTTGAAGTCGGCTGGCTTGGGTCTATTTTTTTTCTGGGCTATGCTGTGGCGCAGCTCTCATCAGGCTTTCTTGCCGACAGAATCGGCCCTAAAAAAACCATGAATATCGCCATCTGGGTTTTTACGGCTATAACATTTCTTACTGGCTTTGTTAGAAATTTTTACCACTTTATAGCCCTGCGTATTGGACTGGCGCTGGGAGAAGGGCATCATTATGTTCCCGCAGTCCGGACCATTGCCAACTGGTTTCCAAGGTCGGAGAAAGGCCGGGCAAATGGATACTTTACTACGACATGGGCTATCGGGCCTGCCGTGATCCCTATTGTTGTCACCTGGCTTTCGGCGGATGTGTTCGGTGGGGAATGGCGCCCGGTATTTTTCGTGCTTGCAATACCCGGACTCATCGGAGTATTTATTCTTTGGAGATACATGGCTGATACTCCAGGGGAGATGCTGAAAAAAGGTAAGATGAGCCATGATGAGTATAACTTGATTACATCTTCTGTTGGTGAGGAGTCTGAACTTAACGCTAAAACATTCAGCACACAAATTTTTTTAATGGATTTTCAGTTTTACCTCTTTACTGTCAATTTTTTTATTTTGCTCATGATCTACTGGGGCATGACGACCTGGATAAGCACCTTTCTGGTGAAACAGCACGGCATGGACCTTAAGACTATGGGATTTTTTGCGGCGGTGCCTTACCTTGTGGCAGGTTTTGCCATGTGGTTTGGAGGCTATTGTGCTGATAAATTTTTTCAGGGCAGAATGAAGGTAGTCTCTATGATAGGATTCCTCGGATGCATTCCGGTGCTTTATCTGCTGGGAAAGGTTCCCAAAGGGGATACCGGTCAGCTGCTGCTCTGTCTTGTTCTTGGAGGCTTTTTTGTTAACTTTCCATGGGGTGCAATGCAGGCTTTTCCATCTCTCAGGTATCCAAAAGAGGTCGTTGGACGAGCCATGGGAATCACAAACGGTGTCGGTCAGTTTGGCTCCTTTGTCTCTCCTCTTTTGGCGGGATATCTTGTTGTGGTTATGCCGGACAATGCATATGACTTCGGAAGTGTATTTCTATTCTGGTCAATTTTGGCTTTTATTGCAGCTGTTTTTGCCTGCTGTCTGAAAGAAAAGCCGATTGGCTAATCCTGCATCACAGAGATAAAACCGAGGCTGTTAATTTTCTACTGCAACGATGAAAGTTCCTTTGTGCCCTGCTTTACTTAGCACGCCTATTTCATCTTTTGCTTTATAGAGGTCATTAAAGATACCGACCTGAACCCGGTAGAATTTGTTTTGTTCGATATCAAAGGGGATGATGTTTATCTGGTCATATCTTCCCATAAGGTCTGCTTTAAGCTGAAGAGCATTAAGCAGGGTCTTGAACGATCCAACCTGAATAACAAATTTCCCAAAACGAAAATCAGGTAGCGGTACAGGACTGATAAAGTCTGTCCCGGTCTTTTTGTTTACATTAACCACTCTGACAGCTTCGATCTTTACCTTTGCTGTTCCAGCGCCGACTATACCCAGCATTTCTGCTGCTTTAAATGAAAGATCGATTATCCTTCCGGCAACAAAAGGCCCCCGGTCATTTACCCTTGTTATAATTGTTTTATTGTTCAGAAGATTTGTTACCTTAAGGGATGTGCCGATGGGAAGGGTTTTATGTGCTGCGGAAATTTTATACATGTCAAAGATCTCACCGTTTGAGGTCGGTCTCCCATGAAATTTTTTTCCATACCAGCTGGCTATTCCTTCTTCGATATAACCTTCTGCAGAAGGGATAGGATAATACCAGGTTCCGTTCAGCTCGTAGGGCCTCTGAGTTCTGGGCAGTTTTGAAGAAAGTAATGTGTCCGGTCCGCGCGAGGTACTACAGCCGGTACAAATTAGCAGCAGGAGGATAATAAACTGATAAAGTCTCAGTTTTTTTTTAAACATGTCATTTTCTTTTAATAATATTATTTTTCGAGAGTGGGTTTTTATTGAGTTATCAAGTATAGGGTAAAGATGAATAAGTGTCAATTTGTATGTTTTGTTTTATAACCGAAGATAAAAAATTTTGATTTTCACCTGTAATGATGGGAATGTTGATCAGAGTAGACAAATAAAAGTTTTAGGAGGACACGCTTGCCGAACAGAAATCTGGTTGTGGAAAAACCAAGGGATCTGAAACCGCTGCCCTCTGATGGGCTTCAGATCAAGTTTTTGATGCCGTACTTCCCGTCTGAAATCATTCAATATGTTGACTTCCCTGCCGACACATATTATTATTTAGACGGAAAAACAAGTTGCATAACCTAAAAATATTTCTCTGTGTGCGGCATTCATTGCTTGAATATTTGTTTAATATAGTATATTTTTGATTATCCGATTAAACGGAAAGTGAAGCCTAAAATCTAAAACCAAAAAATCTAAAACCTGTAATCACCTCCTTTCGAGGCGTTCAGAACAATCGAAAGACTCCATGAAAAAAAATATTATTATCGCAATTAGCATTTTGTTGGTGGTCGTCGGGATTTTGTCAGGAATCAAGGCGTTGCAGATAGGCGCAATGATGAGCATGAAGCCGCCAGTCATGCTTGAAACTGTTACGGCTGCCGTTGTAGAGCCTCAGCGCTGGGAATCGGTCCTGACATCGGTCGGATCGCTGACCGCGGTGCAGGGTGTCATGATTTCTGCTGAAGTTGCAGGAAAGGTTGTAAAGATTGACTTTGAGCCCGGCTCAATGGTTCAGGAAGGAGACCTGCTCGTTCAGCAGGATGTCGTCGCCGAGACCGCACAGCTGCGCTCAGCCGAGGCTAACCATGAACTTGCCAAGGTTAACTTTTCACGCGCGAAACGGCTGCTCAAGGAGAAAACCTATTCAAAATCAGAATATGATAATGCGGATGCCCAGCTGAAGCAGGCTGATGCGCAGCTTGACAATCTTAAGGCGGCCATAGCCAAAAGAACCATTCATGCTCCGTTTAGTGGCGCGCTTGGCATACGACTGGTAAATCTTGGCGAAATGCTCAGTGTCGATGATCCCATAGTATCGCTGCAGTCATTAGATCCTGTGTTTGCGAATTTTTCACTGCCCCAGCAGCACCTCTCGAAACTACAAAAAAGGCTGCTGGTCCGTATTGAGACCGATGCATTTCCCGGCACCGTGTTTGAGGGAACTATAACTGCTATCAACCCTCAGATTGAAGCGTCAACACGCAATATCATGGCTCAGGCAACCGTGCAAAACCCGGAATTGATGCTGAGGCCGGGCATGTTTGTGAACATCTCCGTGATGTTGTCAGAGCAGCAGGATATTCTTGCCATACCCGCAACGGCCGTACTCAACGCCCCCTACAGCGATTCGGTGTTTATTGTCGAAGGCGCTCCTGACAACAGCACCAACGCCGCCGGCCAGATTGTTCGCCAGCAGTTCGTGCGTCTGGGAAAACGTCTGGGTGATTACATAGCGGTTGAGACCGGGCTGAAAAAAGGTGATATGGTCGTGAGCACAGGTGCTTTCAAGTTGCGCAACGGCCAGGCCGTTACTATTGACAACAGCCTTGTCCCCGCGTTCAGTGTTGCACCGACGCCCAAAGACAGGTGAGCTGCTAGAGCGCAATTCTCAACAGCTTACATTGTACAGGTTCTAAAAGATCAGGTACTTTAAACCCTTTAACCGACAGCGCAAACCGGATATAGGAACAACGAAACGATGAACATTACTGATATATTTATCCGCCGACCGGTGCTCGCACTGGTGCTCAGCCTGCTTATCCTGATTGCCGGGTTGCAGGCTATTCGATCGGTCAATGTGCGTCAATTCCCCCGTACTCAAAATGCTTCTGTTACGATCATGACTGTGTATGTCGGCGCCAACGCCGAACTGGTACGCGGCTTTATTACCACACCGCTCGAGCGCGCCATTTCTGCCGCTGATGGTATTGAATATATGCAGTCCCAGAGCAAACAGGGGTTGTCGATGATTACTGTCAGGCTCAAGCTCAATTATGACCCGCTCAAGGCACTTGCAGAAATCAGTACCAAGGTTGATCAGGTTCGGCAGGACTTACCCCCCGAATCCGAGGTGCCTGTCATTAACGTGATGTCGGCAGACAGCCAGTTCGCAGCAGCCTATCTCAGTTTTCAGTCCGATATTCTCGATCAGAACCAGATAACCGATTATCTCCTGCGCATAGTTCAGCCGCGCCTGTCAGCCATTGAAGGCATGCAGAATGCTGAGATACTTGGCGACCGAACGTTTGCCATGCGCATCTGGCTGCAACCTGACCGCATGGCGGCATTCAACATCAGTCCGGTTCGGGTTCGGCAGGTGCTCGCAGACAACAATTACCTGGCTGCTGTCGGCCAGACAAAAGGTGCGCTCATTCAGGTGAACCTGACAGCAAACACTGACCTGCACACAGTCGAAGAGTTTAAAAAGCTGGTCATACTCGAGCAGGACGGTTCGATCGTGCGCCTCGAGAATATCGCTCAGATAGCCCTCGGAGCCCAGGACTATGAATCCTCGGTCAGGCTCTCAGGACAGACTGCCGTGTTTATGGCCATGTATCCGCTGCCCAACGCTAACACCCTTGACGTTATCGCGCTCGTGCGCGAGGAAATGAAGGAAATCCAGAAAAATCTACCGGGCGGACTGACGGCCCGTATCGCCTATGATGGAACCGAATACATTGAAAACGCCATTAGTGAGGTTCTCACCACTCTGTCCGAGACCCTGTTTATTGTTATCATAGTCATTTTTCTGTTTCTGGGTTCATTTCGGTCAATTCTGATACCAGTGGTTGCCATACCGT
>JAHEEI010000140.1 GCA_024640785.1 Pseudomonadota bacterium
GGCTTCAAGACGATTTATTATTTCTAGTCCTGTAGTTCCATGCTGTCCATCAACATATACTGTTTTCATGTTTTATCCCGATTGTCATGTAGTTTAAGTATTAATTTATCTATTAGGGGCTTATATCTTTTTTGATTATCTCTGTCAAGGAATGACTTTTTTGAGATAAAATTGAACTATTCCCGTCAAAAAGCCGATGAATTCAGTAGCCCACTGAAGCGTGCTAAAGGAAAACAAAAAGCTTCAAAAATTCCCCAAGGGGTTGACCTTTTAATATTTGCAACTCCCTTAGTCGTAAACATTCTTCATCTGAAGACGAGAGTTTTAAGTCCCGAAGGAGACAATAAGCAATTTTTGATTTTTTTTATAACCCCAACCTGGAAAAAGTAGAACAAAATATTGTCACATAAGGCAAGGCTCAAACACTCATAATAATTTTTTATGTTTTCGAAAACGATTAGGGTTCTAACTGCTTGATTTTCAATGATAAATAAATTCATACAATATTCTTTGTTTTGGCATTTTTCTTGTATGTATTAAAAATAAAAGAATTAATTTTTTTGGCAAAATAAAATGGAGTTAAAAATGGAGGTTAAGAGGCTTTTTGAAAAGATGGAAGCAATGGAAGAAGAAGAGATATTTATGTTCTTTCAGGAGATAATAGATTCCGGTATCGTTTGGAATTTGCAGGGGTGCTATAGTAGAACGGCGGAGAGCTTGATAGACAATGGCTACTGCAGAAGGAAAGGAGCATCTTGCTATTCAGAAAACAATTGAAAAATTCTGTGCTAAAGAAAATTCAGACAATAAGCACCTAAAAAAGCTTGGTAATTTAAAAAATATGCAAAAAATAGTATTATTATCAAATTGAAAATGGTATAATATATTATAGATTATTAAATTGAAGTGGTATAATATATTACAGTATATTATAGGTAAACCCTGTAATTAACTTTACAGAAGAAAGTAATAGAGCCATGAAAGATAGAGAACTTATTGAAGAGCTTGAAAACTTAGAAGAAATAATCGGCTGGCTTGAAGAAAGAGAACATTCAGACTTGAAAATGGCTATTGAGAATGTGAAGGTTGAGAGAGATGAGGTTATTGACTGGATAAGTGCATCAATTGAAAAAACTATGAAGCAATAAAAATTTTTTAGGTCTTCTTTTTCACCTTCCCTCCAGATTATTATTTTTATATTTTTATATTTTTATATCCTGACCCATCATATCTCTTGAAGCATCTCCAAAAAAATTGAACGCAATAACAGCTAATGCAATCGCAAGTCCAGGGAAAAGGATCATCCAGGGCGCAGAAGGCAGATAGCACCTGTTGAGGCTGACCATTGCTCCCCAGGTTGGTGTTGGAGGCTGGACCCCAAGGCCCAGAAAACTCAGTGCTGATTCTGACAGAATAAAACTTCCAACTTTCAGACTTGCCGCTATCAGAGATACCGGCAGACAGTGAGGAAGAATGTGTATAACCATGATTCTCATATTTGAACATCCGATTGCTCTTGCGGAATCAACAAAGGTGTTTTCTTTAAATGAAAGAACCATTCCTCTGAAAAGACGCGCAAATGACGCCCACCCCACAACACAAAGCACAAAAGTAACTGAAAGCAGACCCGGTGGCAAAACAACTGATATTCCTATGGCAAGAAGCAAACTTGGGAATGCCAGAAAAAGATCGATTACCATGGTGAAAAAAATGTCAACTTTTCCACCGTAATAACCTGAAATCAGCCCGATCATAAGCCCAAAACCAAGCGATAGAAGAGTTGCGCTCACCCCGACAAGCAGGGAGATTCGAGTACCGAATATGATCCTGCTTAGTACATCCCTTCCCACCGTATCCGTACCCAGAAGATGGCTTGAGTTGGGCGGCTCTTTTATATGGTCAAGGTCAATAAGCAACGGATCGTAAGGTGTAATGACCGGCGCAAAAAGAGCTATTAAAAAAAACAGGCAGATAAAAGCCAGAGAATAGTAGAAAGCTCTTTTTTTTTGTTTTTTGTTAAACGAATCCAAAATATTTTTCCTTTTAGGCCTGTGCTTTTACTCTTCGCCTGATTCTCGGATCAAAAAAACCGTATAGCAGATCAACTGAAAGGTTAACCAGAATAAAAAGTACTGCGCCTACAAGAACACATCCAAGTATCACCGGATAATCTCTTTTAAATATCCCTTCAACAGCGTATCGACCTATACCATCCCATCCAAATATTGTTTCGGTCAGCACCGAACCGTTAAGGTAACTCCCAAAGTCAAGACCCATAAGCGTTACTATCGGGATAAATGCATTTTTTAAAGCATGTTTAACCATTATGCTGCTTTTTTTAACCCCTTTTGCTTTAGCCGTGACAATATAAGGCTGGGAAAGAATTCCGATCAGGCTTGATCGAGTAATTCGTGCGAGGTAGGCAGAGGAATTAAGTCCAAGTGTTGCAGCAGGCATTATTAGAAAGAGAAGGCTTCCCTCTCCCATACCTGATGGAGGCAATATTTGAAAAACAAAGGAAAATAAATAAATAAGAAGAAGTCCAAGGAAAAATACAGGAATGGATATCCCGCTTACAGAAATAAGCTGCCCTATCCTGTCCCATATTGAGCCCGGAGCTACTGCCATTAATATTCCGAGCAGGAGTCCGAGTAAAGTTGAAAATATCATAGCCCCAACAGCAAGTTTTATGGTATTCGGCAGTTTTTCTTTGATGTCAGCGGTGATTTTTCTATTTGTATAGTATGAACGGCCCAGTTCTCCCCTTAATAAAAGCTTCATATATCCGGAATATTGGAAAAGAACCGGCTGTTCCGTGCCAAGCTCTTTTTTCAGTCTCTTGATGGTTTCAGGAGAGGTTCTTTCTCCGGCAAGGCCCTGCACAGGGTCTCCCGGCAGAGCTTTTAAGAGAATAAATGTTATAAAAGTAACCCCGATCATAGTTGGAATTACCAAAAATATTCTTTTAAAAAAATAATGCTTCATAGTACAGGCCTAAAACCGATATATATACAATACTGGACAATTCCTTATTTGTTGGGGTGTGCTCGAAATTCGGCACAAGAAAGAGCTTTTTTTATCTAAAATATTATTATTGCATGTCTTTTTCAAGATGTTTGTTTAGCTTGTTCATTTTTCTATGATAATCAGGACTCAATTATGACAAGAACGATTACAATTACAGGCGGCAAGGGCGGTGTGGGTAAAACCAGTATAAGCTTAAACATTGCCCTTTGTCTATCAAAACTCAAATCAACGGTGTGCCTTTTTGATGCCGACCTCGGCCTTGCCAATATAAATATCCTCTTGGGTCTGTATCCTGAATATGACCTTGAAGATGTGATTCTTGATAAAAAAAGCCTTAAGGATATTATTATCAAGACTCCCCAGGGTATTGATATAATTCCCGGCAGTTCCGGCGTTGAAAAACTTGCCAACCTTGAATCCGAAGAAATAGATCGCCTGGTCAAGTCCTTTTCAGAACTTGAAGAATATGACTATTTCCTGTTTGACACTTCCGCCGGTATAACAAAAAATGTAATTTCATTTTGTCTTGCTTCGTCAGAAGTATTAATTGTGATAACACCTGAGCCCACTTCACTTACGGATGCATATGCCCTTTTAAAGGTTCTCTGCTTAAACAATTTCAAAGGGCAGGTAAAGATTATTGTCAACCAGTGTAAAAACACAAGAGTTGCCAGTCAGACATACAGTAAATTTAAAGTAGTTGTACAGAAATATCTTACCGTTAAACTGTTGCCTTTAGGAGTTGTGGTGCAGGATCCAAAAGTTTCTGAAGCCGTGAATAAACAGCAACCGCTTGTAACTCTTTTTCCCGAATCAAATGCCGCCAGGTGTATTAAGATAATGGCCTCTCGCCTTATGTCCAATAAAACCGAAAATTTTGAAGCCGTAAACATCGGTTCATTCTGGTCACGGTTTATGGGGTTCACCAATAGTCCTCTTGAGATGCCTAATGGCAACAAGAAAAATAAATCAGAAAATAAAGCTGTCGACATCAATTCAGAACCTGAAACTAAAAATGAAACACCCCTAATAAAAGAAAAATCTGCTGCTAAGGAAAAGCAGAAAGACACTGCTATAAAACTACAAACTGTTAAAGAAAAAAAACCAGTTATTGATGATCCCTCCTCTGAGATCAAAGGAAAAAAATTTGCTCCCTTGCAGAGAGAGAAAAAAAGGTCATTAAATACTAAATTTGACAGCCTTGAATTATCAAAGAACCTGCCCAGCCTTCCCCATGTTCTTCTGAAGCTTATGGATACCTGCAGTAAAGAAAATGCAAGCATTGATGATCTTTCCAATATAATTGGAAACGATCCGTCACTGAGTTCAAGAATATTAAATCTTGTAAACTCCTCATATTATGGTCTTCCGCAGAAAGTCCACAGTTGTAAACAGGCTATTTCTCTGCTTGGCATGGATGCAATCAAAAATCTTGCGCTGAGCGCTTCGGTATACCAGGTCTTTGACGGAATGAAAAAAAATTCTTCCTTTAACCTTCAAAGATACTGGTTTCATTCTCTTGAAAGTGCACTTCTTGCAAATATTATCGCAAAAAAAATTGCTTATCCATTTTGTGAAGAAGCTTTTGTTTCAGGCCTTCTACATGATGTGGGCAAACTGGTACTGTGGAACAATTTCCCAAGTGAGTACACAGAGGTTCTTGCAGAAGTCGAACAGGGGGCTAACCTGATCGCCTCGGAAGACAGAATCCTGGGGATCACCCATGCGGAAGCAGGTGCCTGCCTTATTGATCACTGGCAGCTGGAATCATTTATTAGCGATGCGTTTCTTTATCACCATGAACCCGTGGAAAGAATTCCAAATGCCCTGCCCATGGTAAAGATAATCTACGTAGCAAACTGTCTTTCCTCAGACACTTTTGATGATGGTGAACGTTTAAAAATTGCGTCCGATATTATGGGCTTGAACTCTGCTGAAATAGACGAACTGATGGAACAGGCCGATTCCAAGATCAGGCCAGTTGCTCAGTCGTTTGGTATTGCAATTGAAGAGGTTAAAGATAAAGAAGCTTTTTATAAAAGCGACAAAAAAGCACGGGATGAACTTTCCAGAAGAGTCCGGGAAATGTCTCTCCTCCAGGGAACGCTGCAGAATCTTCTGAATGCAAAAGATTTAAATTCGATTTTAAACGTTTCCAGGCAGGATCTCCAGATACTTTTTGATATTAAAAAGATCTTATTTTTTCTTTATGATAAGTCGGAAAACCTTCTTGTTGGTACAGACGCAGACTCTTCATCCCTTGACATCGGAATAAAAGAGCTTTCCATTCCGGTACAGAATAACAAGGGAATTCTGGTTGAGTCTCTGGAACGCATGATGCCGGTTAACTCCTTTTCAAAAACTTCAAAAGACACATTAACAATCATTGACAAACAGATTATCCATTTGTTAAACAGGGATGGAATTATATGTTTCCCAATGGCCGCAAAAAAGAATTATGTGGGCGTAATGGTTGTTGGAGTTGATGAGGCACAGTTACCTTCCTTTGAAGAAAACAGCAATCTTCTTTCTATGTTTGCAAACTATTCTGCGCTGGCGATTCATTCAGAAACTATCCACCAGGCCCAGTCAAAACTTATTATTTCTGAACGGCTTGCAGCATCAACCGCTATTGCGAGAAAAGTTGCCCATGAGGTAAATAACCCTTTAAGCATCATTAAAAACTATCTCAAGATACTTGAGATGAAACTTGATGATCAGACTATACCGAGTGATGAAATTAAAGTGGTGAACGAAGAAATAAGTCGTGTTTCGCTTATTGTTGAAGAGCTGTCTGATTTTTCAAAACCTCAGACTCAGACTCTTGAACCGATCGATATAAATATTTTACTGGAGGATATTTCAAAGATAAGCCGCGAAGCACTGCTACAGAAAAAAATAAATCTTCACCTAAATCTCTCTCCCGATTTACCACGTGCCATGACGTCAAAAAACAGCATGAAACAGGTCTTTATCAATCTTATCAAGAATGCTACTGAAGCTATACAGCATGATGGGAATATATTTATTGAGACCAGACACGACGACCCAGATCCCGACGATTCTATGGATAAAAAAGGCTGCATATCAGTAAAAATAAGGGATGATGGTCCCGGGCTTCCAAATAGCGTTGAGGCCAGACTGTTTGAGCCCTTTGTGAGCACTAAAGGTGATGAACATGCGGGTCTTGGGCTGTCCATTGTTTATAAAATATTAAAAGAGATAAAGGGGACAATTTCCTGCAAAACAGAAGAAGGCGGGGGAACAACTTTTCTTATCACTCTGCCTTTTGAGTCAGGAAGCTGAAATGCCCTCCAGCTAAGACTGGTTAAGGTTTATCTTACAGGCTTAAATAAAAAGCATAACCCCCAAAATATCCTTGGAGACAGATTATTTCTTTTAAGGTGTCCTGTTTTTAAATTGGGCTTATGAAAATAATAAGTGAGGAATAATCTTTCCGGAAATGGACCATGTCTTACCATCCAAAAATTCTAATAGTAGATGACGAACCCCAGATATGTGACAGCCTTAATATTCTGTTATCCAAACAGGGATATGACATTACGACTGTCCAAAGCGGAAAAAAAGCGCTCGAGATTCTGGGACGGAATCAGTTTGACCTTTTACTTCTG
>JAHEEI010000141.1 GCA_024640785.1 Pseudomonadota bacterium
TGACGTTCCTTGTTTGTATCAATATATTTCCATATTACACCTCCCAAAAAAGCGAGGGGAGCCTGGACAAATAACGGAATAATAATAGGATACCAGATATGATTGGTGCTAAATTGCAGCGCTGCAAATGCGAGATAAAGAGCACTTAATCCGACTGCACCCAATGCCGCAAAAACCATAGGGGTCATACGGCAAAAGACGCCTATGAGCATGCCCCAAATAATAATAATATGATAATATATGCTGATCTTTTTCACGGGAACATCTTCCAGGAGGTTTGAGAATGCGGTTGCGGCAATTTCTACACCACTGATAAAGATGCCGTTTGCTTGTGAAAAAACCGTATAGAAGGTATCTGTCTTTTCTATTTTTTCAATCTCCGAGAGGCCCACAAATACGGCCTTATCCTTAAGGTCTATCTGTCTGTCCTCACCGGTTTTTTCACTCAGCTTCAATACCTGATAATAGGGTATGGTCGTAATTGTGCGGGGGGGGCCATAAAAATTTATATATTCGCTATTTTCACTCTGATACATTCTTATGAGAGATCTAAGCAGTTTAGCCGTTTTTACATCAGCCCTTACGGGTTCAGAATGTTCTAATTCTTCAAGCATTCTTTGCGCAATCAGCGGGTCGCTTTCAAAAACCTCCCTTATGGTTCTCATCAGCTTTTTAACGCTTGTTGTATTGCTATCCCTGGGTAATTTCCCTGCATGAGCTGGACTGACCTTTTCCAACAAGTGAACAAACTCCCCGTATAGCCGCAAAGTAAAAATCTGGAAAGCAACGACTGGAAACGTTGGAGAATCTCCAGCGCCTTTCTTAAATGTCCAGTACTGATTAACCTTGAAAGGTATTCTGGGCAAGGGAAAGGGTGCGGTTGCAATAGCAGAACGCGAGAGAAGCTCAATCGGCTTCACTCTTTTAAAAATACTATGAACGTCAAAAGGGGGTTCGCCTCTACCTGACAACGGAACTTCACTGACTTTTAGAAGCTCAGCAAGTACAACTCTGCCAGACTTTTTTATTGTCTCTGCAAATAAATTATCTTCCTCAGCGGAACGGGGTTCTATGAAATGTATATCAAAGATAATGACTTCAGCACCCTCTTCCATGAGGATTTCAGTTAAACGTGCATGGAGTGAACGGGGCCATTTATCTGGGTTTTCGGGAACGTCGAAATCATCTGAAGACGCTTTATCTATACTGACCACAATGACATCAGAGGGCGGTTGTCTTACTCCCCGCAGTTCAAACAATAAGCCCAAGCCAAAGTTCTCCTCCATATTGAGCGAAAAATCAAGAGGACTTATCACCAACCCCAAAATCCCTATGAGAATGCCTAAGAATATTGCTTTAATTTTCATGGCACACGTTTCTACTATGTTCAGGAAGACCTCATCCCGAGGAATACAAAAAAATTGTACCCGTAATGATGCCTTCGTTTCAGGATGATGAAAGTATGGTTAATCCTGCTGTCTGTCCGTACTTTATACTGAACCCAGAACCATTACCCACCAAGTCCACAGCCCGTTCCATCTTCAAAGACAGGCGGAGATAGCCCCTCCAGAACCTTTTGGCTGAACCTCTCAAACTGATTGCACAACAGAAAAAAACAACCGAATAAAAAGACAAGCCTATTTAAATAAAATATTATTTCTTGTTTTATAATTTTTTTATTTTCATTTAAGCTATATGAAATAATCTAAAAAAATTATATATGGCACATAGAACTATTCCTTAAAATCTTCTAAATTAAAAAATCAATGAGAGATATATAATTATTTATGAATATCTATTTATTAGAGCATTTAACTTAAGATGTCAATTGATAGATAAATATGGGAACTAAAGCTATCCTTGCGCAATGAATCTCCTATTTTTTCATAGATGATGTTTTTGACCTGGCCCGCTAATAACTCAGTGCAGTCATACATACAAAGGTTAAATAATCATGACGCTGAATGACACAAAAAAATAAAATAATTGCGCTAAAAAGACCATTATGTTAAAATTATCAATCAATTAAAATATGGAAATCAAATGAAAAGAAAAGCGCTGCTCATTGATGTGCTCTCCACCCTGAGAGTAGAAAAAGGACTCATCGGTCCACTTCCTGCCGCAGCACAAATGACAGGAATTATAGAGGACGTGGGTATGCCTTTTGATGTTATTTTTGCCATAGCACAAGAGGACGGCACGGTCGATACCATAATAGACAACAGGATTATTCCCGGAATATTCGAAAGCACCCTTAAAGATATTTCGCCTGATATCGTGCTTTTCATTTCTGATGCAGAACTTGTAAAGCTGGTTTCTGATGTACAGACCAAGGCAATGTCGGCACTTCCGGATGCTGTTTTCTGTATTTCAAGCATTATTGCCAATGCGCTTCCTGACCTTTATCTGGACGCGGGCTTTGACTATATCCTGGGCCAGGATGTCTTCATGTCTTTAACTGAACTATTGACAAAAATAAACACGGATACCCCTCCTGAAAAAGGTATCATTGCCATACCGGACAGTAGAGAAACGCTGGACCATCTCCCCTTTGTTTCTAAAAAATTTTTTGAAAAGCTCAAGCCTCAATGGACTCTTGCAAACGGAGACCTCCTTTATTATGGTATCATTTTCGGTTCTCTGGGCTGCACCGGAGCCTGCAGTCACTGCCCAAACTCAAATTACTGGGGAACGGTGTGGAAACCGATGAGCGCTGAACGCATTGTCGCTGAAATCGAGTATCAGAAAGAGTTCCTGAATACCAGCCTTTTCTATATGGGTGATATAAATTTTTGCCCCAACAAAAACAACGCAGTCAAAGACCTTACCGTTCACCCTAAAGCAGTGGAACGGATCATCCGGCTGGACACGCTGCTCACAGAAAAGAAGCTGGACGCCCAGTTTATCACCACCATCCGGCCGGACACCATCAGCCACCTGGCGGAACATTCTCCTGACATCCTGCAGAAACTGCTCAAAATGCTTAGATTTGTTTTTATTGGCTTTGAATCATTTAACAACTGCGTCATCTCCGGCCTGAATAAAAACATAACAAAAGATATGATGAAAAAAGCCGTATCCGTGCTTGAAGAAAACAACATTCCGATTATTGCAAGCTTTCTAGTGGGCAGCCGGTATGAAACCTGGGAAACATTGACAGAAACAGAAAATTTCATCATGGAAGAGCTTCCCTCGTCAACCATCCCTCTTTTAAACATCATGACCCCGTTCCCCGGAACCCGGTTATTTAATGAATTAAAACAGAATGGCGGGTTAATGGAAGAAGACATTAGCCTTTACAATGCCCAGAACCTGGTATTTAAACATCCGATATTTACTCATGAACAGCTTAAGGAAAGAATAGAGTCCTTTTACATGCGATTTTTCACGGAACGCTTTACCGGATAACCACTGTCCCATACGCCACTTACTGGAAAGGAAACTTTGATTTGAAAATACTTCTCATACAACCGCCGATTCTTTCATATTCATCCCAGGTAGCCCCAAACATAGGGCTTGCTTTCATAGCCGCGGTCCTTGAAAAAGAAGGAATTACGGTTGAAGTCATTGATTCAGTGGCAGACAAACTGTCGATTGACCAGCTCCTGGTGAAAATAAGACAGTCAAAACCGGACATCATTGCTTCCGGCGGCCAGACACCCGTCAGCGTAAATTCTCTTAAGATCTTCAGAAGAACAAAAAAAGAGGTGGATGCCGGGATACTGACCCTTGCCGGCGGCCCGCATTTTACCTTTACCGCGGAAGAATCTCTGGAAAAATGCCCGGAACTTGACATCGTCGTCAGAGGCGAAGCCGAATACACCGTTCTTGAGATCTGCCAAAAGTTTCAAAACAAAGAACCCTTTGACACGATAAAAGGAATCACTTTCAGAAACAAAAATAATGAGATCATTAAAAACCCGGACCGCGAACAGATAAAGGACCTCGACAGCCTGCCCCATCCGGCATGGCATCTGTTTCCCTACAAAAAATACCACTGGACCGGCATTAATATTTTGGGGACCACAACCTCCCGGGGCTGCACTTTTAAATGCCCGCACTGCATAACCTGGAAAATACATGAAGGCAGACGATTAAGAGACTCAAAAAAGATTGTAGAAGAGATGGTTTGGGTCAAAAGAAAATTCGGTGTGGACACTTTCTTTCTTCAGGATGACAGCACTTTTTCCTCCAGGGCTCACCTCGAAAGCTTTCTAGATGAGATGGAAAAATGCGGGGAAAAAATGTTCTGGTATTACGAAACCAGAGAAGATGTGCTTTTACACTATAGTAACCTATGGAAACGCATGAAAAAAAACGGTCTCTTTAAAATCGTGCTCGGACTGGAAACTCCCAATACTGAGCTGAGGGCTTTTTACGGCAAAAAAGAATTGAGGCAAAAAGAAGTTGAACAAATGATGCACTGTCTGGAACACGACCTGGATATCCTGGTATCGGTTTACCTGCTGATTGGTGCTCCGGAAGAAACCCGGGAATCCGTCCTTGACACAATCGCTTACGGCAAACATCTTTACCCGCGCTACTGCTCATTTCTAATGGCTGTACCGGTGGCGCCTTTCCCGGGCACAGACCTTTATAAAGAGATGAAGGAAAAAGATCTGATCAGCACATACGACTGGAGCGTATATGGATTTGGGCAGCCAATTATAAATGGCAAGGTCCCTATCGAAGAAATGCATGAACTGTATAAAAAATTCTGGATGGAAGTCTATTCAAGGCCGATTGCCTTCTATACCTGGATCAGAAGCCTTTTTTCAAGAAACCGGTTTCGCCGGGCTATCGGCAAGAACTTTCTGATAATGCCTTTCCAGATCATGAAGCTGAGCCGTATGCGGGGCATTGAGAACGATTAAGATCCATCCTTAATCTCTATTTTTCACTTCCGCTTTTGCAGCATCTGTGACCCAGATAGGTATGATTGTGGGTGGGGTCCTCAACGTTCATGAGGCTTGCATCCATGGGGTTCATATAGTAACTCCTGTCAGCCATCATCACGACGCCATCCTCATCTTCGCACCATTCATAAACATTCCCGCCCATATCATAAATACCCAGATCATTTACACAGTTCTCATAAACCCCCGAGGGGACAGCAACCGCATCATAGGAACCGTTTGTATTGCAAAAGTTTCTTCCTTCAAAACCATAAACATTCCCATAAGGGTAACTGTATTCTGAATTTCCCAGATAAGCCGTCTCCCACTGCTCCGTGGTGCACAATTCCTTTCCCTGGTCAGAACAGGCATCCTTTGCTTTCTGAAGGGTTAAACGGGTTTCAGGATAAAAACCATACCGGTTGGGATACTCATACTTATCAATATAGAAGTTACCCTTTTGAACGTATATCATTTCCCCTTCCGGCTTTTTTTTATTATTAATCTTGAGTAAATCTGAAACGATGGGTTCTCCAGCTGTTTTTCTGTCCTCAGGGGTCAGCCTGATATAATACTTGCCTTTTGCAGATCCGATATCCTTTTCAGATTCCCAGACACAGATATAATGGCTTTCATCCTGTGACGCCGGAAGTGCTGTGATTTTATTGCTCTTTTTTTCCTTTTTTCTGTATTGCTTTATCGACCCAGACTTCGAACTGATTGAAGCCGGCAGCCATTTATCTCCCTTTTTTTCGCGGTATTCAAAAGTCACGCTGCATTTGTCCCCATCAGGATCCAATAAAGCAAAAAGAATTGGAAGTTGATAACTGCTGCCCTTTACTTCAAGAGACACAATTGAAGGCACAGAATATCCCTGTTTGACAACAAAAGGGACGCTTGAAACATGTTTAATGTCTTTAGGGTCAGTGGCTGTAATTTTAATGTCATAAGACCCTGGCTTTGTCCCTTTGGGGATATCTATCTCGCTGGAAAAAACATTATCGTTTTTAACTTTATCACCATGCGTAGCGTCATCATATAGAATATAACCCATCTCCGATACAGCTGAAAACTCGGCTTTAATATTAAGCGGCTTTTCCGCTTCTTCTGTCAGGTAAATCCTTGAGGTCAAAAGAATTTTAGAAGACATGTCATTCAAAACTGAAGAGGGATAAACTTCAGAAAAAACAAAAATGGGTTTTTTATCCGCAATTATCCCTTGATTGACTTCAATTTCTAGGGGTGACGTCCTGAAACCAAAAGCATCTTTTGCAGCGATAGCTGTTTTTCCGGGAGCAAGGGCTTCACAAAAACCGGTATGCGGATCTATCCGGACAACCGCTTCATTGTCTGATTCCCACCGGACAGGACGCTTCCCGCGCTCAAGCGAAAAAAGTTCTTTTTCGCCGGTCAGCATAACCGTTTTTGCAGGAGATATTTCAGGAAAATTATTCCGCCAGAGTTCATATCCTGTTTTATCATTCGTCACACCCAAATAGAGCTTGTCCTTGTACACCGCCATTGAATTAATCAGCTTATTGCCGAGATCATCAAATTTAGGCGGCGTGGCACAGCCTTTACCCACCATTTTGACCCATTTTTTTCCGTCATACGACCAGAGCTCAAAATCAGTAAAGGCATCCGTAACCGCTGCGTAAAGACGGTCCTGATAAACCGTCAGCGCAAGACAAAGTCTATTGCCGTGGGTTTCCTTGATAATGTCCTTATTGACATGGGCCCATTCTTTGCCATCCCAGGAC